>DATKSV010000132.1:0-2141 GCA_035531535.1 Candidatus Nanopelagicaceae bacterium | reverse complement strand
GGGGTGGCGGCACCCTGGTGGTGGATGTGCTGGCGATCACGGCCCTGCAGCGCTCCGTCGCCAGCGAGATGGTGGCCAGAGTCTTCGGGGTGTTCTTCGCGCTGGTGCTGGGAGCAATTTCTCTGGGCTCGATCCTGGCCGCGCTGCTTGAGAGCACGCTCAGCCTGCATCCCACCCTCGCCTTGATGGGCCTTGGGGGTTCCCGCCCTGGCAGCTCTGGCCTACCCATGGTTGCACCGGATGGACGACGCGGCGGTGCTGGGCCTGGCCGCGATCCGGTCCAAGGTGGAGCTGCTGGGAACACTCGGGATCTTCGCCACCGGCTCCCGGCCGGTCCTGGAGCAGCTGGCGCGCGCCTGTTCCGAGGAGGCCCGGCCAGCGGGAACCGTGCTCATCCGCGAGGGCGATCCTGCCGACTCTTTCTACATCCTCCGAAGTGGGCAAGTTGATGTCAGCGCCCGCGGCGAGGGGACCCAGCCCCAGCATCTGCGCGTCATGTCCGCGGGCAGCTATTTTGGTGAGATAGGCCTCCTGGAGCAGATACCCCGGACCGCTACCGCGACCGCGATCCAGGACTGCCAGCTCTATCGCATCTCAGGGGATGACTTCATGAACGCCCTCACAGCAGCCCCCGCCTCGCAGCCGTTCCTGGACGGCACCAGAGCCCGGCTGACCCTCACCCATCCCTCCTACCGCTCCAGCTACTGGCCGGAGCAAGAGGTGGGGGCTTGACCACCGCCGCCCCACCAACCCTCTTACCGCAAGGCTGGCTGCCTGATGAACTGCCCCCAGTCCCTCTTCCTAATTCCCACCAGTCGAAGGGAGTTGACTAGCTGTGACCGGGATTCCACCCGGCGACCTCGAGCCGTGGCAAGAACCGGTTCGAGGCGGCCCAGCCGACCCGGCAGCCTTTCGACTGACGGGCAGGGCTCAGCTGAGAGGGCTGCGCGACGGGCTGCTGCGCACGCCGTCCAGCGCCCGCCTGACGGGCCGGCTATTGACCCAGATAGGCAGGCGCTCGGTCACCTTCACCATGCCCGCCAGTCCATGGTTGGCCGGCCCCAAGGGGATCATCCATCCCGGAGTGCTGGTCCTGCTCGGAGACTCCGCCCTGACCGGCGCAGTGCTCACCGCGCTGCCCCCGGGAGTCCTCTTCTCCACGGCCGAGCTGTCCATGACATTCCTCGCGGAGATGCCCAGCCCGGGAGGGGAGTTGACGGCCCAGGCCTCGGTTCTGCACAGCTCAGGACGCCATGGGCTGGCAGTTGCCGAGCTGCGGGGGCCGGTCGGGGAGTTGCTCGGATTCGGAACGTCCCGGGTGTTCCTGCAGCCCCCGATGGACGTCAGCGGTTTGCCTCGGCTCGAGCCGCCTGCCCCTGAGCCCGACTGGGCCACCCATGACCCCTGGGCCCGGCCAATCGTGCCGCCGCCGGCGGTCGTGGTCCCAGCCGCGACCCACGGACTGGAAGTGCTGGCAAAGGCGGCCCACGGCGAGCAGCCAAGGCCCCCTATCGATCGTCTGCTGGGCATCCGGGTGACTCGAGTCGACCGAGGCGCGATCACTTTCTCCAAGCCCGCCTCCGACTGGCTGACCAACGAGCTGGGAATGGTGAGCGGAGGGTGCCTAGGGTTGCTGGCAGAGTCGGCCACCTCGGCGGCCGGGCAGTCCCTGGCCAGGCCCGGCAGTGGCTACCGAGCCCTGGACGTGAAGATCAACTTCCTGGCGCAGGTTCCCCCAGATGGCGGCGACATCGTCGCCCAGGGCCGAGCCATCCACCAGGGCAAGCTGATGGTGGCCACTACCGAGGTCGTTCACCAGGGAAAGCTGGTCGCGGTCGCCACTGGGTCGACCGTGCTGGGGGACTGAACCAAGCTCCCTGAGCGGTGGTCACCGCTCAGGCCATCAGGAGCGCGCCGGCAGCAAGCAACCAAAGCTGCGGGTTTCGCGCCAGCCGCCTCAGCGACGCCCGCTCGACGGGATTTGCCCCGGGGAGGGCCGCGCCGACAGCTAAGGCGCAGGAACGGGCTGACGAGCGGCCAGGAAAGCGCCCAAGCCACGCATCCCCCGCGGGGCCACCCGCCCGGGCCTCGAGGCCGCCCCCCGGTAGCCGGGCCAGAGATCCGCCGCCTTGGGCCGACCC
>DATKSV010000131.1:0-3801 GCA_035531535.1 Candidatus Nanopelagicaceae bacterium | reverse complement strand
CCCCGAGACTGGTACGCCCTTTTCCCCAACCCAGTGCTGGCCGAAAGCGCACTCGACCGCCTGGTGAACAGCGCCCACCACGTGACCCTGCGGGGCCGGACATACCGCCCGCTGCGCCGCCCCGACGGCGGCGGGATGGTGGGCCTGGAGAACGACGACGACCACAACCGACCCGATGACGACTCCGACCCTGACAAACAAGCCGCTGAGAGGACCCAGGAGCCTATGAACGAGCCGCGCACGACTCCTACTACCTCGACTCCCAGCCTTGCGAGCGAACGCTCACCGGCACGGAGGGCGCGCCGATAGATACGATTCCAATGAACGGCACCGGTGGGTCTATCCCGTGACCGCGGGTGGACCCATTACGTGACCGCTGGTGGGTCTATTGCCTGGCGTTCGACACGTCTCCGCCGTCCGAGCCTCGAGGCTGAGGACCAATCCCCTGAAGAGCAGTGTCTCTCGCTCTGGGCGGCCCTCTACGTTTGCCTTGAGATCGTCCCCAACCCTCTCGGCGACCTCTACTGCCAGCCGCCGAGCGCGTGCCGGTCTCAGGAGATCGACCTCGTCAAGGACGATTTGAAGCGCCGTTCCCAGCCCAGGGATCTCTGCGAGCACGTCGCGCACGATGATCCGGGCCGCCCGAGCCGCGAGCATCGCTCCGGAAGGTTCGCCCTGGCCGGTACCGTCTGGTTCGCTGGTGGTACTCATACCGGCTCGTCCGATTCAACATCAGGAGGAGGCGAGGATGCTGGCTCCCACCCGCCCGGTTCGAATCTCTCGCATCAGCTTTCGCTTCCTGAGGGTGACGTTATCGGGATCTCGTGGACCGGAGGGCTGGGCACGTACTGTCCCATTCCGCGTCCCACCTAATACCGGGGCAGACCATCTTGACTAACCAACGGGGATGCTCCTATGGCGTGTCAAGCGGTATGAGCTGTCGGTAGATCTCTCGGGCGATGTAGCGCTTGAGTCATCGAAGGACCTGGGCCTTGGAGCGGCCCTCGCGGGTTCTGCGGGCTTCGTACTAGCGCGTTCTTGGATCATGGCGCAGGCGTGAAAGGGCGACCAGATAGACGGAGCAGTTGGCCTGGCGGTCGCCACCACGGTTGAGCCGATGTCGGTTCGTCTTGCCAGACGAGGCTGGTATGGGAGCCACTCCGCAGAGGTGGGCGAATGCGGCCTCAGACTTGCGCTGGTGCGGGTTGTCCCCAGCGGTCTCCAACAGCTGGCCGGCGACCTCGATGCCGACGCCCGGTAGTGCCAGCAGCTGCGGCGCGGTGGCTCGAACCAGGGAACCGATTGCCAGATCGAGTTTCCAAAGCTCTGCATCGAGTTCCTGCCATCGGCGAGCGATCGACCGAAGGGCTTCCTTAGTTGCCTTGACGACGTCGGCCGTGCTGGGGATGCGAAATCGGGCAAAGGTTCCGACGAGTGGCAAGAGCGCCAGCGTGCGCAAGTCGTCCCCAACAACTGGGGCGCGGTGGAGACGAGCGAGTGGATCTGCAGAGCCGCTTGACTGCGGGGCTTGATCGCAGATCGCCGAGCGACGCGCAGGGCTCCGATCATTTCCACTGGTCCCTGACGTGTCTTGGGCGTTCCAGTCGCCATGCTAGCGAGCACTGCCCGCGCTGCAGCCTCGGCGTCGATTGTGTCGGACTTGCCCTTTTGGCGGCGAGTGCGCCGATCGGGACGGTCGACCTCCACTACTCGATGGCCCTGCTGACTAAGGGCCGAGGCCAGCCCAGCGCTCCATGACCCAGTTCCCTCCACTCCAAATGTCCCCACCCGGCCCTTGGCCACGGCCCATCGCTCCAATGCACGATGGCCCCCGGCGGAGCTGGGAAAGGATCGTGATCCCAGTAAACGCCCTCTCGGATCTACGACCGCGGCGACGTGCACCTCACCGTGGGTGTCCACGCCGACGATATTGCCAACGCCGCTGCCTGTCTCGACTACCACGGTCCTGCTCCTTCCGGTCCCCTGCGCTACCACGAACCGCCGCAGAGGGACAGGACAGTGATGGGCGCCTGGTGACGCAGGCTCCTCTGTGAAGTCACTTCGGCCAGCGGTACGTACTACAAGCCCCGACCCGGTCGACGAATCCCACGCCAAGGCCTTGGGCCAGTCCACTCGAGAGTCAGGCCGGGAAGGGTCTCCCCATCATCCTCACTGTCCACTCATCAGCACTCACCGCTGCTCGGCTGAATTCCAAACGATCTTGTCTCTAATAGCCGGACAGGAATCGCTGAGCTGTTAGGACCGGTCAGAATCGCTGAACTACAACACCGGGACTGCGCCATCTGCAGCTGCTCAGGGACTTTGTCCCCGTAGCTGCTCAGGGAATTTGTCACCCTAGCTGCTTCCAGGGAGCTTTCCAGGGGTGGCTGGGGGCTGGCTTCCAGGGCGTGGATCGCGGCGGGCGTTGGAGGCGGCGTGGCCGGGGCACGGGGACTGGTAATTCGCTGGTGGCGAGGCTGCCGAGCCGCAGCGGTCCAGCGTGTGCCGGGGATTGCGCGGTGGCCACGCAGTGGCTCTCGTGGAAGACATGGAGGCTGCCGTCGAAGTGCTGGTGGAGCACCACCCGGGCCCGAGCCAGGCTTCTGGGTAGGGGCCGGGGGATGTCAATCACCTGGCCCTGGAAGCGCACGTTGTGGTCCAGGGTCACCACCCGGTGGAACTTGAAGCAGAAAGTTCGTCTAGCTGCCGGGGGCGCTCGCGCCAGGCCGGCTCCGGGTCCTGGGCAGGTACGGCGAACTGGTGGTTGTGCCGGGGCAGGTGTCGGGCCAGGACCTGGTTGGCCGCCTCCATGGTGGCCGGACCCTGGAGCCGCAGCTCGCTCGAGAGCCGGTCTTGGAGAGTGCCCCAGAGGCGCTCAATCCGGCCCTTGGCCTGGGGCGAGCGAGCCAGAATCAGCTCCACTTGGAGCTCCGCCAGCAGCCGCCCCATCTGGGTCAGCTGGCGGCGGCCGGAGAGGTGCTCCTCGAGGCTCGGCTCCTGTTTGCTGGTCTTCACGAAAATCCCATGTCTGTCTGAATAGAGCGCCAGCGGCATCCCCCAGCTCAGCACCACCTGGCGCAGCACCTGGAAGTACCCCTGGGCGTCCGCCTGCTCTCTGAAGGTGGCACCCACCACCAGCCCGGTGGCGTCGTCAATGGAGTCCACCAGGGTCAGGTAGGGACCCCTGCCCTCCAGCCAATCGTGCCGGCTGCCGTCCACCTGGAGCAGGCAGCCCTCCTTGGCCATCCGGTCCCGCCGGTGGTGAGTCCTCGCCGGACGCCGCTTCCGAGGCGCCGAGATCCCCGCCGTTCTCAGCCAGCGGTCCACCGTGGCTCGGGAGAGGCAGATCCCTTCTCGCTCCATCAGCATCTCGGTGAGGTGCTGGCGGTGGAAGCCCTGGTAGGTCGTCTGGGCCAGCTCCACCACCCGCTCGGCCACCTGCAGATCCACCGGGTTGGTCGGCCGCCCGCCCCTGTTGCCATGAACCAGGGCTGCCGCCCCCTGTTGCCGGTACCCGGCCCGAAGACGCTTCACCTGCCGCACCGAGATCCCCAACAGCCCGGCCGCCTCCCAAAGGTCACCGCCCGCTTCTCCAGATGGTTCAGCACCACCACCCGCCTCTGCTCACCGGCGCTCAAGGTCACCCGCTCTTCTTCTATGGGGTGACAGATTCCCTGAGCTTCCACAACCGGGACTGCTGCTTCTTGACAGCCCCCGGGGCCGCCCCTAGGATCCTGTGATGGGCGCAGGGTCGGACTTATCGAGCAGAGGGGGCCGTCTCCGCCCGTCCGAAAGGATTCA
>DATKSV010000130.1:0-4468 GCA_035531535.1 Candidatus Nanopelagicaceae bacterium | reverse complement strand
CACGATCAGGATGCCGCCGATGGGAGGTGGCCCGAAGTGAATGGGCACCTGAAGCCGGTGCCAGTTCAACACCCCCAGCACCCCGAACAGAGTCAGGGAGACCATCTCCAGCACGAAGAAGGCCTGGGTGATCCGGGCGGTGGGTTTGCCTCCCATCAGCAGCGGTCCGGCGGCAAATAGGATCCAGAACAAGGTGACCCCCAGGTGCACGAGGGGCGGCGCTTGGTAGTTGGGAGCGATCAGGGCCAGGGTGTAGCTGCCGGCCGGGATCGCGATCGGGGGGATGGAGGTGAAGTAGGCCAGGATCAGGATCCAGGCCTGGTAATGGGAGACGTTGCGGCCAATCACTCGCGCTGACCAGTGGTAGGACGCGCCGGAGTGGGGAAAGTGCTGGTTGAGCAGTCGGAAGACAAAGCTTGAGACCAGGAACGGCAGTGCCAGGATGGCGATGGCGGGCAGGGTCCACCACCCGGCGTCGGCCGCCATCACCCCGCCTGTGGCGGCCACCGAGAAGAGCGGGCCGACGCTGGAGACCGAGAGGGGCACCAGGTCCGTGAGGTGGAAGAACTGGGCAAGGTGCTTCTCGGTACCTTCGGCGGCCCCATCGGTGGAAGTCGGCGGCTTCTCGCTGGCCAAAGCCAAATACCCCAGCTGATGTCCACGGCTGACGCCCACCCCCGCTTCAGTCTAGCGTCCACTTGCAAGCGAATGGCAAGAGTGGGTGATTCGCAACAGGCATACGTTAACCCGGGGAGCTTGTCAGTCGAGTGGGCCTTTGGTGCCGTGTCCGGTCACCGGGCCGCCGCGGTCTGCCCAGGCGCCATTCAGGGAGCTTCGGCCCGTCAGCCGGTGCGCTCCCCGGTCACCACTGGGGCTGGAATGGCACCTCAGGGTCGGGGGCGATTCCAACTCCCAGGGCAGCCATCACTTCCCCCACCAGATAGATTGATCCCAGGGCCAGGACCTGCCCGTGGGGCCCGGCCAGCTGGCGCGCCAGCTCCAGGCCTAGCTCGGATGTCGCCACCACCTCCGCCGGCCGTCCCCACTCCCGGAGGAGCTGACCGGGCGCCACGGCACGAGTCGATCGCGACTGGGTCAGGACCACCGCCGCGAAGTCAAGGGCCGCCAGGAGTTCCAGCATCGAGCGATGATCGTGATCGCCCATGGAACCGAAGAGCAGCACCGTCGGCCGGCGCCGTACCAGGGCTCTTAGATCTTCCAGGATGGCTGCCACCGCGGGCGGGTTGTGGGCCGAGTCCACGATCACCGGAGGGGCTCCGCCCAGGGACTCCATCCGGCCCGCCCAGCGGACCGAAGCCAGGCCCTCGCGGATCGCCGCGTCTGGGATTGGAAACCCGAGTTCCCCAAGGCAGTCCGCCACCGCCACCGCCACGCCGGCGTTCGAGAGTTGGAAGTGCCCGGCCACCCCCAGCGCCAAGCCGGTCAATGAACGTCGCTCCGTGGTCACGTCTAGCCGCGGCCGGCCCTGGCCGCCATCCGCTCCCTCCCTGACACGAACCTGGTCGCCGAGCTGCCAGAGTCGCGCTCCCACCCTCTCCGCTCGTTCCCGCACCACCGGGAACGCGTCCGCCGCAACCCCCGACACGGCCAGGTCCCCCAGCTTGATGATGGCCGCCTTCTCTGCCGCTATCGCCGGAATGGTGTCGCCCAGCTGAGCTTGGTGGTCCAGGCCCACGGAGGTCACGACGGCGACCCCTCCATCCCAGATGTTGGTGGCGTCCAGGCGGCCCCCCAGGCCGACCTCGCAGACGGTGAGCTGGGCGCCCCACCCCCGAGCGGCCAGGAAGCCCATTGCGGTCAGCAGCTCGTGGTGGGTGGGCGAGCCGACCGCGGGGTCAACCCGGGATGAGGCGGCGAGCACCTGGTCCACCAGCTGGCTGAAGCCCAACTCTGAGATGGGGTCTCCTCCCAGCCGGATCCGCTCGCGGTAGCTGGTGAGATGGGGCTTGGTCAGGAGCGCGACCCGGTAGCCGGCGCTGGCCGCCACCTCAGCCACCATGGCGGCCACCGAGCCCTTGCCGTTGGTCCCGGCGATCAGGACGCCTCGGAGCTGGTCCTGAGGGTTGTCGAGGGCGGCGCAGAGCGCCCTGGTGGTGGCCAACCCCAGGCGCATCCCCCTCTGGCTGGAGGCGGCCAAACTGGCGAGAGCGTCGCGATAGGTCACTCGTGGCATTCTGAGGGAGTGAGCAGGATCAAAGTCCCGGTGGCGGCGCTGGCGGTCGCGTTCAGCTTGCTGATCGCGGGCTGCGGCGGGCCCCTAGACTCCCCGCGTCAATCACCCAGCGCCACCACGGCCGTGAGCCCGACTCCCCCTCCCCTGCAGCTGGGGGTGCTGCCGCTCGGCGGCGTGGCTCCGGCCGAGCCGGGTCTGGTGGGTCCCTACCAGCTGTCAGGCCCCGCGATCGCCTCCCCACGGTTGGTGCGGACGGGTCAGGTGCCGGCGGCCCCGGCAACCGCGCTGGGCGACCTTGCCACCGAGCTGGGAGTTCCCGGGCCGCCCATCAGCGTCGACGGCGGCCTGGCCTACAACCTCGGTTCCACCACCGGCTATCAGCTGACCGCGACCGCCGGCCTGCTCTCGTTCAACTTCCATCCCAACACCCCGGTTGACGAGACCGGGGCCACGCCCTCGGTGCTGGCGGCGGAGCGGTTCGTGGAGCAGTTTCTGGCCGCCCGTGGTGTCCCGGGCGCCGGCGGTGGCTTGCTTCCCCTGCCTCAACTCACCAGTGCCCACGCTGCCGACCGGCGGGTGTTCTTCCAGTGGACTCAGGACGGTTTCCCGGTGGTCGACATCCAGGGGCAGGCGCAGGAGATCTACGCTGATGTCGCCGCCAACTACCAAGAGCACCTATCGGTGGTGGGTATCGCTGGCCAGGTACCGGCCCCCAGCGTCGGCGCCGCCGCTGAGTACCCCGCCATCAGCGTCGCCCAGGTGGTCCGTGATCTGAATCAGGGTTCGATTGATCCCAACGCCTACTTCCTGCAGCCCAATCAGCAGCCCTACCCCAGTCCAGCCCCCACCACCGCGGCTGCGCCCGCCGCTCTAACCGGGGCTGCGCTGGGCGTCGTGGACAGCGCCGGATACGCGGTGCCGGTGTGGGTGTTTCAGGTGGAGAACCGCCCCCCCACGACCCAGTTCGTGACCTGCGCGGTGGCCACCTCCGCCTGCGCCCCGCTGCGCTACAACACCCCCAGCCCGTCCCCAAGCTGACCAGGAGTCGCCTGGGGCCTGGCCTCCGACACGGACGATGGAGCCCATCTTGGCGTGGGGGCAACTGGGGCGCTGGTCTTAGCCCCGTAGGATTTCGTCAGGGACGGGGACCGAGCGGCACCCGCGCCATGGGTCTGGTGTTTTGGCCGCCTGGGTGCCCAGAGTCCTCCCCTTCGCGCCTCTGCTGCGGGCCCCCCACAATGGGAGCCCCGTCAGCTGATCGGCGCCGAAGGCGCGGATGGCCAATGGTCCTCCGGCCGCCGCTCTCAATCGGTGAAGCAGAGGTCGCCGAAGCGCCCGGCCAGAGGCGTCGGAACTTCTCCGAGGTCGAGGTCAACTCTCTTGTAGAGCCACAGCAGCAGGTCGGAAGCGGTGGCGCGGAGAGTGGGGCAGTCAGGGTCCGCAGTTCTGGTGACACGGACAGTCCCCGGGAGCGGCCCGTCTGTCACGGTCCACGCTCCATCTCGGTCACTGCAGGCGAGCGCGAAGCACCCGCCCAGCGAGGGACGCACGGGGTCCGCCGGGTCGATCTCGTTGGAGACCGAAACGGTGAGGAACTCCTCGATGGAGTCGGCGGCTATCGCCGGCTCTAGCTCGAGCTTTTCGCCCCTGGCAGTGGCCACGTCCCAGTGGTGGATGGCCGCCTCCTGCACCTGATGGCGCCCGATGAAACCGACATCGCGTTGGCTGGGAGCCCAGGTCCAGACGGGAGCCTTCCAGTCGGCCGCTTGCAGGATTTTGACCAGGTGGTCGCAGCCCTCCAAAAGGGTGGCGATCAGGGCATCAGAGGAGGGAGCTGCGGGCGCAGCGGACGGGTCGGGTGGCGCTTGGAGGAGTCCAGCCGTGATCGTGGCCCAGAACCGGTGCACTTCGATCAGGTGGAGCACAACATCCCTGACCGACCAACCAGGACAGCCCGCGATCGAGGCGTCCAGGTTGCCGGTGGCGGCGGCAGCAAGTCCGGCTGTGTGGTTCCGGATCGCTAAGAGATAGTCGGCGGGGTCCAGCGTCACGACGCGCACGGTAGTGCTCCAGGGCTCAGCCGTCAATCCACCGCCTTTGACAGCCGCGGTCCTTGGCTCACGTCGACGTCCCACTTCACCGGCGGCGTGGCGTGGCCGGTCTCTTGCCAAGCCCAACCGGAGACGCGGTGCCGTTGTCCCCATCCCTCGAGCAGCGCTCTGGCCCGCTGGGCAGGACCAAGCCCAAGCCGCTACAGCTGCGATAGGTGACCAG
>DATKSV010000129.1:0-8433 GCA_035531535.1 Candidatus Nanopelagicaceae bacterium | reverse complement strand
GCCGCCAGAAGGCTGAAGCGAAGGCGCAGCAGGCCAGCCTCAAGATGCTCTTCCCGATGGTGGGCTGCATCTTCCCGGCCCTCTTCATCATCCTGCTCGGCCCCGCCGCCATGAACCTGCTCTTCCATGTCAGCTGAGGCCCTGAGCCGACAACTGTCAGCCGCCCCGCTGGCCGGCGGGCGGCAGCTCGCCGCCCGGCTCGACGACGGCCGCTACCTGGCCCGCCGCGTGGTGGTCGCCAAAGGCGTCTTCAGCCGTTTCATGGGTCTCATGGGCAGGGCCGACTTGGACCCCGAGGAGGGGCTCTGGCTGGTCCCCTGCCGCAGCATCCACATGTTCTTCATGCGCACCGCGATCGATGTCGCCTTCCTGGACCGCCAGGGGGTGGTGGTCCGGGCTGTCTCCAGAATGCGGCCTTGGTCGCTGCGGCCGGTTGGCGTCACCTTGCTGCCAGTTGCCAGGGCGCACTCGGCCCTGGAGCTGGCGCCGGGCACCCTGAAACGTCTCGGGGTAGCAGAGGGGGCTCGCCTGGACTTGGTCGACGCGGCTGCGGAGACCCCGGCCGGCGCCCTCCTGGGAGCCGCCTTCAACCAATCTGATTCCACCTCAGGGGAGTAGCTCCATGGTCATCTCGCACGCGGAATCGCTCGCCGATCAGGAGGGGTACCTCCAGGCGCTGGGTCCACTTCGGATCCTGCTCGAAGACGACAACCTGACCGAGATCATGGTCGTAGGCCCGGACATGGTCTACGTCGAGTCCCAGGGTCGGATCTTGCTGACGGACGTCCGCTTCAAGGACACCGACCACCTGATGAAGGTGATCGACCTGATCGTCTCGGCGGTGGGGCGCCGGATCGACACTCGCCAGCCGCTCTGCGACGCCAGGCTTCTGGACGGGTCCCGCGTGAACGCGGTGGTGCCGCCGGTCGCCATCGACGGCCCCATTCTCACCATCCGGAAGTTCCCCAAGGAGCGGATGCGGGTCACCGACCTGATCCACTTCGGCAGCATCAGCGAGGCTGCCGCCTCCTTCCTGCAGGCCAGCGTGCTGGCCAGGGCCAACATCCTGATCTCGGGCGGGACCGGCTCTGGCAAGACCACCCTGCTCAACATCTGCACCGGCTTCATCCCCCCGGATGAGCGGATCGTGACCGTGGAGGATGCCGCCGAGCTGCAGCTCCACCAGGAGCATGTCTGCCGGTTGGAGTCGCGGCCGCCGGACGCCCGTGGCGAGGGCCGGATCGGGATCCGCGAGCTGGTCATCAACGCCCTGCGGATGCGGCCCGACCGGATCGTGGTGGGAGAGGTCCGGGGCGGCGAGGCGCTGGACATGCTCCAGGCCATGAACACGGGCCACGACGGCTCCATGACCACAGTCCACGCCAACACGCCCAGGGACAGCCTCTCCAGGTTGGAGACTCAGGTCCTCATGGGTGGGATCGAGCTCCCCGCCAAGGCCATCCGGCAGCAGGTCGCCTCCGCCCTCGACATCATCGTCCAGCTCAACCGGCTGCGCGATGGCAGCCGCCGGGTCACCGCGATCAGCGAGGTGGTGGGCATGGAAGGGGAGACCATCACCATGCAGGACATCTTCCTGATGAAGGCGGAGGGGACTGACAAGGACGGCAACCTGCGCAACGAGCTGGCCCTGACCGGGGTCAGGCCGCAGATCTTGGACCGGCTCTTCGACATGGGGCTGCCGGTGCCGCCCGAGATCTCAAGGCTGTTCCCGGACCGCCGCCATGACCAGGTGGGCACGGTCAGGCTGCCCACCCCGCCCGCCGGGGGGCCGCTGCAGCGGCGCCTTGGCTAGGCAGCGCAACCCTAGGAGTCGGGAGGGGTCCCCAGTCCTGGTAGCGGGCGTCCTCTTCGGCCTGCTGGCGTTCGTGGGCGGAGCGGCCATGCTGGCTGTCCCGGTGGGTGCTCAACCGGCCGGCAGCGCCACCTCGTTTGACGGTGAGCTGTTCTCACTGACCAATCAGGACCGCGCCAGCAACGGCCTCGGCTCCCTCGCCAGCAACGCCACGCTGGCTGGGATCGGCCAATCGCGGCCCTACTACGGGTGCAGCCCTTCCCCGATCTACGGTCGGGCCGCCGACATGCTCACCCGCAACTACTTCTCCCACCAGATCCCCGGATGCACCGCCGACGGCGGCTACGTCTGGCCGATCATGAGCGCGGACGGGGTGGACTGGAGGAGCGCGGGTGAGAACATCGGCTGGAACAGCGGCTACGCCGACCCGGCGGCGGGGGTCAACACCGCCTTCATGAACTCGGCCCCCCACCGGGCCAACATCCTGGGTGACTACAACCAGCTGGGAGTGGGCTCGTGGTACACCGCGGGGCCGTGGAACTATCCCGGCTCTGGGGGCGGTCCCTATTCTGATGTCTACATGTTCGCTCAGGAGTTCGCGCTGGTGGCCAGCGCGCCCCCGCCACCCCCGAAGCCATCTCCCACGCCCACCCCGAGGGCGGGGTCGGGCGGCGGGCCGGCGCCAACGCCCACAGCTAAGCCGACCCCGGCCACAAGCTCCAAGCCGACCCCGGCCACAACCTCTAAGCCGACCCCGGCGCCCAGCGCCATTCCGACGCCGATCGGACGTCCGGGCCGAGGCGTTGGCTCCAGGTTCCCGAAGTCCTCTGGCGGTCTCCTGTCCACCACCATCGAGCAGGTGATCGGCGGCTATTTGGATGAGTGAGCGGACGATCGGGGACAACCCCGCCGTTGACCCTGTGGTCGTCCTCGAGGCGACCGACATCCACAAGAGCTACGCGATCAGCCGGCAGCCGCGGGAGGTGGTGCGGGGAGTCGCCCTCAAGGTCAAAGCGGGCGAGTTCGTGGCGGTGATGGGTCCAAGCGGGTGTGGCAAGTCCACCCTGCTCCATGTGCTGGGGGGGCTCGTTGCCCCTGAGCAGGGCCGGGTGACCCTCCAGGGGACCGACCTCTACAGCCTTGGCGACCGCGAGCTCGCGACCATCCGCAGGCGCCGCATCGGTTTCATATTCCAGTTCTTCAACCTGCTACCCAGCCTCACCGCGGCCGAGAACGTGATGCTCCCCTACCGCTTGGAGCGGGGCCGGATCTGGCCGTTTCGGGGCCGGGGGCGCGACCGGGACGCCAAGGCCCGGGCCGACGAGCTGATGGCCATGCTGGGGCTGCGTGGTCTTCAAGGACACCGACCCGAGGAGATCGCGGGCGGGGAGCAGCAACGGGTGGCCATCGCCAGGGCGCTGGTCACCGATCCCGCCATCCTGCTCGCTGACGAGCCCACCGGAACCCTGGACTACCATGCCGGGCGGAGCGTGTTGGAGCTGCTCTTGCGGCTGTGCCGACAGGACGGCCGGACCATCGTCATGGTCACTCATGACGCTCGCACCGCCGCCTACGCCGAGCGAGTGGCGATCATGCTTGACGGCGAGGTCAGGGAGACCGTGGACCTCGGCCGGCGCACGGTCCACGACACCGCCCCACTACTGGAGCGGCTCTCGGCTCACGGTCTCTGAGGGGAGCGTGCGGCCATGATCCCGTTGCTCTGGCGCCGGACGGCTCTGGCGCGCCTTTTGCTCGGGATCGCCGCCCTGGCGCTGGGCGCAGGCGCCATCCTCGGCACTCAGCTCGCCGCCAGCGCCCTGCGCCAGCAGGCCGCGGCCGCGGTCTCGCAGGCGGCGGGGACAGCCGAGTACGACATAGCGCCCTTCAGCCGCTCCGGCTTCACCTCCGCTGAGGCCGCGGCGGCAGCTCAGCTACCGGCGGTGGCCGAGCTCGAAACACTCAGCCGTAAGCCCGACCTGGCTCGACTCCCAACTGGTGGCTTCAGGCAGGTGGTCTTGGTCGTGGTCGGAGCCCACGGGGTGGCTCTTAGGCCACTGCCGATGTTGGCCGGGCACAGTCCAGCTCAGGGCTCTCGCTATCAGATCGCGATCAGCCAGTCGCTCAGCCCCGGCTTCTCCGGGCAAACCGGGCAGGCCGCACCCGGAGCAGTTAGGCTGGGCCAGCAGCTGGCTCTCACCGAGACCCACGCGATCCAGCGCTTTCGGGTGGTGGGGGTGGTGGCCGATTCCGGACCCGGCGCCCCGTTTACCAATGACGCGGTCTACATAACCCAAGCCGCCGCCAGGTCGCTTTTCTCGTCGGGGCTCGCGATCAGCAGTCTCGCGGTCCGGCTGCGGGCGGGGTCGTCGCTGCCCCAGTTGATGGCGGAGCTACCGTCCGCCCTTCACCAGGACTTCACGGTGAACAACCCCAGGGCGGTCACGGGCGGGGACCCGGTCGCGGAACTTCAGCCCTTGTTGGACGGGATGACCGCCCTCAGCCTTTTGCTGGCGTTTGCCCTGATCGCGGCCACATTCTCCTCGGTTGTGATGGAGCGAAGGCGAGAGATTGGGCTGGTCCGGGTCGCCGGGGCGAGTCGAGCCCTGATTTTGCGCAGCTTTCTGCGCGAGGCCGTGGCGGCGGCGGCGCTGGGGGCCGTGCTCGGCGTGGCGATTGGATATGCCCTGGCGGCGGCGCTGGTGGCGATCTCAACGCCGGCTGGACAAAGCCCAAGTCCTCAGATCCGTTTCGATTGGGGCTGGACGGTGGGCGCCTTCGTGCTGGCGCTCGGAGTGGGCCTGTTGGCGGCCGCGGTTCCGGCCCTGGAGGCGGCGGCGGTCGCCCCTTTGGACGCCATCCGCCCCCGCCCGCGCCGGCGCTCCCCATGGTTGCGCGCCTGGCCTGGGCTGACTCTCATAGGCGCCGCCGGGTCCGGCCTGGCTTTCGCGGTGGGAGGCGGGGTTGGAGTCGGCCTGGGGGCCGCGCTTGCCTACCTGGCTGTTGCGGCGGCTCTGGTCTGGTTGGGCCCGGCTCTGGTGACCGGACTCGGTGAGGCCATCAGCCCCCTGCTCATGGCACCAGTGGCAGCCGTTGCCGCGCGCAGCCGCACTTCGCCGAGCCGGACCGCGTTCGCCATCGGCAGCCTCTTCATCACGATTGCCACGGCAACCTGCATGGCCGGTCTCTCCTCAGCCGCCCTCCAGTCGGGCGGCCTGTGGGTCAACCGGCTCTTTGTTGGCAACTATCTGGTGGTGAGCCCTGTGCCCCAGGCCGGGGCGATCCAGAGGGAGCTCTTGGGGGCCGTGCGAGCCGCGCCCGGACATCCGAGGGTGCTGGCCGCGGCCCCGGTTCGGTTCCTCGCTGGGAGGGTCGGCCACGTGGCGGTCTCTCTTGCCGCCACCGCGCCAGCGGCGTACCTGACGAGCGGCGCGCTGCAGTTCACCTCCGGCAACAGGCGAGCGGCCCTCACCTCTTTGTCCTCGGGCGGCGGGGTCCTGGTGCCGCTGCAGATGGCCGACCAACTCCACCTTGGACTCGGCTCTCGGGTGGCCGTTGCCACCACTGACCGGCGGGGCGTCTTCACGGTGGTTGGAGTGGTCGCCCACAGCCTGCCGGGGCCGGCCGGGTTGGAGAGCATGGTGATCTCCCAGTCCGCCGCGGTCCATGACTTCGGCACCGGGGCAGCCGGCTTCGACCTGGTCCAGCTGGATGTGCGCGGCCCTGGCGCGGCCCGGGCGGTGCAGCTGGCAGCTTTCAAATACGGGATGGAGAGCGAGACCGTGGCGGCCGTCCGCGGAGGTGTCGATCGTGGCATCCAACATGACATCGCCGTGCTGGGCGCTCTGGCCCTGGTCGGCGTCGTGATCGCCATCCTGGCCGCCGTGAACACGGTGGTGCTGGAAACGAGACAGGCCGCCCGCGACCTGGCCCTGCTTCGGGTCGTCGGGCTCAGCCGGGCCGCGGTGCGACGGGCGGTCATGGGGGAGGCCCTCGCGACAGCGCTGGTGGGCTGCGCGCTTGGGATCGCGGTCGGGATTGGATTGACGTGGCCGGAGGTTCGGGCGGCGTCATCGCCGGCCCTCCCGCTGCCGTTCGCAGTCTCGCCCGTGGTGGTGGCGGCGGTGCTGGTGGCGGCGGTCCTGGGGCTGCTGCTGGCAGCCATCATCCCGGCGCGGCAGCTGAGCGAGCTCGATCCGGTGGCGGCGCTGGCGGTCGAGTGAGCACGGGATGAGCGAAGCTCCGGGAACTCCCAACCTGGAGGACCTGTTGGAGCGCCGCAGTCGCCGGCTGCGGATCCTCCTATTCCAGATTGCGGTTGGCGCATCGTTGGGACTGGCCATCTATGCGCTGACCAGGTTTATTCCCCCGCGCCCGTACGGACTGGCCGCCGACTATCGGGTCTTCTACGCAGCCGCCCGCCTGCTCGGCGCCGGCCACGACCCTTATCGGTTGCACGCGCTGCAGGCCGCCGAGCAGCTGGTGACCAGGTACCCCAGTCTGCAGCCCGCCCTGGACCGTTTCGCCTACCTTCCGGTGGTGGCGGTGCTGATGGAGCCCCTCAGCAAGCTTCCCTTCTGGGCCAGCTACTTGGTCTTCACCGGCTTAGGGGTGGCAGCCGCGATGGCGACCCTGGCGCTGCTGGCACGCGACCTGGGATGGACCAGTCTGCCGGCGCTGCTGGGGGGGGGGTTGGTCTCCTGGGTGGCAGTGCTAGGCTTCTCCGCCGGCCAGTTCGACGCTCTCCTCTTCGCCGTCCTGGCAGGGGCGATGCTGCTTGCCTGGCATGACCGTCCGCTGCTGGCGGGGCTGGTTCTGGGCTTGATCTGGGTGAAGCCCGACCTGCTCTGGCCAGCGCCGATATTCCTCTTTCTGGCGCTCTGGGAGCGGCCCAGGCGGGCGCTCTGGTTTGGCTCCGGATTCGCGGTTGTCTCCAGCCTTTGCATCGCCGCAAGTCCCTCACTTCTGCCGGAGTGGTGGCGGGCCGCCACCGGGTTCGCCGCCAAGGTGGGGACCCAGCAGCCGGACCTGGCTGGCCTGCCGGGGCTGCTCGGGGCTGCGCCCCGGAGCCTCGGGCTGGGCACCGGGCTGCTCGCGCCCGGCTCGCTGGTGGTGATCGTGGCCGCCGTCATCGGGATGGTTGTGTTTGCCGCCTGGATGCTGGGTTCCTCTGACTGGCGCCGGGTCAGCCCGGTTGGCCGGGTCGCCTGGGGGGTCGGGCTTCCCGTGGGGATCTGGCTGCTGGCCACTCCCTACGCCCATCCCAACGACGATCTGCTCCTGCTACCTCTGTTCATGCTGACCGTGGGACGGGACGCCCGCCGCGTCCACGGGCTGGGCTTGGGACTTGCCCTGCTTGCGATGGTCTGGCTCCTGCTGATCTGGCCTGCGGGGGTGGTGCCCTGGGCTCTGGGGTTGCTGCCGCTGGCCGGGCTCGCTGCGGGGCTCTGGCACTGGCGGACCGATCCCTACTTCACCGGCTTCGGGGCAGGGCTCTGCCTGCTCGCCATCCTCCTGCTTCCGCCGGTCTGGACCTTCCATCTGCTTCACGTGGGCCTCACCCCGATCGCGGTGCTAATTCTGGTGGTGGAGGGAGCCCGAACCTGCTGGATGGAGGTGGGCGGAGCCGGCAGCGGCCCTGCCTACGTCACCGATGGCGGAGCCGCTTTAGGGGTTGCCTAGGGCGCCTCCGGGGGATAATCGCAAGCGATGAGTGTTCTGACTAGGATCTACGACCCCACCAGAAGGGAGCTGCGCCAGCACTGGCACACGATCGCCCGCATTGGCGAGATGGAGCCGGAGTTCCAGGCTCTCACCGACTCCGAGCTGGCGGCCAAGACCGATGAGTTCAAGGCCCGGCTGGCCGAGGGCGAGACCCTGGACGACCTGCTCGCTGAGGCCTTCGCCACCGCCCGGGAGGCGGCCCGGCGCACCTTGGGCATGCGTCCCTTCGATGTGCAGTGCCTGGGCGGGATAGTCCTTCACCAGGGCAAGATCGCCGAGATGAAGACAGGGGAGGGCAAGACCCTGGTCGCGGCGCTGCCGCTCTATCTCAATGCCCTCACCGGGCGGGGCTGCTTCCTGGTCACCGTCAACGACTTCCTGGCCCGCCGCGACGCCGGCTGGAACGCCCCTCTGTTCCACGCCCTGGGGCTGCAGGTGGGGGTGATCATCCCGGAGGCCTCGTTCGTCTACGATCCCGAGTACACCGACGAGACCCACCCCGACCAGCGCCTCCGCCACCTGCGCCCGGCGGAGCGGGGGGAGGCCTACCGGGCGGACGTGGTCTACGCCACCAACAACGAGATGGGGTTCGACTACCTGCGCGACAACCTGGCCCGCTCCAAGGAACAGAAGGTTCAGCGCGACCGCTACTACGCGATCGTCGACGAGGTGGACTCGATCCTGGTCGACGAGGCCAGGACCCCTCTGATCATCAGCGGGCTGGGGGAGGAGTCGACCGAGAAGTACTACCAGTACGCGGGCCTGATCAAGCAGCTGTCGGCCGACACCGACTACACCATCGACGAGAAGACCAAGTCGGGCAGCCTGACCGAGGCCGGCATCGACAAGATCGAGCGGATGACTGGGATCTCCGACATCTACGGGATGCAGAACGTGGA
>DATKSV010000128.1:0-6869 GCA_035531535.1 Candidatus Nanopelagicaceae bacterium | reverse complement strand
AACCACCCATGAGGCTCTGAGGCAAACATAAACCCTTTTCGGTAACAGGACACTAGCCTCAATAGCTGGTGGAGAGGTCGCGTCAGACAGATACAGTTCACTGTGCCAGATATTTGGAGCGGAGGAGAATAGCCTGCAGGGGGGTCCATGCCAAAAGACTATTCCGCCTTCGGGGTATTCGGAGGGTTCTCCCCTACCGAGCCCTTCCGCCGGTTGGTCTCCTAGCGCGACCGAAGTGTATACAGCCGGTATCCAGAAGTCAAGTCCCCGTATTCCCTCATCCAAAATCGCACCGTGGGGCGATCGCTCCCTCAGCAAGGAGTCGCACCGAGGGCGGCTCGCGGGAGGTTGGTGGTGAGGGGACCGAGCCCATGCGAATCCGGGAGCGGTACGAGCTGGCCGAGGAGTTGGCGCCGAGGTACCGGCGGGCGAGGCGCCGAGAGCGAGGGGAGATCCTGGACGGTTTCTGCTTGGCCACGGGATACGAGCGCAAGCACGCAGTGCGAGTGCTCCGGGGGCGCAAGCGGATCTCGCCCAAGCGGCGCGCGCCGCGGACGCGGCGGTATGGGCTGGAGTTCCGCCGGGCTCTGAAGGTCCGCTGGGAGGCCACCGACTATCTCTGCGCCGAGCGGCTGCAGCCGTTTCTCCCTGATCTGCTGTTGCTGCTGAGGCGGCACGGGCAGCTGGACTGTTCCCCGGAAACCGGTTCTCTGCTGGTTGGGGCCAGCCTGTCCACGGTGGAGCGGACCCTGCACGACCTCCGGCGGGGTCTGGTGACCCGGCGGATGAGCCAGACCAAACCGGGTGGGCTGCTGCGCCGCCAGGTGCCGGTGGTGGTGGGCCAGTGGCGCGAGCTGGACACCCCCGGCTTCCTGGAGATCGACCTGGTCTCCCACAGCGGGGAAGTGGCGGCGGGGGAGTGGATCTGGACCCTCTGCGCCACCGACCTCTCGACCGGCTGGACCGAGCGGGTGGGGGTAATGGGCAAGGGCCAGACCAGGATCGTGGCCGCCCTGGAACAGATCCGCCAGCAGCTGCCGTTCTCCCTGCTGGGCCTGCACCCAGACAATGGCAGCGAGTTCTTGAACTGGCACCTGGTGGCCTGGTGCCAGGAGAACGGGATCGCCCTCTCCCGCTCCCGGCCCGAGCACAAGAACGACAACTGCCATGTGGAACAGAAGAACTGGACCCTGGTTCGGCGCCTGATCGGCACCAACGCCTGGACACACCCACCCAGCTGGCCTGGCTGAACTCCCTTTACACTGAGCTGCTGCGCCCCTACAACAACTGTTTCCAGCCGGTGATGAAGCTGGTGGGCAAGCAGACGGTGGGGACCAGGACCCGCAAGACCTATGACCGACCCACCACGCCGCTGCGCCGGGTGCTCGCCAGCGGCCAGGCTGACTCCACCAAGATCCCGGCGCTGGTCTCCCTCTACACCAGCACCAGCCCGCTCACTCTCAAGCGAACCATTGACCGCCGGCTGGCTGCCATGCCGGCGGCGCTGGAGGTGAACCAAAGTGCCTGAACCGTCCGAGACCGATGTCCCCACTTCCCCAACTTCTCCACCCCTTCCCCCCGGAACCCCTATCCCGCCTTCTGCTTCTACGGTGTCATTCCTTCCTGACGGAACGATTGCGGCCGGGTGCGATTCCTTGCTGACGGACAACGGTCCCCGTATTACCTCACTGTGGAAGCTCAGGGAATCTGTCACTAGCTAACAGCTCAGGGAATCTGTCACTAGCTAACAGCTCAGGGAATCTGTCACCCCATGAGAGAAGAGCGGGTGACCTTGAGCGCCGGTGAGCAAAGGCGGGTGGTGGTGCTGAACCATCTGGAGAAGGGGGCGGTGACCGTGGGGGAGGCGGCCGGGCTGCTGGGGATCTCGGAGAGGAGATTTTCGGCTGGACCAAGACGGTGGGCGCGGGGCAGGAAACTCCGCTACAAAGGGGTCGAACGCAACCGGCTCTGGGCGGAGATGACCATGGCAGCCTACAACCTGGTCCGGATGGGCAAGCTGGTGGGGGCAGCCTCTTGAGGAGCATGGACGACGGCCAGGCCGCTCTCCCCAGACGGCATCAGGGCCTCGCCTTGGGGGCCTCGGTAAGGGAGCAAGACCTGACAATCTAGCGAAATTCCACTTCGCCAGCCTTGGCGAGGCGCTCCTCAGCCTAGTTCAACACCCTGCTAGTCGGTCCTCCCTATCCCTTTTCCCACGCGCTGAAGTGTGCGTCCTACAACCTGTAGGTGCGAATTTCGAACGTAATGCAGCCTTCCGCCGCCACCCATGGTCCGTGCGCCATGCCCGGTGGACGACACGCATACTGCCCGGCGTAGAACGTCTGGCCGAGCGTCAAGTCATGGATCGCCCCCTTGTAGATGAGAACCTCTTCCCAGAAATCGTGCCTCTGCACTCCCATGGGTGTCGTGTCAGCTCCCGGCTCAAACTTCAACAGTCGCGTATAAGAACCCGTAACCTCGTCCACCGACAAGACCAACTCAGCCAATCCGTCTACACCTGTTATTGGCACCCACTCCCCCGCTCCATCGGCGAACGGATCCCAGAACTCCATTTCCTGCTTCGGCATAGTCATCCCTCATATCACTCAAATGGCAAGTACAGTTCAATTACCTAGGTCTTGCAGAACTTCTACCGTGTACTCACACAACAGAGTACGGTCCAGCATCGGGTCCAGAAGCTGGGCCCGAAACCCCAAGCCGTAGTGAAATGCACCGCCTACCAACGACAATGCCCCACAGAACACCATTGCCCGCTCCACTGTTCCGGCTCTGCGCCCGACCTCTTCCGGGATCGGTTCAGGCGGCAAGAGGGACTCGAGGCTGCCCTCTTGGTAACGATGCCAACCGTTAGCGGTCATCGGGGTATCCATTTAACCGGCCTTGAATGGGGCATGGCTCCCCGCTTGAACCCGGGGCGATCCCGAAGCTGGGGACCTGCCTTCCGGCAGATGCTTGCGCTTGACAGCGGTCCACGTCCCGGTGCCCTACCGGTAGCTCAGCCCCCATCTGCGGCCCGCCCCAAGACTGTCCGGCCGTCGGGGGGCGAGGAGGAGCGCGTATGGGGATTTTTCCGTATCCGATCTTCGCGTCTGCCTTGGTCCTCAGCACAGGCACCCCGACGCGTAGGCCCACCCTCAGCGGCAAAGAGACCGTCAGGACGCCATCCTCGACCGCCTCTCCCACAACACTCACCGCATCGAGCTCCGCGGCGACTCCCTGCGACGCCGGGAAACCGCTGACATGCCGACTTCGACAGCCCCGAGTGTCCCCGCCACGTCACCACCGGACGCCGAGGCTGTACCTCTCCAGAAACTGGCCCTTGGGAAGGCCGGAGAGACGCGCAAGCGGACTCCACTGAACTCCAGGACCTCTACGAATTGATCATCCCCAGCCCCATCCCTGACAGACTGTGAACCGGCCCAACCATGAGAAGGAGGTACCAAGGGGAAGCATCCTGACCGCGTCGCTACCGCTCCGCCGGTAGCACCCTCGGAGTGATCGCTTTCAACCGATCTGGCTGATCGAATTCACCGAAATACGCAGCTGATGGTCGGCCTCGTCGGAAAGTGGTCTACGGGGCCACCAAGCCCAAGGTCCACACCAAGTTGCTCACCCTCCTACAAGAGAAGCAGCAGGGTGCCCCTGCACCTGGTGAGCGTCTGACCCTGGAGAACTATCTCCAGGGTTGGCTTGGCCGTAAGGAGCACCAGGTTCAAGGCAAGACATATAGGACCTACCGTGGCTGGCTGAATAAGCACGTCATCCCCATAATCGGCAAAGAGGAGCTTGCGAAGCTCAAGCCCGAACACATTGAGAAGGTCCACAGCGCGGCCAGGAGCAAGAACCTGACCGACACCTCGATCCACCACCTGCACACGGTCCTGAAGTCCGCTCTCACGGCGGCTGTCCGGGAAGGGCGGGTTGGCCGCAACGTCGCCGAGCAGGTGAAGCCGCCACGTAGCGCCCCGTCCCGTAAACCAGCTCTCACCAGAGAACAGGCCCGCCAGCTAGTCCATGCCGCCCGGGACGATCCCCTGGGTTGCCTCTACCTCCTGGCGTTGACAACTGCGATGAGGCAGGGGGAACTCCTGGCCTTGAAGTGGAGGTAAATCGATCTCCAGAGGAGAGTCTTGTCGGTGGTGGGTTCCCTGGAGCGGGTACCCGAGGAGGGGTTGCGGATCAAGGAACCCAAGACCGCGCATGCAAATGTCAACCCAAAATGGACCCACCTCGATCAACTAAAAGTGACCCACCCCGGAGCAGACCGGGAGAGGGCGGGTGGGAGTGGTAGAGGTCGAGGTCGTGGGGGTCAGGGGCGAGGTTTTCCGGGGCTCGTAGGCCTTCCTGTGGGAAGGGATCTGGAGCCGTCGGGTCCCGCGGCGGCGCCGGAGAGATCAGACGCGGCTCGAGACGTCCCGCGGCGGGCGGTCCTGCTCTGGCGGAAGCGGTAGGAGTCGCCCTGGAACTCCAGCAGATGGCAGCGGTGGGTGAGCCGGTCGAGTAGGGCGGCCACCAGGCGGGAGTCGCCGTTGAACACCTTGGGCCAGTCGGCGAACTCCAGGTTGGAGGTAATCGCCAGGGCGCCCCTGGTGTAGCGGTGGGCGAGCAGGATGAAGAGCAGCTGGGCGTGGTCGGCGTCGAGGCTCACGAAGCCCAGCTCGTCGCAGATCAGGAGGTCGAGCCGGTCGAGCTGCTCCTCCAAGCGGGAGAGGCGGTGCTGGGCCTGGGCTTCGGCCAGATCGGTCACCAGCTCGGCCACAGTCACGAACCTAACCCGCTTGCCCTGGCGGCGGGCCTCCACCGCCAGCACCACCTCCCGGTGCTGGATCCAGCTGCCCCGGGCCAGGTCAGTCACCAGGGCGGCGTTGAGCGAGGGCACCAGCGAGAACTCGAAGGAGGAGAGCTCCTTGAGCTCGGGGAAGTGAGCAGCCCGGATCCGGGCCCGCTCCACGTTGGCCTCCCGCTGGTGCACCTCCCCTTCCAGCGGCGCCGCCAGGAACTGCAGGGGTCCGTGGCCGGCCCGGGCCGCCTCCGTGGCCAGGGACCCCGGCCCGAGCCCCCACCGTGGGCAGCTTCAAGCGCTTGGCGTAGTCCCGGATCAGGATCTCAGCGGCGGCGGTGCTCACCCGCGCACACCCAGCAGGCGCCGGTACTGGCTGGGGTCTCCCGCCGGCACTGCAACCGCGCTCCACACCAAGGGCAGCGCCGCCGCGGTCGTGGTCGCGGCCCGGCCCGGCCCTCCAGGGCCGCTCGGACTCCGGCCGCGCTCACCTCGGCCCGGGCCAGGGCGGTGGCGCAGGCGGCCCGCCAGCGCACCGGATCCACCTGCTGGTGCAGGGTGCACACCGCCAGGAACTCCTTGTGGGCCTGGCGGCGGTCTCCGACCCAGCGCTCTTCCAGCGCCAGCAACAGCTCCTCCGCCTCCTTGGGGAACCTCGCCTGCCGCACCGGCAGGGCCTGGTCGAAGGCACCCGGCTTGCGCTCCAGCACCGGCAGGTAGTGCCAGAAGTCCACCACCGGCTCACCCACACCCGGGGTTCGCACATGCCGAGCCACGCAGCAGCGGGCGTTCCACACCTCCAGCTGCTCGGTGAAGGCGCGCACCCACAGCCGCTGCCCGGCATACCGCGTGGGCACCGAGTAGCCCCGGCGCTCGAAGCGGATCAGCGCCTGTCCCCGGCTGGCCATCACCGGGTGCATTGTGCAGGCCAGGAACTCCCGCTCCGGCAATGGCCCCAGCAGCGGACGCTCCTCGGCCAACTTCTCGCCCACCGTGCTGGTCTGCCCCTGGCGGTGCCGCGCCTCCTCCGCCGCGCTCGCTGCCCCAGCCAGCGGTTGAGCTCCTCCAGGTTGGCGAATGCGGGCACCGGGGTCAGGTAGTTGCGGCGCATGTAGCCCACCAGCCCCTTCTCCCAGCCCGCCCCCGGGTTGCAGTAGTGAGCCCGGAAACCGTAGGCGCTTTGCAGCCCCAGGAACTCCTCGCAGGCCACGAACGTGCCCTCCCGCAACCGCCCCAGCTGGCTCGGGTTGTCATACCAGCCCCGCTCCGGCACCCCGCCCCAGCTGGCAAACGCGTGCACATGCCCCTCCAGCCAGGCCGCCCTGGTCTGGCGCCGGTAGGCCCACACCACATCCCTGGTGGAGTGGGCCAGCCGGCCGCAGAACAACTGCAGCTTCACCAGCTCTCCCGCCAACCGCACCTGGGCCTCGCCGAAGTCAAACTGCGCGTCCACTCCGGGGTCGTGCGCCAGGGGCAGCGTCAGAGTCCCTCTCGGCTTCGGCCGGTGCTCCCTCGCCCACCTCCGCACCGAGCTCTCTCCACCTCGGAACCCGTACTCGGCCACCAGCCGCTCGTAGATCCGGTGCGCCGTGTGCCGCTGCTTGCGCGGCGCCAACTGGTCCTGCTCCAGCCACCCCTCGATCACCTTTGCCACCGGGTCCAGCACTGGGCACGGGCGCCGGCGCTGCCGCCGGTACTCCCAGGGTCCGGGGTCCGCCAGCGCCCGCCGGATCGTCCGCCGGCTGCGCTGGAACTCCCGTGCCAGCCCCCGCACGCTCACCCCTTCCCGAAAGTGCCGCCAGCGGATACGCTCAATCTCAGCCACCTTGACCATGCCTCCGCTCCCCTCGCTGCCAGCTGTTGACATGCCGACAACGTAGAGGAGGCCGGGAGCCGGTCAAGGTGGTCCCCTTACCTGTAGAGGACTCCGATGTCAAGGGGTTGAATCAACCGATGTTGCCGGACATCGCACGCACACGGACAGGCCTGTGGCTGGGCACACAGTCAACGCGGTCCCAGGGCGGGTTGGTCGTGGAATGCGGGCGGCATCTGCCGCAACCTCAGTTAC
>DATKSV010000127.1:0-15911 GCA_035531535.1 Candidatus Nanopelagicaceae bacterium | reverse complement strand
CCCAGCCCGGGAGACCGGTGGTGGCACCATGGTGAAGCGCCTGCTCCAGATCCGCTCAGACCGTCGCGCCGCTGCCAGGGCGCCGACGGGATCGGATCCACCGATCGTGATGGTGCCACCCGCCGCCTGAACTCGACCGCCCGCACG
Organism: Candidatus Nanopelagicaceae bacterium; assembly: GCA_035531535.1. Classification (GTDB taxonomy): domain Bacteria; phylum Chloroflexota; class Dormibacteria; order Aeolococcales; family Bog-877; genus AG-12. The sequence goes on along the minus strand of DATKSV010000127.1, from coordinate 15,764 downwards.
ACGGGATGAGTTCGACGCGGCTTCAGATAGGCGGACCGCACAAGCGAGCCCGCTTGGACGGCTTCCGGGCCTACTCCTGGACTCAGATCCGCGCCCTCGGGCACGCTCAAGCTGGCTACATCCCCTTCAATTGCCCCAAAAACGCCGCTTCGGAGCAACCTTGCAACTCTCTTTGCAACAACCCTGGTGGAGGCGCCGGGAATCGAACCCGGGTCCGAGAGCGCGTCCCACGAGACCTCTACGTGTGTAGCCCGGGTACTGATCTCACCAACCGCCCGCCCCCGGACGGGCTCGCCGCTGGCCAGCCTCGGTGAATGTCCCCACCGACGCCGAGGCGCCACCGGTGAGCCATCCCACTGTATTAACGTCGGCTCCAGGCGTCGTGGGCACCCGCCTGGTCGACGTCAGGCCTAAGCCTGAGCTTTTGGCACTACTGCTTGATCAGATCAGGCAGCGTAGGCCAGAGCCGGATGGCTCGAAGTGTTGGCAGTTAATGCCTTTCCCGGTTTTACGAGCCCGGGGCTCGACACGCCATCTCGCAAACCACGTCCCCGTCGAAGCCACACGCCCCCACGGAAGGTTTCAATCTCACTATACCCAATTTCGAGCCGAGGTGAGTGCGTGACGGTGCGCCGCCTTGGGATTGCCCCTCCAACCGAACCCTGACCCCCGATGTGATCCAGCGGGCTGGGCTGGGAACCACTACGCCAACACCGGGCCACCGCCATCGATTGGGGCGGTGCTCCCCGACGTCTCCCGCCGACTGGGGCGACAGGGGCGGATTCTACCGCCGCCTCAGGTCTTCCAGTTCCGAGCCAGCCCGCGCTGCATCTCGCGACGGGCGTCCTTCTCCATCAGAGCGGCTCGTTTGTCATACTCTCGCTTGCCCCTGCAGACGCCCACCTGGACCTTGACCCGGTTGCTGCTCAAATGCATGTCGAGGGGAATCAGAGTGATTCCCGGCTGCTTCACCAGTCCCGCCAGATTTCCGATCTCGCGGCGATGGAGCAGCAGCCGGCGGGCCCTGGCCGGTTCATGGTTCTGCCGATTGCCGAACTGGTAGGGCTGAATATGAGAACCGAGCAGCCAGGCCTGGCCACGCTCGATCCTGATGTAGGCCTCAGCGATCTGCACCCCCCCCTGGCGCAGCGAGCGGACCTCGGTGCCGTGCAACTCCAGGCCCGCTTCGAACTGCTCCAGGACGTGGTATTCGTGCCAGGCCCGGCGATTGCGCGCCAGCAGCGCCGGATGCTCGGAATCGCTCATCCGACGCGGCCGGCTGAGATTGGCCGGCGTCCCCTCAGAAAGGCCTGAGGACCCATCGGCCTGGCCCCCGGCGGCTGAACCCGCGAGATTTGGAAGGCACCATCGCCAGTGCTGATCAGCGCCGAATCACCTTCCCCTCCGATCAGTGTCCCCGGTGTGGCCAATGCCGCGCCCGCCGGCCACGCCCGCGCCGTGCCAGCCAGGAGCTTGACCCGGGCGCCTCCCAAGAGCACCGACACGCCTGGCCAGGGGCTGAGGGCGCGCAGCCGCCGCTCAATCTCCAGGCCCGGCAGGGCCCAGTCCAGCTCCCCATCCAGCCGGGTCGCCTTGTGAGAGTAGGTGGCGGCGCCAGGATCCTGCGGCCGAGGGTGGCACTCTCCGTGTTGAGCGTCTTCCAACACCTGGATCAAGAGCCGCGCGCCGACGTCAGCCAGCTCGCGCTCCAGCTCCGGGGTGGTCGCCCCGGGTGAGATCGCGATTTCTTCCTGGGCCAGGATCGGGCCGGCGTCAAGACGCTCGTCCATCTGGTAGATGGTGACTCCGGTCACACCGTCGCCGGCCAGGATCGCGGCCGCCACCGGAGAGGCACCGCGATGCCGAGGGAGCAGCGAGGGATGAACTCCCAGGGCCCCGTTGGGGAAAAGCTCGAGCACGGTTGCCGGGATCAGTTGACCGTACGCGCAGACAACCAGGACGTCACCAGCCAGCGCGGGTGTGGCCAGCGCCCATTCCCGCGAAAGCCTGCCCGGCTGGGCGGTGGGCAAGCCCAGCTGCTGGGCCAGGTCGCGCACCGGGCGCGGCGCCGGCCGGCCCCGGCTGCCGCGGGCATCAGGGGCCGTGATCACCAGCTTCACCGGGTGCAAGGAACCTGCCACCGCAGTTAGCGATGGCAGCGAGAACTCCGCCGACCCAGCGAACACCACCTCCACCTTGCCAACCTCCCAAGCCCGGACCAGAACGCGATTATCGAGGTCGGACCACCCGACGTCAGCCGGGATCGACGTCCAGCGCCCATCCCCGGCCGCTGGGAAGCTGCTCGAGCAGCCCGTCCAGCCTCGCCCCGCGCAGGGTTACCTGCCAACGGTAAAGGGTGCGCAGCTTGGGGATGAACGCCGGGGCCGGGCCCAGGACCTCGATGGCCAGCTCCGCCGCCAGCGTCCGCAGCCGCCCCGCCTCGCGCTCGGCGTCGGCGCGAGCCTCGTCCTCCACGGCGGCGCTCCTAGTCAGCACCAGCAGCTTGCTGAAAGGAGGAAAGCGTAGCTGCCGGCGGACCTCGAGCTCCATCTCCGCAAAGCCCTCATAGTCATGGTTCACCGCCCGCTCCACCGCCTCGTGCTCGGGACTGTAGGTCTGCAGGATCACCTCCGCGGGCTCGTCTCCCCGACCGGCTCGGCCGGCCACCTGGGTAAGCAGCGAGAAGGTCCGCTCAGAGGCTCGGAAGTCCGGGAAGTTGAGCGCGATGTCAGCGTTGACGATCCCCACCAGGCGGACTCCGGGGAGGTCCCATCCCTTGGCCACCATCTGGGTGCCGATCAGGACGTCGGCGCGCCGCTCCGCGAACGCCTCGTAGATCTCCCGATGGGCATCCCGGTGGCCCACCGTGTCGCGGTCCATGCGCAGGATTCGGGCTGCCGGCCAGAGCGCCCGTGCCTCGGCCTCGACCCGCTCGGTGCCAGCTCCCAGGGGGCGCAGGATCTTGCCCCCACAGCTGGGGCAGAGGTCGGGCAGGCGCAACTGGTGGCCGCAGTAGTGGCACGTGCACAGGTGGTCGATCGCGTGCAAAGTCAAGGACACCGCGCAGTTGGGGCAGCCCAGCGCCTCCCCGCACCCCCGGCAGAGCACCACGCTCGAGATCCCCCGCCGATTGAGAAACAGGATGCTCTGCCCGCCTTCCGCGAGCGTCCTGGTGACCGCCGCCGCCAGGCGGCGCGAGAACGGCGAACGATTGCCCCAGGCCAGCTCCTCCCTAAGGTCGACCACGGTCACCGGCGGCAGGGGCCGCCCTCCATAGCGGCCGGCCAGGCGGAGCATCGCGAGTTCGGCGCCGGACTTCGCCTGGTGGTAGGTCTCGAGCCGGGGAGTGGCGCTGCCCAGAACCACCGGAATAGACAGGATCCGGCCCAGCCGGCGGGCCACCTCCACTGCGTGATAGCGGGGCACGCGGTCGTACTGCTTGTAGGACGTGGAGTCCTCCTCGTCCACGATGACCACCCCCAGGTTGGGCATGGGGGCGAAGATCGCGCTGCGGGAGCCCACCACCACGTCGGCCTCCCCAGCCCGCACCCGGCGCCACTCCCTGCCCCGCTCCGCGACGGTGAGCCCGGAATGGAGGACAGCCACGCGCCTTGGGAAATGGACCGAGAACCTCGCCACGGTCTGAGGCGTCAGTGAGATCTCAGGGATCAGGACGATGGCGCCGCGGCCCTGGTCGAGCGCGGACCGGATCGCCGCCAGGTAGATCTCGGTCTTGCCCGATCCGGTCACCCCGAAGAGCAGGAACTCCTCGGGCGACGACCACAGGACGGCCCGGCGGATGGGCTCGAATACCCCCTCCTGGTCGGGGCTGAGCTGAAGCGGCGGGCGGTCGCGCTCGGCGGCGGTCCGCGCCTCGCCGGGGGTGCGGGGGCGGCGGCGGGTGGCCCGAGCGCCGGGGCGCCCGGTGCGCAGGGCGGGCGGCACCATGGCTCGGATCACGTCTGGGATCGGGCTCAGATAGTAGGCGGAGATCCACTGGGCGAGGCTGATCTGGTGCGGCAGCAGCAGCGGATCCTGGTCGCGAATCCGCTCCACCTGGCGCAACTGCTCGACTGGCGACTCCTCCAGCAGCTCCACCACGAAGGCGAAGATATGACGCCTGCCGAAAGGCACCACCACCCGCTGGCCGAGCTGGATCGATTCCCGCAGATGCTCTGGGAGTTGGTAATCGTAGAGCTGGCCCGGGGGACCGGCAGGCAGGTCCGGGGCCACCCGCGCCACCCGTGGCGGGGCTTTGGTCAAACCTGCCTCGACGCCCCCTGGTCCGGCTCCAGCAACCCCTGGGCCAGATCCAGAATCCGCCTGGCGATCTCCTGCTTGGGAGCCCAGGGCAGCTCCACCTCCCGGCCGTCCCGGATCAGCACCATGGCCTCGGCCCGGTCGCCTCCCATCGCCGAATGAGTGCCCGCCACCGGATTGGCGACCAGCATGTCGCAGCCCTTCTCGCGCAGTTTGGCAAGGCCACGCTCCCTGACCGACTCGGTCTCAGCAGCGAAGCCGACCACCCGGCACAACGACGAGCGGCGGGCCATGATCTCCGCGAGCACATCCACGTTGGCGACCAGGCGCAGCTCCGGGGTGGGCTGCTCCCGGCGATGAAGCTTGGCGGTGGCTGGGTCAGCCACTCGGTAATCGGCCACCGCCGCCGCCATCATGACCAGCCGCACCCGCGGCAGCACCTCCAGGGCGGCGGCCAGCATCTCCGCCGCTGTCTCGACCCGGATGACCTTCACTCCAGGCGCCTCCGCTTTCAGGTCAGCCGTCGTGACCAGGTGCACCAGGGCGCCCCTGCGGACCGCCTCAAGGGTCAGGGCCAGCCCCATCCGGCCACTGCTGCGGTTGCCCAGAAAGCGCACCGGATCGATGGGCTCGCGAGTGCCCCCAGAAGTGACTAGCATCTCCACCCCGGCCAGCGGACCCGTGCCCCAGATGAGCTCCCCCGCCGCCTGCAAGATCTCCTCAGGCTCCGCCATCCGGCCCGCTCCCCACCGGCCCGAGGCGAGCCTGCCGCTGCCGGGGCCGACCACGGTCAGTCCGCGGCTCCTCAGAGTCTCCAGGTTGGCCTGGGTGGCGGGATGTGTCCACATGGCAGTCTCCATGGCCGGGGCCAGCAGCACCGGCGCGGAGGTGGCCAGCAACGTCGCGCTGACGAGGTCATCGGCCAGCCCCACCGCGAGTCTGGCAATGGTGCTAGCGGTGGCCGGCACCACCAGGTGGCACTCGGCCCAGCCGGCCAGGTCCAAGTGAGCCATCCCATGGCTGGCGATCGAGCCGCCGTCCTCAGAGTCGGGCCGAGGCGTGGCCAGCGCGACCGGATGCCCGGAGAGTGCCTGCAGGCTAAGCGGCGACACCAGGGTGACCGCGCTTGCGGTCATTGCCACCCGCACCTCGGCTCCCTCCTGGCGCAGCCTGGTCACCAGTGCCGGCACCTTGACAGCGGCGATTCCACCGCACACATGCACGACTATCTGGCGGCCTGCGAAGCGGGCGCTGGAGTCAGCCATGGTCAGGCCATTGTGGCAGGCTGCCCGGCCGGGTCCGGGCCGGAATTTGGATAGAGGATGGCCGCGATCTCCCCGGCCGCCCGATCGACTTCGTCGTTGACGACCCGATGGTGATACCAGCGGGCCTCCTCGAGCTCGCGCTCCGCGTCCCTGGTGCGGGTGGCCAGTTCGGGTGCGCTCTCCGTCTCCCTGTACTTCAGCCGTTGCCGCAGTACCTCGCGGGACGGTGGCGCTAGAAATATGAACAGCGCGCCCGCTGAGCCGGCGCGCAGCTGGGAGGCCCCCTGGACGTCGATCTTGAGCAGCACGTCCCGACCTTGCTGGCGCAAACGCTCGACCCGCTCCCTGGCGGTGCCGTAGAGATTGCCATGCACGGTCGCCGTCTCCAGAAAGTCCCCGGCGGCCCGTTTGGCCTCGAATTCGCTCGGGGTTATGAACGAGTACTCGATGCCGTCGCGCTCTCCCGGGCGAGGCTGCCGGGTGGTGTAGGCTACCGGCCGCGAGATGGCCGGGGCCAGCTCCACCAGCCGTTTTATGACAGTGTCCTTGCCCACTCCACTGGGACCGGAGAGCACGATCAGACGGCCCCGCCGATCGTCCCCGCTTGCCCCCGCGCTCACCATCGCGCCCCTTCCAGGTCGCTCCATGGCCAGCGCGCTTCGCTGCCGGGATCGGCCCCCAGCTCGAGTCGTACCGTCTCGAGATCCTCCGGCAACCGGCTGCAGAAGATCATCTCCCTGCCGGTGCCGGGGTGGCGAAGGTGCAGCATCGCCGCGTGCAACGCCGGGCGGTCCGAGACGGCCTCCGCCCCGCTGTAGAGGGGGTCTCCCTCCAGGGGATGTCCGATGTAGGCGAGGTGGACCCGGATCTGGTGGGTCCGGCCCGATAGCAATCGCAGCCGAAGGGCCGTGTGGTGGGGCAGCCGCTCCAGCACGAAGAACTCGGTGGCCGCGTCGCGCCCCTCGGCGGTCACGCTCATCCGCCGGGGCCGGGCTCGATCCCGGCCCACGGCAGCCTCGATCCGTCCGCTGTCCTCCCGGAAGCTTCCTGAGGCCAGAGCCCAGTACTCCCGGCCCAGCGCCCGCGACCGCAGCTGCTCGGCGAGGTCGCGGTGGGCGTCGTCAGTTCGGGCCAGTACCAGTAGGCCGCTGGTGCCGCGATCGAGCCGATGCACGATCCCGGGTCGCTCCGGTCCCCCAACCGACGACCAGGGGCCCTCCCAATCGCGGACGACGTCCGCCAAGGTGGTGCCATGGTGGGCGGGCGCGGGGTGCACCACCATGCCTGCGGGCTTGTCCACGACCGCGATCAGGTCATCCTGGTACACCAGCCGCACGGGGCCGGTGGCAGCGGGCACGGCCCGGCCCGCGAGGAGCTCTCCGACGGAGACGATGGCTCCTCCGGAAAGCTGGGTTGACGGCCTCTGCACGACCATCCCCCCGACCCGGACCAGCCCGGCCACCACCAGCTGGTGAGCTCTCGTCCGACCGCTCCCCAAGCGGGTGGCAAGGAACGAGTCGAGCCTGACCCCTGCCTCCTCGGGACCTACCGGCAGCAGGGTTTCACCCTCCGGAGCTGCCGCGGGCTCAGCCATCTCGGCGTCCCTCCAGCAGGAACCGCAGCACCACCAACACCATACCCACTGTGATCCCGCTGTCGGCTACGTTGAATACCGGCCAGTGCGGAAGTTGGATGAAGTCCACCACATAGCCCTGGGTGATCCGGTCAATGCCGTTGGCGACCGCGCCGCCCACCACCAGGCCGACAGCGGCCTGGACCCACCAGCGCTCCGCGGCCAAGCGCCGCCAGAACCAGATCGCGGCCGCCACCACCAGCAGCGCCACCAGCAGGAAGAGCCAGTCCAGATTGGGCAGGATGCTGAAGGCGGCCCCGCTGTTCTCGATGTAGTGAATGTGCACCGGGGCCCCCGGCCAGAGCTCTTGGCCGAGCACCATGGAGTGGACGACCCAGAACTTGGTCAGCCGGTCAATCCCGAACACCGCCAGCGCGGCCACCACCAGCCATAGGGGCCACGACCGGGGATGGGCGGCCATCCCCTTCGCCTCGGCCGCCCCGGAGGGGGACTCGTCAGTCGCGCCGCGCCTCCTTGCAGGGGATGCACTTGGTGGCATAGGGGAGCGCCTTGAGCCTCTCGATGTCAATCTCCTGGCCGCAGCTCCGACAGATCCCGTACTCGCCGCGCTCCAGGCGTCCCAGGGCGTCCTGACACTGCGAGAACATCTGCTCCAGGTTCTCACGAATGGCCAGCTGCCGGTCATGTTCCTCCATCTCCCCGGCGTGGTCGGTGGGGTGCTCGTGAAAGTGGGCTTCGTCGCCTCCCCCACTGTCCGCCCGAAGCTGGTCGAGCTCGTGTTGCAGCCGGTCGCGCTCGCCCTCCACCTGCATCCGAATCCCGTCGAGTTCGCGCTCGCGCGTGGAAGTGGACGTTTCGGTCATGCTCCTGCACCTCGATGCTTGGCGATTGGCCCCCAGAAGCAGCCGCGTGCTGGACGGGGGCGGAGGAATTATGGCCTCTCAGCCGGTCTCGTGTACACCCCAGCCTCGCGGTTCGGCGACCAAGCGCAGTCCGAGCCGAGCGCGCTGACCTTGGATGGCCACCTCAACTGGCGCTGGGAACCCCGCCGGCAGGGGCAGGTCCCAAGCCAGGATCAGAAGACTGGCCAAGAAGCACTGGCTCCGCAGCAGTTCGGTCCCCGACGCCGCCGCCTCTCCCAGCTCGGGGTCGGCGGCCAGCACCAGGTCAGCCGGCTCGCCGGGGTTGAGGCCCGACCGCTTGCGCAGGTTCTGGACCTGCCGTACCAACCCGCGCAGCAGACCCTCCTGGCGCAGCTCGGGGGTGAGCTCGAAGTCGAGGCGGATCGAGCTTCGGCCGCGCGCGGCGGCAGGCTCGCAGACCACCTCGCCGACGTTGATCTCCTGGGCCAGCACCGCCCGCAGTTCGATGGACAGGGCCACCCCCTCGACCAGCGCCCGCGCCAGGGGCTGGCGGGTGGGCACGCCGGCAGCCTCCCGGAGGGCTCGCGCCTCCTCGGCCAACCGCCGGACCTCGGCCATGTCTCGCACCAGCTCCGGGTCCAGCCGGCTCGGGTCCGGCTCGGGATACATCTCGAGATGGACCGAGGGGCGAGCGCCAGCCAGCGGCAGGCTGAGCTCTTCGTACATGGCATCGGCCACGAAGGGCGTGAACGGAGCCATCAGGCGGGAGGTGTCCAAAAGCACCTGATGGAGGGTGGCGAAGGCGGCGTCGTCGGTGGTCCCCCGGAAGCGGGGCCGGGAGCAGCGCAGGTACCAGGTGCTGGCCTCATCGACGAGCTCGGCGATGGCACGGCAGGCACTGTGGGCATCGAAGCGGTCCAGGCTCACCCGCACCTCGGCGACGGTCTCGGCCAGCCGGGCCAGGATCCAGCGGTCGAGCACGTGTCGGGCGGACACCGGCGGTGGCGTCTGGCTCGGATCCCACTGGGCCAAATTGGCGTAGGTCACCAGGAAGCTCTGGGTGTTCCAGAGCACATTGAGGAATTTGAGGGCCGACTCGGCCACCCGCTGAGCCGAGATGCGGTATTCCTGTCCCACCGTGACCGTGGTGTAGAACCACCAGCGCAGGGAGTCCGCGCCGGTCTGGCTGAGCAGCTCCCAAGGGTCGATCACGTTGCCCCGGGACTTGGACATCTTGCGGCCCTTGTCGTCCACCACCAGGCTGGGAACCACCACGTTGCGGTAGGCGGGCTGATCGAAGAGCATGACCGACTCCGCCAGCAGGGTGTAGAACCACCCCCTGGTCTGATCCAGCGCCTCGCTGATGTAGTCGGCCGGGTGCTCCTCCTGGAACCGCTCCCGGTTCTCGAACGGGTAGTGCCATTGGGCGAACGGCATCGCCCCGCTGTCGTACCAGCAGTCGATTACCTCGGGCACCCGCCGCATCACCCCGCCGCAGTCGCAGGCCAGGGTGACCCCGTCGATGAAGGGCTTGTGGGGATCGATATCCTGGCCCAGGCCCAGCTCCGCGAAGCTGCCCACGCAGCGCTCCTTCTGGCAGAGCGGGCAGACCCAGACCGGCAGGGGCGTGCCCCAGTAGCGGGCGCGCGAGAGATTCCAGTCCTGGAGCGACTCCAACCAATTGCCCATGCGCCCGTCCCGGATGTGAGAGGGCACCCAACGAACGCTGGCGTTGTGGCGCAGCAGCGCCTCCTTGACAGCGGTGGTGCGGATAAACCAGGAGTCCAGCGCGTAGTAGAGCAGGGGAGTCTCGCAACGCCAGCAGAAGGGATAGGTGTGGAGGATGGTCTCCTCCCGATAGAGCAGGCCGCGCCGGCGCAGATCCTCGCTGATGACCGGGTCCGCCGACTTCACGAACAGCCCCGCGAACTCCTCGACGAAGGGCAGAAAGCGGCCGTCCAACCCAACCGTGTGGCGCACCTCCAAGCCCAGTTCCTGGCAGAGCCGGAGGTCGTCCTCGCCGTAGGCACCGGCGGTGTGGACTATGCCGGTGCCCTCCTCGGTGGAGACGAAGTCGGCTGCCGCCACCTGCCAGGCCCGATCCTGCTCCGGCAGGTAAGGGAAGAGCCGCTGATAACTGACTCCGACCAGCTCGGAGCCGGGGAATTCAGCCTCGATCTCATAAGCACCGTCCAGGACGTCGAGGCGGCCGCGGGCCAGGATCAGGCGCTCGTCCCCCTGCCGCACCCTGACGTAGGGAATCTCCGGGCCCACGGCCAGCGCCAGGTTCCCGGGCAGCGTCCAGGGAGTGGTCGTCCAGGCCAGCAGGCTGGTCCCAGGGTCGTCGATCAGCCGGAAGCGCACCGTGACCCCGGGATCGGGGGTGTTGTCTCGGTAGGCCCCCGGCTGACCGAGCTCGTGGCTGCTGAGAGAGGTCTGGCAGCGGGGACAGTAGGGAGCCACCCGGTAGCCCCGGTAGAGCCACCCGCGCTGGTGGATCTGCTGAAGGCTCCACCACACCGACTCGATGTAGCTGGCGTCGTAGGTCCGGTAGGCATGCTCCATGTCCAGCCAGAAGCCGATCCTTCCGGTCAGGCGCTCCCACTCGTCGATGTATTCCATGACGCTGGCCCGGCAGAGCCGGTTGAAGTCCTCGACCCCGAACTCCTCGATCTCCTGCTTGGAACGAAGCTTGAGGCTGCGCTCAACCTCTAGCTCTACCGGCAGGCCATGGGTGTCCCAGCCGCCCCGGCGCTCGACCCGCCGGCCCAGCATCTGCTGGTAGCGCAGGAAGCAGTCCTTGAACGACCGAGCCAGGATGTGGTGCACACCGGGTAGGCCATTGGCCGTGGGCGGACCTTCGTAGAACACGAATGGCCGGGCGTCCTTGCGCTCCTCCAGGCTGCGCTCGAAGATGCGCTCCCGCCCCCAACGGGCGAGGACGTTCTCCTCCAGCTCTGGGAAGCGGACATGGGCGGGAAGTGGCTCAAAGACCGGCATGGGGACGCGCTGCGATCTCCTTGGAGTGGGGTCACTGCCGTATGGGCTGGAGCAGTGAGTTCAACGCAGGTTAGCATGGCTGGCAGAGCGGGCTGGGCTCAAGTCCCCGATCCCGCGGCCCCGCCGTTGGAGAGGAGGATCCAGTTGCCGGCAGCAGACGAGCACAGCGTGCCCACCTTGGGCAAATTCGGTCCTCAAGTCGACCTGTTCTTCGAGGACTTCCACGCCGGCCAGCGCTTCGAGCTGGGCGATTACCGGATCACGGAGGCGGAGATGCTGAGCTTCGCCCGCCAGTTCGATCCCCAGCCATTTCACGTTGATCCGGTGCGGGCCTCGGCCACCATCTTCGAGGGCCTTATCGCCAGCGGCTGGCAGACTGCGGCCATCTGGATGCGCCTCTACTGCGACGGGCTCCTGCTCCGTGCGGCGAGCCTGGGCTCGCCTGGGATCGAGGAGCTCAGGTGGCTGTCTCCGGTGCGCCCGGGAGACCTCCTGAGGGGAGCGGTGGCGGTCATCTCAGGACGACCCTCCGCCCGCCATCCAGAGCGGGGCACGGTGGTCATGAGAGGGGAGCTTCGAGGTGAAAGTGGGGAGCTGAAGATGCGGCTGACCGCCTGGGGGCTGATCGCCCGCAGACCGCCAGCTCGAGGCTAAACTAGGCAGGCGTGGTCGGGCGCGGCAAGCCCCAGCCCAGATCAAATGGTGGTCCCGGTGTCTGGCGCTGGTGGCCCGGACAAGACCACCCTGGCGGGCGGCCTGACCCGGGCTCTCGGCTGCCCCTGATGCCGAAGTCCAGGATCAGGACGCGGTCTTCGGCGCCATCCCTTCAAGGCCGAACGTCGGGCTGGATCGCGCCCAGCCCGAGACGCGGCGATGGACGCAGCGGATCCGGAGGAGCATAGAGGGCGAAGCCGGGATCCAGCGTGGGAAACTTGCCCACCGTGGCCATCATTCAACGAAGCGGCGCCCAGCGGCTGGCTTACCCGTTCGACCGCCGCCCTGCCGCCGGCCACGAGTACGACGCGAGACTTCGCGGCGCTCGCTCGGGACTCGTCCGCGCTGCGGCGCTCTCGGGGGCCGCATGGCGGCCCCACGTCCCGAGCCGGCCAGAACATCGGGCGGCGTCGGGCCGAAGAGGGTGAAGCTGGGAAGGCTCGGACCCCGCCATCTGGCCCTGGCCATGAGCGCCGTCCTGCTCGCCTGGCTGATCCTGATTGTCACCGGGATCGGCCAGGAGTTCCCCAATGACTACGCGGCGTTCTATGCCATGGGTCGAGGACTTCGGATCTACGGCCTGGGCCTCGGATCCCAGCTCTACTCGGTGCACCTCCAGTACGCCCTGGAGGCCTTCATAAGGGACCGAGCGGGCGCCAGCTTAGCCATACCCTTCGTCAACCCGCCGATTGCGGCCTGGGTGATGCTGCCGTACTCCCTGCTGCCCCTGCGGGCGGCATACCTGCTCTGGGACGCCACTGGGCTGATTGCTTTCGTGGGCGGATTGGTATGGCTGGGCAGGACCAGCCCGCTACTCGACAGGATGGGCCTGCTGGTTCTGGGTCTGGCCAGTTCCTATCCGGTCTACCTGGCCCTTGGGCAGGGCCAGTTCGACCTCCTCTGGCCGCTCGCAGCGGCACTCTTCGCCAGCTCGCTGGAATGCCCGCAGCGGCTTCGCTACCTCCCGCGCGCCGCCGTCGCCGCCCTCATAGTTGCCATCAAGCCAGACTTGTTCGTGGCGTTCCTGGTCCCGCTGGTGGCCGGCTGGCGGCGGGCGCCGGTGCGAGTCCTGGTGGCCACTCTGTTGATTCTGGGCGCCCTCACAGCTCTCATTCTGGGCCCGGCCGGGCTGGGCGAGGTGGTCCATATCGAGCTCTACACCATCGCCAGGCGGTTCCCCCCGAGCCAGGACATGACGGTGGTCGGCTTCTTCTACAGGTTGCTTGGGCCTGGCCGCGCCACTTCTGGGCTCGGGATCGCGGCCATCCCGGTCGGGGTCGGTGGACTGTGGTGGGCCTGGCATCGAAATCCACCTCGGTCGAGGGTCGACTGGTGGCTGGCGCTGACCGCCGCCTGCTGCCTGTCCCTGCTCATATCACCTCACGATCTGGTCCAGGGGCTGCTCCTGCTCGCCGCTCCCGCGGTGCTGGTGGCCAAGGCGCTGCGCGCGACCGGCCACAGCCTTCTCCCACTCGCCGGATGGATCCTGGCCTTTGATCTGGTGACGCTGGTGGACATGTCTCCCCACCTCTACTTGCCGGTGCGGCTGACTCCGGTCCTGCTGCTGATCGCCGCGATCAGCGCCTGGCGCCTGCGCGGGCACCTCAACGCCGGGGGCGCTCCAGATCCATCGAGCCGCGGGGCCAGCACGCAGGGCGAGGCCTGAGAGCGCTCCCTGGGCGAACGCGCCGCGGCCCTGGCGAGTTGGGGCGCTGCCTCGTACTCCGGTCTCCGGGAACGCAGCCGGCGGCGCAGGAGAGAGCGACCCTGATGGCGGCGGTCGGGACCGTTTGGGCGACCGCCACCGGCGGGACGGGGCACCCGCCAATTCAAGCACTCCCCCCGGGCCGCCCGGCTTGGGGCCAAGGCCCCCATCTTGAAGGGGCCATATGAACGAATCCACACCAGATATCCGGGCGGTCCTGACCGGGATGAGCCAGAGCATGGGCAAGGTACCGCCGGCAATTGCCAGCGCCGCTCCGGTCGCCTTGGCTATGGTGGTCCAGCAGGGTCCCAGCAGCGCCCTCGCGATGCCGCCCGAGAACGGCGCCCTGGATCCTGAGACCACGACCCGCATTGGGGGCCGCCCTGGCATCCTCCACTACGCCTGCGCCCTGGCCATGGCCAACAAGGCCAAGGCCAGGCATTCCCAGTGAAAACTTGCCGGAAGCGTGGCACATCGCGCGCTTCGCCCTGGCCACCCGGGTGGTCGGTGACATGGAGCAGATGCTCGAGATGCTCGCCAGGTGCCAGGAGACGGCCGCGGCCGCCGGCTGGTGCCAGGGTCGGCCGGAGGCACTCAGAGGCCTTACCGCTGGCTCGCGGACGAGGCCTGCCGGACCCCGGATCCACCGGCCGATGGCGGATGATGAGCCGGTGAGGATGGAGCGGGACACCGCGTCCCCGGCCACCAGATGGGGATGGGTTTTGGCCGCGGTCGCCCTGCTGGGAGCGGCCAACGTGGGCCAGTTCATCGTCAGCAGCCCAGCTCTGATGACCGGGTCGCCGAGCCGGGCCGCCGGCTCCTATCTGGGTGGAATCCTCTTCGGAACTCTGGCGGCCCTGGGCGTCGCCGCAGCGGTGGGCGCGACCAACCATCTCCTCCCCATGCTCACCCGCGGCCTGGCCGCCCTGCTCGCAACGGGCAGCGTGTTCCTGGTGGCGGTGCATGCGGCTGCCCGTGTGGGCGGCCTGCGACCCGCCTCAATCGCCCTGCTGGCGCTGGCGGCGCTCGGGGTGGCCTTGCTCACGCCGTCCGTCCGCAAGGAACGGTCAGACTCAATCCCGGGCGAAACGGCGAGGGCCGGGCCCGGCAACCCTACGGACAGCGGTGACCGAATTCCATAGGGCCATCGACTTCCGCTGATCGGACTCAGCTGTCGCTCAGCGCTGCTCCCGCAGGAAGGCCGGGATGTCCAGGTCGTCATACGCCTCCGACTCATCCCGGACCGAGCGCCGCAGGCTGTCCGGAAGCGGCTCCTGCAGCTCCTGGGGTCGGCTCGCCCGGTACTTCTCCGCCAGCGCCTGGTTGACCGCCGGCCCGCTGCTGAACCCGGTGGCTATCACCGTGATCTTGACGTCCCCGCCCATGCGATCGTCCAGCACCGCACCGAAGATGATGTTGGCGTTGGGATCGGCGTTCTGGCGGATCATGTCGCAGGCCTCGGTCACCTCGTGGAGGGTCAGGTCCGGGCTGGCGGTGATGTTGAGCAGAATCCCCTTGGCCCCGGCGATGGAGGTCTCCAGTAGCTGACTGGCGACCGCGTCGCGAGCGGCGTCCTGGGCCCGGTTGTCGCCGCTGCCGTAGCCGATCCCCATTAGGGCCGCGCCCTGGCCGGACATGATCGCCTTGACGTCGGCGAAGTCCAGGTTGATGAGGCCGGGGTAGACGATCAGGTCGGAGATGCCCTGGACACCTTGGCGCAGCACGTCGTCAGCCTTGCGGAAGGCATCAACCATGGTGGTCCGCTTGTCGGTGACGGCGATCAGGCGGTCGTTGGGAATGGTGATCAGGGTATCGACGCGACCGGACAGGCCCTCGACTCCACGCTCAGCGGCGTCCATCCGGCGCCGGCCCTCAAAGCTGAACGGCTTGGTGACCACTCCGATGGTGAGAGCTCCGCTGGAGCGGGCGATCTCGGCGATGATGGGAGCCGCGCCGGTGCCGGTACCACCACCCATGCCCGCGGTCACGAAAACCATGTCAGAGTCATGCAGGATGGAGGAGAGCTCGTCCCGCGACTCCTCGGCGGCGTTCTCCCCCACCTCGGGGTCGCCACCGGCGCCCAGGCCGCGAGTCACCTTGCGCCCGATGTGGATCTTGGTGGGGGCCTCGGAGGCGTCGAGAGCCTGACGGTCGGTGTTGACCGCGATGAAGTCGACGCCACGCAGCTTGGCCCGGATCATCCGGTTGACGGCGTTGCTACCTCCTCCGCCCACGCCGATCACCTTGATGCGGGCGTTGCCCTGACTGGTGCGGTCGAGGTCGTCTTGAGGCATCGTGATCTCCTTCAGGCTCAGAACAGCTCGTGGAGCCAGCGGTTGAGCCGGCCGGTGCTGCGGGTGGTT
>DATKSV010000126.1:0-8638 GCA_035531535.1 Candidatus Nanopelagicaceae bacterium | reverse complement strand
CTCACCACCGCCGCCCGGTTGGTCCAGGCGTCGGCGGAGCTGGCGTCGTACAAACGCAGGAGGTCCTCGTAGCGCCCGAACTGGGGCGCCATGGCGCTGGCGTCGATGACCGCCGCCGGCCGCACGCGCCAGGCGTCCTGGGCCAGAAGCCGCATATAGCGCAGCAGAGCCGCCGCGCCGACCCCGAGCTGAGGCCGGGAATAGTGGCTAGCCCCGGGAATCAGGGAGCCCCAGTCGAGCTTCAGGCCGTCGACATGGAGTCCCTGCTTGCCCCGGCCCAGGACGGTCGACATCTGCCGGGCCAGGGTGGTCGCGAACTGGGCCGATGTCGGGTCCGCCTTGACCTTTCCCACCGGTCCCTGGGGGACCACCCAGAGCGGCCACCACAGCAGGACCTTGAGTCCCTGAGCGTGAAGCTGATCAACCAGGTGGCGCATCCCAGCGGCCCCGCCAAAGCGGCTGCTGGGGGTGGCGCTACCCAGCGTCGATTGCCACTGGGCGTCGATGATCACGGTGAAGTGTTTGAGATGGAACTTCTGCCGCCAGAGGGCCACATAGCGCAGCACCCAGCCGGCGGTGAACTCGTTGTCCTTGCGGGCGGCGTCCGTCACCAGCTGCTGGCCCCAGGTGTCCACCAAGGGCCATGACCACCAGCTCGGGCGGGCCCCCGGGGGAGCGGCCACGGTGGCAGCACCGAAGCTGGCGAGGGCGTCATGGTAGGTCGACAGACCGGTGAGCCAGTTGGACGCGAGCGTCACCACGAACTCCGGGAACCGCAACCAGGTCCCGACCGCTGCCGAGTCGCCGGCCACCCGAGGAGCGCTGATGCGACCGCCGGCACCCTGGTCCTGGATGCGCGCCAGCACGGAGAGCGGGTAGTTGACCATCACCTGCCCCCGGCTGGAGACGTCCAACTGAGTTGCGTTGGGAACCTGAAGTAGGCCGATCCCCACCCAGCCCACTGGGGTCGCCAACTCCACGTCGAACGGCGGCGGGGAGAACGGGGCGGTGTAGGGCGCGACTGGGATCGGCCCGAGCTGCACAGCCGGTGTCCTGGTCAGCGGGCTGAACCTCGGGTCGGGTGTGAAGCCGCTGGTGATCGAGGCCATCGCGAGCCCGACCCTGCCGGTGCTGAAGAAGGCCGGCTCCAACCCTGGGGCGCTGCCCAGCTGGCCGCCGAACCGGACGGTGAAGAAACCCGAGTGGGCTGTGACCACGGCCTGCTGCAACGGCCGCCTGGAGGGCCCGGTGGCCCACAGGGTAAGGCTGGTCCCCTTGGTGGCGGCGCGCATCTTGACACCGGATGGCCAACTGGAGCGTCCGATCAGGGCCACCAGAGGGAAGGTGAAGCTGCCGCTGACAGAGGCCGAGCGCAGGGTCAGCCAGGGGGACCCCACGGGCAGACTCAACGAGTAGCCGGGCTCCGTGATGGTGTAGGGCGCCACCCCTCCCGACACCTGATGCCGGACCCAAAGCGGAGCTGGGGATGAAGAGCTGGCGGCCACTCCCGGGACGCCCACCACCATCACGCTGGCAGCCAGGGAGAGGGCAAGATACGCTGCCAAAGAGGTCCGGGCTCGTAGTGGCGCAGCGCCGCCCATCAGCCCATGGTGCCGCACCGGGCGCCGCGAGCAAGCGTTGCGAACTCGGCTTCCGAGCCACTTGGGGGCCGATCCAGGAGCGGTGGGTGCCGACCCAGGAGTCGAGACCTCCCCTTGGGGCGACAGAGCCCACCGATTCCAGCTCCGGGCCGCTTTGCCCGGCCGCGCTCCGAGCGGGTGACCACCGGGCGCCAGCCGTCGATTCTCGGCGGCTTCGAGAGAGCCCCCCAGGGACTGCAGGCGTGGCGGCGCCATCCATGGCCTAGTTGCCGCCGACCGAGGTCCCAGCCGGCGCTCCGGCCGGGTCGCTAGGGCAGCCTGTACCTTGTCGCGCCTGGCGCCGCAACGCTCGATCGGGCCAGCCAGGTCACAGCAGCCCCAGGATCTGGCGCAGCCCGGTGGGGTCGGTGTCCGACGGTCCGGGACCGGCTTGATATTCGATCTCCTGAAGGAGCACTTCCAGCCGGTCCTGATATTCCTCGCGCTGGGCGGCCTGGCGTGGGGTCAGGCCGCTCAAGCCAGGATGAGGCTCATCAGCCAGGTTCGAGAGCCAGGCGTGGCGAGCCTCCGGGCCGGGAAAGGTTGGGGCCTGAGTGGGCATCCAGCGCCGTCGTTGCCGGAGCTCCTCGGTGATGTCGGTGGCGGTCTCGGCGATGACCTCGGCCGGTTGGCCGAGGTCGCCGAGCAGCTCGATCAGTGTCTGCAGCCGCCGCCGGGAGTTGACCGTGACCGACACCTCGGTCTCGCCGAAGTTCAAAGTGCCCCGGGAGTAGCGGCCCGGAGGCGCGGCTGGGGCCGGTTCCATGCCCTGGCTGCGCAGCTGAGCCTGGGCCTGCGCGTGCTCCGAAGCGGACATCGTCCGGCCCAGCCAGCCTACGTCTCCATCGCGGACTTCAAAATCGGGGTGACGCAGCACTGCCTCCCTGGCTGCCTTGGGGTCCGTCAGGTGCAGCCTGGCCTCGATCCATTCGATGGGGTCGCCGTCGGTGTTGCTCATCTGGGGCAGCGCCTCACGGCCACGCCGGAGGTGGGCCACCAGGGCGGGAAACATGACGGCGGCGACGGAGGAGGCCAGGGCCGTCACGATCAGCGGCGGGGCCCCTGGATCGGGCACCCAAGCCAGCTCCTCAATCGCCTGGGTGGTGGCCTCGGCCCAGGCCACTATAGGGCCGTTTTTGCCCTCCTGACGGAGACCTACGTGCCTCAGGAAGGCCAGCTGGAACTGCGCCAGCATCCTGCCCTCTGCGGGGGTGGCCTCATAGAAGGCGCTCCCACTGCGCCAAACCCCGTCCACCGGCACGAAGCAGCCGAGCACGATCCCCCAGCGACGCAGCCCGTCGCGCTGCTCGACTGGGATCTGCGCATAGATCCGGGTCCCGCTCAGGTAGTTGCTGATCAAGGTGCCAGGATCGCCGGGCTCTTCCACCTGCCAGATGCCCCAAAGGGCGTGGTCAGCCCAGGCCTGCGCCCTGCGCGCCAGGGCAGGCGGTGTGGAACTGTCTTCGGCGAACGCCTGAAGGATGGTGTGCCCCTTGTCATCGTCGTCGTCGGCGAGGATCGGAGCAGTCAGCGACCGTTCGACCGCAAGCCGCAGCACCTGGGCAGCCGGGTCCCCGGCGGCCAGGCCCTGCCAGTCCACCTCTTCCCGGCCGAGAGCGCCCTCCTCCACCCACTCGTCGACACCGGCCATGACCGCGTCCATCAAGGTGGGCCTATGGGTTGCATATGCCAGAGCCGCTTCGCGGAGTTCATAGGTGGCCTGGCGGTCACGAAACCGAGCCAGATGGGCGGCTCCTGCAGCCTGGCAGCAGTCGGCGTAGGAGCGGCCCGAGCCGCAAGGGCACGGCTGGGCCGGCTTGGCATCCAGCTCGGCGAGGCTAGCCAACCACAGCCCTCGGGCCAAATCCAGGGCATGGTCCTCGGGCCGATCCAGAAGATAGTCATCGGCCCTGGCCACTGCCTCCACCAGCCGACCCTGATCGGCGTCCACCCGGGCCAGCCTCGGCTGCAATCCGGGGGCATCTTGAAGCGCGCTCGCCTGTTCCAGGAACTTGCGGGCGGCGGCCGGGTCGCGACCGATGAGCAAGGCGACGTCAGCCGCGAGCGTCAGGGCCACCGGGCTGGCCGGGTCCGCCAGGGAGGCCTGAACCATGGCCTCGGCCCGGGACTGGCCCACCTCGGCCAGCATCCGTTCGGTGAATTCAAAGTCAGCGGGACCGTCCGGAAAGAGGCGACCGAAGGCCTCGGCCGCCACCCCGGCTGGAACCTCCGGGTCGTAGATGAGGTCGAAGTCGGCCTGGACGGCTTGATAGATCGCCTCCGCCGCCCGGTCGCGACGCTGCCGGCGGCGGGCGCTCTGGGCTCGCCGCCTCTGTTCCTTTTGACGTCCCCGCGACGAGCGACCTGACACTGGATCGACCATGGTAAGCACTCGCGGTCGCCCAGAGCTCTTCAGGGGACTTGGCGTCGGCAAGGGCGACCATCCCCATCGGCTCCGTGACCGCGGGCCCTGGGACGAAGACCCGTTCAGGGCCCGCAACGACTCGAGCGCAGTGCCGCCTCCGCTGGTGGCCGCCTTACGCGGTGGACGCGAGACCCGGCCCGGATCGCTGAAAATGAAGCCCAAAGTCGGCCACCAGCCCCCCTTGGGAAAGTCATGAGCGAACTCGACCAGCCGGACCCAGAAGGCCATACCCTCGTCCTCGCCGCCCATGAGGTAGAGAGGCTGCTCCGCGAAAGCCCGTTAGTTGACGCGGTGGCCCAAGCCCTGCGCGCCTACAGCGATGGCTCGGCGGTCGCGCCTCCCCGAGTCGCTGCCACCACCCCAGCCGGCCTGCTAGCGGCCATGCCGGCCTACCTCCCCGGGGTGGCCCTCTCCACCAAGCTGATTACGGTTTTCCCCGACAACCAGGCGCTGGGCAGACCATCTCACCAGGGCATAGTCGCGCTCTTCGATGAGACCGATGGCCGCCTGCTCTGCCTGATGGACGCCGCGCCGATCACGGCTCACCGGACCGCCGCGGTCTCGGCCCTGTCGGTTGCGCTGCTAGCCCAGCCCGAATCGCATGTCCTGGCCGTTCTTGGTGCCGGCGTCCAAGCGCGCTCCCATCTGGACCTGCTGCTGGCTACGGGCAGATTCGACCAAGTCCGGATCGCGAGCCGCCACCCCGTTCCCGTCTCCAATTGGGGGCATCCCCAAGTTCAGGAAGCGACCAGCTTCGAAGCGGCGGTCACCATGGCGGACGTGGTGGTCTGCTGCACCAACGCCAACTCCCCGATCCTGGCCCATGGTTGGTTAGAGCCTGGCTGCCACGTGATATCGGTTGGCAGTGGAGCGGAGCTGGACCCGCCCACCGTCAGCCAGGGCGCGGTGTTCGTGGAGTGGCGCGGAGCGGTCACCACGCCGCCACCGGCCGGGGCCGCGGAGCTTCAGGGCCGGGATCCTCTCACCGTCACCGAGCTGGGCGAGGTCCTGGCGGATCCCCGGCGCGGTCGCGACAGAGCCGACCGGATCACGGTTTTCAAGTCGACCGGGCTGGCGGTGGAGGACTCGGCCGCCGCCCGGCTCGTCTACGACGCGGCCCAGCGCCAGGGCGTCGGGCGCAACCTGCAGTGGTGAATGAGCGGCCCAGCCGAGCGCGCCGGGACTCATGGCCACCAAGCGGAGCTGACCGAGGGGCATCCCGGAGACCCATCGAGACCTGGTTGGGCGGTGAACCTGCCTCCGCCTGACCGTCGTCCAGCGCTGAGCTGGTGACGTCGACCTGCCCAGGCGGACATCGCTGAAGGGCATCTTGATTGGGGGCGGCCGGGCCGGCACCAGGGCTTGAACACTCGCTTGCAGGCAGCTCCGTCACCCCGAGCCCGTGATCCGCTGCCTCGGACGCTCCGCCGCCGACTATTTGCCGCCAGAATATGGCGACTACAGAGGCTTGGATCCGAGCGGCCCTGAGCGGATCGGCCACAGTGCTCGCGGACCCGCCTACGGCCTGCGTCGCCCCAGGCCCATACCACTCTTGCCAGATGGTTCGGGGCCACCGCGGCCCGTCGGCCCCGCCCTCGACTGGCACCACCCCCAAGGGGAGCCAGTCGCTAAAACCAACTACACCAGGGGCCCGAGGTCAGCGGGTTCCGCGAGGAGGGCGGCCAGGCGCCGCAGGCCCCGGTGGATGAGCACCTTCACCGCAGCTACGCTGCGGCCCATCTGAGCGGCGATATTCGCCAATTCAAGGTCCTCGCCGTAGCGCAGCCAGAGCGCGGTGCGCTGGGCCACCGACAGCGCCCGGGACAGGCTCCAGATGGTCCGAAGGGCCTCCCGTCGCGCCACGATCTCAATCGGCCCTGGGGCGGGGTCCGCCAACTCCGTGGCCAACTCCAGACTGTACGTGGCGCGCTGCCTGCGGTAGTAATCGGCGACTCGGTTAGCGGCAATCCGATACAGCCAGGGCAGGGCCGTGGCCCGCCGATTCTGGTAGACATCGGCCTTGGCGACGGCGCTGCAGAATACGTCGCTGACCAAATCCTCGGCCAGCTCCAGGCTGTTTACGCGGGCTCGCACGTACCGCAGCACCGCCGCGTAGTGGGTCAGGTACATGACCTCAGGATCGATGCCAATTTCATTCATGTCGGCCCGCCTTCCGCAATCGCAGTCGTGGTCACACCGGGCTGGGGATACCAGCGCATGCACCCAGCCTAACACACACGCAGGCTAATATGTGGCCATGCACCGATCCGTAAGTGCCATCTTTTTAAGTGTATTCGTTTGGCAGTCATATAGTTGGCATGAGCATTGGTACGACTGTCAAAGCAGTTGTGTGCCCGGTTGTCCCCGGCGCCGGCACGCCCCGCCTGGGCACACGGTCCAAAGTCGGAGCACCCGGCACCGGCTGGCCCCAGCGCGCGTTTGGGCATGAAACCTTATGAGCTCCTCGGCGTTGACTATTGACGGCGCGCCGCAAAACCGCGGGCTCTGGTCCGACCGCATGGAGGAATCCCAATGTCTCAGTGGAAATTCAATGCCTCAAACCTTCCAGGCCCGAATTTGACGTCGTCGTCTGCCCCCGCGCCCGGGGCCCAGTTGCCCCCGACCGCGCGACTGCAGCTGCAGGTAATCGACATGTGCCTCGACCACCTCGAGGAGATGCACTTGGAAGGCACTCACATCACTCGCCAGCGCGGCTGCCAGCAGGTCGTTGACCGGCTCGCAACTGCCCTCCGGAGCACTCCCCCTGAACCGGTGCTGCGGGCGCGCAACTCCTATGCCCTACACGCAGCTTTGCTGAACTGGCAGGCCACGGTTATGGATGGCTTGGTGCCCGATCGCCGCCAACGTTTCCCGGACCTGGCCGACGAGGAGTGGACCGTGCCCAGGCTGTCCAAACTGAGGAGCCAACGGTCGATGCGGGAGTCCGCTCCGGTGGCGTCTGCCCAAGCCGACCCTGGCACCTCGCGCGTGGGGAAACGGCGCCCTGTGCCCGAGCCCAGGATGAGCGGGAGGGAAGCCGGGTCTGCCCGCAGCCTGGCGACGGCCGCGGGCTGAAAGTGCCCACTCCAGGATTTTGAAGCCCGCCCAATCGCGGGAGGCCGCTCCGTATAAGGCGCAGCCCAGCGCCGCAAGCTCGACCCACGTGATTTGGGCGGCGAGGGCCAGGAGGGCCGACCACCAAGCTGTGGCCAATCCCCGCCCCCGGTCCACCAGCATCGGGCCTCAGCGAAGCTGGAAAGTGCCCGGTCCAGGGCAGAGCCGGTCGAGCGTCCTGCGGCAGCGAGCCGGACTGAGGGGAAACTTGCGGATGCCAACCGCGTTAGTCGTGTAGGACAGCGGATTGAGCACTGCCTACCCGACAGTGTCGTCCGCCCGAATCGTGGAGGTTGGCAGATGATCGATCCCGAGGCCCCCCAGGAAGAGCGCACGGTTACCCAGGTGTCAGAGACCCCAGGCCATCGTCAGGAAATGACCTACCGCAGCCAGGGCCCCGTGGCCACCGCGGGTGGCCGGCTGGGCCAGTTGGTGTGGCTCGCCGCCGGGGTGGTTGCGGTCGTACTGGCGCTGGACTTTGTCTTCAAGCTGATCGCCGCCAACTCCATCGGCTTCGTGGCCTTCATCGGGAGCGTGGCCGGCGCCCTCTCGGCACCGTTTCAAGGTATCCTCTCGACCACCATCACCCCGGGCGCGCACGTCACCTACTGGCCCGATCTGGCCGCGATCGTCGTCTACGCGGTCGCAGCCTGGATCGTATTCACCCTGATCAAGATCGTGGCGACCCCTGGGAGCCGGAGAGCCCACGCCGCGTAGGAGAACCGGCGGCGCCGGCCGTTGGTGCCGCTGGCGGGCACCAACGGGCCCGAGCTGGGCGCTCCGCGAGCTCCGTTGGCGCCAGTAGCCAGGTCAGACGGGCACTGCTGTCGCAGCAGCACCCCGCCCAACTGGACGTAGCGACTTCCCTCGAACCGATAGCGGCCTTGCCGCCCGCCGGCCCCAGGATGTCCAGCACTTGCGATGGCTCAGCTGGTCGAGCTATGAGTTTGCCTAGCACAGACTGTCCTCGATTCGCATCTACCCCGCATCCGGGGAGACCGCGAGCATACGAAGGACACTGGGGCAGCGTAGGGCCTGCCGAGCCCCCGGTTTCTCCCGCCTCCGGGTGGGCCGCCTCGTACCGTCGACCGCCCGTTCACCGGCAGCGTTTGATAGCGCCACGGGACCTACTGGTGCTATCATCGTTGTTATGCGACAGATCATCACCAGGGTTGCGGACGACCTCGCCGAGCGACTGAAGCAGCGGGCGGCCATCGAGAACAGGAGCATCAATGCGACCGTTGTCGATGCCGTGGAGCGGGTGCTAGCCGTGCCTGTCAGCCGGCGGCAAGCATGGCGAGCGCGTAATGGCCACACCCTGGTGAAGCGGTCACCAGTTGCTCCCGATGCCCGTGCACAAAGACCCGAGTACGCGGCGGAAAGAGGGCCGGCGCTCAGTGCCGCCCTGGACGACGACCGCTCCGAACGCTAACCAGTGGCCATCTTTGCTGACACCTCG
>DATKSV010000125.1:0-8679 GCA_035531535.1 Candidatus Nanopelagicaceae bacterium | reverse complement strand
CGACCACTTCGTAGCACCCTACTAAGTTGGGGCGCCGACATCGCCGCGAGACACCACCTGGCCGGTGAAGTAGTTGATCACGATGGGGACCGACCGGTGCTGCGGGGAGCAGTCGGGAACCTGCCCAGGCGGTGGCGCCGGCCCGCACAAAAGCGACGGGAAGGTGCCGGCTATGACAAATGTCCACACCCATCGGCTGGAAGGCCCGTAGGCCGGCGCGTGATGGAGATCCACAACCGCCACTGAAACCAGCTTCAGGGGAGTGGACGAGAAGACCTGATCCGTCTTGATGCCAATGGCGATCGCGTCCGCTCTGGAGATGCCGCCAGGAGGTGGCCGCTGGCTGGTGGCCTGGGCGCAGCCGACCGACCACAGCACGATCACCACCGTGAGGGCAGCAGTCGACCATTTGCGGCCAGCTCGACCGACCCAGTTCACAGCCGGTCTCGACAACCCACCACGACGGCTGAAACCCCCACCGGTGACGGTTGAACTCCGAAGTCGCTCTTGCACACCATCAGCTTCCGACGCGTCCAATGCTACAGCCATCCTCAAAACACTGGTCCGGACCAGGTAAACTGTAGCGGTCGTGAAGCCAGCCCTGGACCGCGAGAGCCCGGTGCCGCTGTATCAGCAGCTGGCAGATGTCCTGCGCCAGGACATCGCCGGGGGACGGTTGCCGGCCGGGGTGGCCTTCCCCTCCGAGCGCAAGCTGATGGCCCGCCACCAGGTCACCAGAACGACGGTCCGGAGCGCCATCGGGGTCCTCAAGCAGGAGGGGATGGTGGTGGCCGAGCACGGGGCCGGCAGCTTCGTCAGAGATCCCAAGGCGGATCGCCGGCTGGTGGACGCCAGCAAGGTGGGAATGGCCAGGCCATCGCCGCCCAAGCCAGCTGGGTCCGCCGGGTCAGCTCCAGAGCGGGAGTTCCGGCTCGGGGCGATCCCGGCAACAGCGGAGCGGCGGATGAAGGCCACCGCTTGGATGGCGGAGCTGCTCCAGGTGGGCGAGGGCACGGAGGTGCTCCTGCAGGAGGCTGTGGGGCTCGATACGGAGGGGATCCCTTCCATCTGCAGGGTGTGGCTCAGTCCGCGGGCGGAGCAGGAGCTGGGAGTGACCGAGATGGACCTGGCGGGCCACTGGCTGCCCGACGTGCTGGCCCTCAAGGGAATCCTCGGGACGGAGGGGGAGGATGTGGTGGAGGCCGCCATGCCGACACCCGACATCAAGCAGCAGCTGGCGCTGCCGGACGGCGTGCCGGTGCTCCAGCTGTACCGGGTGGTGAGGGAGAAGGAACGGGTGGTGGCCGTGGTCGAGACCCAACTGTCTGCCGACCTGACCACCCTGGTCTTCCCTCGCGTTCCACTGAGCTTCTAGCCGGGTCTCAGCGAGGGGTTCTGCGGGCCGGAGCAGGGACACTGCCCCGGCTTGTGGAAGTGGTGCGCAGCCGCAGCTCGTGTCCGGCAGTTGCCCACAGACAAACTGAGATCCGGAGATTGGGCGTCTTGCGGACACCACTTGAGCCGACCCTTGACACGGTAAGTGGCCGTGCTAAGATGGACCGTACCACCTGGATGGTATCAGCGCCGAAACAGAGAGGTGTGACATGGCGGGACCCGGGAGACCACGGCCCTTGGGAGAGGAGAAGGGCGGATGGCTCTTT
Organism: Candidatus Nanopelagicaceae bacterium; assembly: GCA_035531535.1. Taxonomy (GTDB): domain Bacteria; phylum Chloroflexota; class Dormibacteria; order Aeolococcales; family Bog-877; genus AG-12. The sequence continues at coordinate 7,018 of DATKSV010000125.1, read as the reverse complement.
GTGGGCCGACGCACGAAAGACGCTGCTGGCTCAGCCGCCCAGGCCGCGTGCCGCGGGACCTCGGACGTGGTGGACGAGGTGGCGAAGCCAACGGCTCGACGCCTCGGCGAAGGTCGGGTCGCCCGTGCCGCCAACCAGGCGGCCAGCGGGCGGCCCGGTGCAATCGCCAGGCTCGGGGAGTCGCTGGAGATCCAGATCGTCCGCAGCCGCTGGCAGCCGAATGCGGGCGCGGCGCCTGGGCGGCTGCCCGCCGAGCTCGACAACCTCGTCGCGCTCCGGGTCGGGGCCGCGGTCAACACCTTCACCCCTGCGGGCCGGGCTCAGGTGACGTCACCGCGCCTGGTCCACGCCATCAGGGACGGCATCGTGTGGGAATCCGGTATGGCCGACCGCTCGCTGGCGGCGAGCCGCGGCGGGCTTCCCAACCCGGGCTGGGACGGGGCTCGATGACCCCAGGAGTGCCTGTAACACCCTGGGGTCAAAATACCAGGCTCCGAGATCGGGCCGAGATCGAATGACGGCAACCCGCCTCCTCACCTTCGAAAGCGGTCCGACCAACGGCTTCGTGCCAGGGGGTGTCCTCTTGAAGCGGTGTGGGGCACTGGGCCAACGCCCGGGCGGGAGTGCCGCCTCTCTGGAGGTGCTGCCAGGGCAGGCCCAGCCCACGGAGGAAGCTGGGGGTCCCAACTGGAGAAGGCACCGGTCCGCAGCCGCCATCCGGCCTCTCCGGTCACCCCTGTCATTCCGGGCACGCTGTCGCGACATCCCCGGGCCGTGCGGGGCGCTGGCAGTAGTCCCCGAGGAGTCCTCACCGACTCACTCGACCCAGTACAACTCCATCAGGTCCGGGATGGCCGAGGCGGTCCGATGGCCGACGGCGCATTCGATGCTGACAGATCGGGCCGCCAGGAACGCCCGTCGCCAGGTCTCGAGCGACGCTCGTGGGCCACTGCCGGCCAAAGCTGGCGAGCCCGACGAGCCGCCCACGAGCCGCCGCCCCGAAGGTTGGTCATGAGCGTTGTGCTGTCGACCGAGCGCCTGCGCTTGGAGCTGGCCCGCCGCGGATGGGGAAAAGCCGATTTGGCCAGGGCGGCCCGGGTCAGTGCCCCAACGATAGGGGCGGCCGTGGCCGGTCGGCCGGTGGCTCCTGGCACCCTCAGAAGAATCGCCACTGCACTGGCCGATACCCCGCCAGTCGCCGGGGTTGATGACATCCTGCTTGATCAGCGCTAGGGTGCACTCGCCTGCTTCGAAGACGCCGCCACGGCTCGGCAGCCGTTGCCCCTGAACCCGGCCTTGGCCCTCGTGTAGCGCTTTAATGAGGGCATGATCCGGCTGAGAGCGGTCCTCACAAGCTTGGTCGTAATCCTCGCCATCGTCTTGTCCGTGGCCCAGGTCAAGGGGCCATCCACCGCACCTCGGGTGGTGGTGCCGGTGCGCTTGTCGGACTTCCAGGTGGACGACCTGCACATGGTCAGCGCGAGCGTCGGCTGGGCGGTGGACGGAGTCACCGGCGATATTCTCCACACCGCCGGAAGCGTGGAGTCGTGGCGGGTGGTGGACCCTCCCGGAAAGCCACCCCTTGGTTATCTGTCGGCGTCGGCGTTCTTCCTTGGGGGGGAGCACGCCTGGGCAGTGATGGCGGGCACCGGCCGGTCCGAGGTGGCGGTGGCGCGCACCTCGGATGGAGGCAGCCGATGGATCACCGGGCCCAGCCTCGACCCCATGAGCGGCATGGATTCGGGCCTCCCGGCGGGCGACTCCATGACCGTCGACACTGTGACAGTGGACTTCGTGACCTCGCGGGATGGCTGGCTGGCGGTCGGGCTCGGCGAGGAATGGAACGCTGCCCAAGGCAGGGCGGGGACGGGGACTGGTCTGGTCCTGTACCGGACCACCGATGGCGGCGCCGAGTGGTCGACGGAGCTGCGGTTCACGCCCTTCACCACCCAGCAAGCCGGCCTTCGCTCAGGCTGCGCGTCCCCAGACATCCTCTTCACCAGTCCCACCCGCGGCTGGGAGACCGGGGCCTGTGTGGAGCAGACCCGCGATGGCGGCGTCACCTGGCAGAAGGTGGACCCACCTCGGCCCCCCGACATCTCGGCCGCGCGGTGGCGGCGCCGTTCGTGCAGCAGCACTCAGCCCAGCTTCGCCTCCGCCAGTGTCGGCTGGCTGGCGCTCGAGTGCGCCATTCCGAGCGGCGCTGGAGGAATGGCTGATGTGCAGGTCGCGTACCAGACGACGGACGCGGGAGTGGAGTGGATCCCTCGACAGCTGCCGGTTCGCTGGCCGCAGCTTCCTCCAACCTACGGTACCCTCGACGGACCCCACCTGGGCACTCGAGCCTGGCTGCTGGGCGCCACCGCCCAGGAGCTTCGCAATGCGGGACCGGGCACTCTTTCCCAGGCGCTTTACCAGAGCGTCGATGGCGGTGCCCACTGGACGCTGGTCGACCCAGCGCTCCCAGCCTCCTCGGTGGATTTCGTGTCAGCCCAGTTTGGATTCGCCGTGCGCGCCTGCTTCGGCGCCGCCGTCGGCTGCACCAATCCGATGCTGCTGCAGACCATCAATGGCGGAGTGAACTGGGTACAACTCCGCCCGCATCTTTTGAGCGGGCGCCTCGGTCCGCCGCTACCGTACGCCTAGTCCTGGCCCACATTCAAACCCATTGCGCTCACCGATGCCAGTGCCGGGCTCAACCGGGCTCGGTGATGGCGGGGAGGCCAGTGCGGCTGAGTAGGTGCGTCGGCACTGGCTCCTAACCGTCAAGCCGCCATGATGCAGGCATGGCCAAGCGCAAGACGACCCTCCATCTACACCCGGACCTGCGGACGGCCACCAAGGCTGTGGCATTAGCTAGCGGTCGAAGCGAGAGCGAGGTGATGGCCGAGGCTCTGCGCCGCTACCTCGGTGCTGGGCACGCGCTGCAGGCGGGGCGGAGCTGGAAAGAATCCTGGGTAAGTTAGCTCAGGGCCAGGATCGCCTTTCGGACGAAGATGCGATGGCGCTCGCGGTCTCCGAGGTTCGAGCGTATCGCGCCCAGCGCCGCGGTAAGTCCCGCTCACAGTAGATGCTCTGCGCCGTGGCAGATACCAACGTGCTCGTATCGGCAGTCCTGGCTCCAGCCGGGGTGTGCGGGCGCTTGGTGACTCCCGCCTCCGCCGGAGAGTGGGTCTTGGTGGTATCGCCGTTGCTGCTGGAAGAACTGACGGCGGTCCTGAGTCTGCCCAAGTTCTCGTTTCTACCCGGCGGCCAGGTGGGGCGCTTCGTAGCGGCGACCACCCGGGTGGCGGAGGTGGCTCCCGACCTCACAGCCCTTGCCAAGCTGATTGCCTCGGTCCAGACGCCGGCTGCCTTCGGGGCCCGACTCCAACCGGCAACCCCTGGGTCGGAATGAGTGGTCAGTTCGCGTGGCCGGCGATGGCCCGGCGCGTAGGGCAACGGGCTGCGTGGCGCGAACGGCTTCAAAGTGCGCTCGCTTCCACGTCCTCTCCCCGTGTGATCATGGGCTGGCCTCATCTCGCTGGCCGGCTGATACACCGTCAGCTTGGGGCCCTATCCCTCTGGTTCAAACCGTTAGAGCGGCTAGTCGGGGCGGTGAAGCTGTCCAGGCTCGGCCACCACGTCCACCCCGCTGTGGCCCGGCGGCTCGCCTGATGCCCCGGCCGACTGGGATCGACTACCTCGGTCCATGACCCATGACACCGCCACCACCGAAAGCAGCGCCAGGCACAGCGGGACTGCGACTAGGACGCCGACTCCGAACCCGATCGCATAGCCCTTCACGCTCCCTCGGAAGCCAAACACGGCAACCAAGACCATCACCCCGGGCACTATCACTGCCGTGGGGGTGACGACCAGCAAGAGCGCCGACCTGCCCTTGCTCACGGCGCGCACATTACTCCCCGGCACCTCCATTCGGATCCTTGAGATCAGAAAGTCGGTAGATAGACGGTTGGCATTAAGCCTAGCTACACGCTGAATGGTAGTTTCCGGAGGCGGGTAGGGAATGGGGCCGACCCACCGCCGAGACGTGTTCACTGTCCACGATGCGGCACGGCTGGCATTGGGGCGGTCGAGCCGGGCTGCCCGTGGGGCGGTCTCGGATGCGGCCGACTGCGGTTACGGGACGCGATCCCCGGTGATGTCACAGTCGGTCTGGATGAGGAAGTCCGATCGGTCGGCGCCGAGCCTGGCCACGATCAGGAGTCTGGAGCCGCTCTGTGACTCCCACCTGCGCACACTGCGGGCCCCCTGCCACGAGAGGACCCCGAAGACCAGCATCTGGATGCTGATAAAGCCCAACAACTTGGGCTGGACCATGGCGACGACCAAGCCCAGGAGCGCGAACGCCAAGATCAACCAGGTGCCAGGGAACATGATCGCCCGCGACACCGGGCGGGGGGCCAAGCGGGCTGTGGTCGTGGCTGCCCCAGAGACCGCCCACGAGACCCAGCGTCGCAAGATCCAAAGCATGGCGCCAACATAGACGACGAACCCGGCCATAAGCACGGGCCAATAGGTGAGCGGCGGCCTCAACCAGACGGCGGTGGCAATGACCCCGCCAAGCGCCATGATGACCAATAGATAGGCCAGCGCCTCAAAGTATCCGGCGACATCTGTGTGATCGCAACGCTCCCCCGGAGCGCGGCTATCCGCAGCCACCATCGGCCCAATGTACATCACCCATCCCGAGGGAGCCGCTCAGCCGACCTCGACCAGCGTTGCTTCTCCCTGTGCCAGCCCGGAGCAGATGGGGCCCCTGCCGATGTCTCCGCCCCGGCGCCTCAACTCCAGGGTCAGGCCACCGAGGATGCGCGGGCCGAAGGCGCTGATGGGGTGGCCGATGGCGATCGACCCGCAGTCGGGGTTTACCCGGTCCGGCTCCACCTCCAGCATGGGCGAGCTGGTGATCGCGACCGAGGCGAAGGCCTCGATGATCTCCAGCACCTTGAGGTCCTGGGTGGTGAGGACCCCTTTCTGGCGGTCGAACGCCTGCTGGATCGCCAGCGCGGGAACCGTAGCCGGGTAGGGGTGGCCGGCTCCAGACTTTGACGTGGACCTGCCGCTTGCCAGCTGCCGCGTGCTGAGTGAAGGGGATAAGCAATAGGCCACCAGCAGGGCCTCTGAGCGGGCACGAGATGCCCACCGGGCCCTTAGGGCTGTGACGGACCGACAGGGTGAAGGTGTGAGCCTCACCATGGGGGAACCAGTACTCACCACCTTTAGGCTACACCGCTAGCCTGCGCTGGGCTAGTAACGTAGACTACGGGCCAATGAACCGGGCCACGCTCGTCAGGAGGATTCAGAAGGCGGCTCGTAAGGCGGGAAAGAGCTGGACCCAAAGGAGGACCTCTGCGGGGGGCAAGCATGAGATCTGGATTTGCGGGACCAATGAAGTGGCCATCCCTCGGCACCGTGAGATCAACGAGTACACGGCAGAAGGAATCATGAAGTACCTGGAAGCTGAGTTGGGAGAAGAGTGGTGGCGGTGATGGCGGCAGGGGCGGTTGAGCGCGCGACGTACACGGCCCGCTGCGTGCGTGCGGGCGATTGGTGGGCCATCGTTGTCCCTGAGGTTCCGGGGGTGTTCAGTCAGGCCCGCCGTCTGGATCAGGCTGAGGAGATGGCCAGGGACGCCATCGCGGCAATGTTGCGGGTGTCCCCGAGGTCGTTCGACGTGAGGGTGAACCCCGACCTCCCCGGCGGTATCAGTGCCGAGATCGACGCGGCGAAGGAATTGCGGCAGGTGGCAGAGCGAGCGCAACGCGAAGCCACGGCGGCTAACCGGCAGGTGGCCGCAACGCTGCTGGAGCGCCGCCAACTCACCATGCGCGATATCGGGTCTCTGCTGGGCATGTCCCACCAGCGTGTCTCCCAACTTCTCGAACGTAGCGGGCACGGCGCCAAGTGAGCGCGAACCTGTTCGAGGCGACTAATGCCTGGGCGGCCACTCCTGGTGGCTCTGGACTGGGTTGCGGTCGCGACGACCGGTTCTCAAGAGCCGCCAGACTGGCGGCGCCACCTTCCCGGGCAACTCCGGCCCATCAGCTCGCCGACACGGATCGGTGCACGGCTGACCACGCAACCTTCGGCGTATGGGCGATGTCGTGGGCGTTCAGTTTTTCGGTCAGAATGGAGACGTGACTCGGAAGAAGACCACCGTCTACATCGACGAGCAACTGCTGAGGGCAACTAAGGTGGCCGCGGCGCGGACCGGCAGGCACGAGTACGAGGTGTTTGAGGAAGCGCTCCAGCATCACCTGGGGCTCGCTGGTGCGGTGGGGCTCATCTGGGCCGGCATCCGACCTGACGATGCACCCGGTGACGAAGAAGCTGCTCGTATCGCGGCCGAGGAGATCGCGGCCGTGCGCGCCGAGCGTTCCGTCCGCCGGACCAGCTGAGCGCTGCCGGAACCCTTCCGGGTCGTCATCGACCCCAACGTGTTGGTCTCCGCCTTGATCAACCCGTTCGGCGCACCCGCTTGAGGTGTAGAGCTACTCATCACCGGGCAGGTGGTCGCCGTCGTCACACAAGAGTTGATCGATGAGCTCACGGTGGTCCTGGTCCGCCCCGAGTTCCGGCGCTGGATACTCATCACGGACGCGGTTTCCTTCTCTGAGGAACTGGCCGCCTACGCTGACCCACGCGCCGCCCCAGCGGCATCGACTCGCCGGCTTCGCGATCCCGCCGACGACTACTTGGTCGCGCTCGCCGAGAGCGCGGATGCGGCATCGTGACCGGCGACGCTGACATCCTCAACGCTGGACTCTCGCCCCTGGCGATCACCCCCACCAGCTGCACGAACTTATCAACAAGGGCTGATTCCCCGGCAGGGCGGTTTGGGTTCTAGTCCCAGCCGAAGGAGAGGCACCCCGGTAGAGGGAGTGTGGTCCGTGAGAAGGGTCGGCTCCGAATTCCGGAGGGGGTTCGGATCCGGCGGACTTTTGGCGGCATGGCACAGCGCCAAGGGTGGCTTTTGAGGTGGATGCGAGGCGAGTCGCAAGCAATAGGCGAG
>DATKSV010000124.1:0-6620 GCA_035531535.1 Candidatus Nanopelagicaceae bacterium | reverse complement strand
ACCACTCCGCCGGCCGAAGCTTGACGTCGGCCCTCGCCAGAGCCTCCGCCAGGTTGGCGTTGCGGGCACGCTGGGCCGCGTTGCCGGCGCCTTCGGCCCGGCGGCCAAGGCGGGCCCGAAGAGCCGCCAACGGCCCCGACGGGGCACCGGCAGCTCCTTCATCCGACCGCGACGGGATGTTGATCACCGTGCCCGCCCCGGCCTCGGCAAATCGCTGGACCCGGGCATCCAGCTCGGCCCCCCGGCTCCGGGTGCGCCCGATCCCAGCGACAGCGATGGCCATGAAGATAGCCAGCGCTCCGACGGCCTCCAGCGCGAGTGCGACGGGACTCATGCCGCACTGTCCTCGGCCGTGGAAGCGGGCGTGGCGGGGACCGCGAAGATGGCCGGGTCAACTCCCTCCCCGATGGACTTGAGCGTCTCCAGGCATTCGGGGACGTTGGCGGGGGCGAAGTGACCAACCACATTGCCCTCATCGTCGAGCCCCTCCTGGTGGTAGAGGAAGATGTCGTTGAGCGCCACCTTGTCGCCGTCAAACCCGGTGACCTCGGAGATCGCGGTCACCCGGCGGGTGCCGTCACGAAGGCGCGCCTGCTGGACGATGATGTCGACGGCGGCCGCGATCTGTTCCCGGATTGCGCGCGAGGGCAGATCGGTGCCGGCCATGAGCACCATGGTCTCCAGCCGGGAAAGAGCGTCCGCCGGGCTGTTGGCGTGGACAGTTGTCAGGGAGCCATCATGGCCAGTGTTCATCGCTTGGAGCATGTCCAGCGCCTCGCCGCCACGGCACTCACCGACCACGATCCGGTCGGGTCGCATCCGCAGGCAGTTGATCACCAGCTCTCGAATCCCGATTCGTCCCCGGCCCTCGATGTTGGCGGGACGCGACTCCAGCGTCACCACATGCTCCTGGCGGAGCTGCAACTCGGCGGAGTCCTCGACCGTGATGATCCGCTCGTCGTCCGGGATCCAGCCCGACAGCACATTCAAGGTGGTGGTCTTGCCAGATCCGGTGCCGCCCGAGACCACGATGTTCATGCGGCCTCGGACGCAGGCTCGGACGAAGGTCGACATCTCCTGCGTCAGCGTCCCGAACTCGATCAGGTTGTCGACGGTGAAGGGGTCCTTGCTGAAGCGGCGGATGGTCATGGTGGGCCCCTGCAGCGCCAGCGGCGGGATGATCACGTTGACCCTGGAGCCATCCTTGAGCCGCGCGTCCACCATCGGTGTGCTCTCGTCGACGCGCCTGCCGACCGAGCTCACGATGCGGTCGATGATCTGCATGAGATGGTCGTTGGAGTCGAACTTGGCCGGATAGCGCTGCAACCGGCCATGGCGCTCCACGTAGATCTTGTCGGGCCCGTTGATCATGATCTCGGTGATCTCGGGGTTCTTCAACAACCCCTCCAGCGGACCCAGTCCGAGCACATCGTTGATGAGCTGCTCCACCAGCCGCTGCCGGTCGTTGCGGGTGATCGAGATGCTGAGCTCGCCGAGCACTGAGTTGGCGAGCTCCCCGATCTTGGCCACCAGGCGCTCACGGGGTGCCTTGGAGACATCGGCGTACTCCTCCAGCAGCGCCATGGTGACCTGGGCCTTGATGGCGGCGTACTGAGGCATGGATGCGCTCCGGGCCTCATTGGCGGGCGCGGCATGCCGCTCGCGCACTGCCTCCGCTCGTTCGTGCCAGCCCGGGTGGCTGGGGGCTGGGGGCGTGGCCGCTTCCGGGTTGCCAGCGGCTACCGCCGCCGCCAGCCGCGAGGGGATGTGGTCTCCGCCGCCGCTGGCGGGGGCCACAGCTGCTCCGGCCGGTGCGGTCGCTGGGGCCGGCACCACTGGGGCCGCAGCCGGTGCGGCCGGGGCGACCACCGCCGCGTCGTTACCGTCCCCCTTGGTCCTGACCCGCTCCAGAAGTGACATGAACTGAATGCTCCTTGCTTTGCCCTAGCGCCGCAGACTGAACCGGCGCGGGCTGGCAGTTTTGACTTCGACCTTGATCTCGCCGCTAGGCTCCGCGTCCGGCTTGAGACTCCTCGCCAGTCCGCGCAGCAGCTCGGTGATGTCAGACTCCGGGTGGGTCACCACCAAGGGCGAGCCACGGTGGATCGAGCCCCCCACCAGGCGCGGCTCGGAAGGAAACTGCACCTTGACCGGGAACTTGAGGTTGCGCTCGATGCTGGGCGCGTCGTAGACGGCGTGGGCGTCGTGCCCGTTCACCACGACCGCGATCCGGTCCCGGTTGACCTTGAGCGATTCCAGCATCTTCAGCATCAGTCTGGTGTCCTTGATAGCGGGGATGGTGAGGGCCCCGACGACGATGACGCGATCCGCCGCGTCGATGACCTCCAGAGTAGCCTCCGACAACTGGCTGGCCGTGTCCACCACGACATAGTCAAACTCTCGTCGCAGAATGTCTACGATCGCGCGCACGTGCTCGGCCCTGACCAGGTCGCCGTACTCGGGACTGAACGGGCCCAACAGCACCCGCAGGCCGAGCGGGCCGTCGGCCAGGATATCGTCGATAAGCTCCCAGTCCATGCCGCCCTGGCCGTCGACCAGCTCGGTGATGGTCTTGGCGTGGTCCAAGTTCATCATCACCCCGACATCGCCGAACTGGAGGTCGAGGTCGACGAGGCAGACCTTGGCGCTGGTCTCGACCCGGAGCGCGGCGGCCAGGTTGATGGCGACGAACGTCTTGCCGCACCCGCCCTTGCCGCTGAGGACGACGCAGACCTGGCCGCCAGGGTTGGCCGGCTCGGCCACCGCCGCTCCCGCAGCCGCCTTGGGCGAGTAGGAGCCCTTCTTCTCCTCCAGCTCGTAGACGCGCCGGATGCTCGCCACCAGCTCGTCGCCGGTGAAGGGCTTGATCAGGAACTCGCGGGCCCCGGACTGCATCGCCCGGCGCAGGTAGTCACGCTCACCCTGGACGGACATGATCACGACCGGGCACTGGGGCAGCTCGACCGCCAGCGCCTCAGTGGCGCTGATGCCGTCCATGCCCGGCATGTTGACGTCCATCAGGACCACGTGAGGCTGGAGCTGGCGGCTCACATCGATGCCCTCGCGACCATCACCGGCCGTTCCGACCACCTCGATGTCCTCCTCAAAGGAGAGCAGCTTCTTGAGGTTCTCCCGGGTGCTGGGGATGTCGTCCACCACCACGACCCTGATCATGGCCGCGACCTTCGAGTCTGTGAGCGCGCCAACGTCGTAGTCCCCTTCGGCCTTCCCTCCGCCCTCAGCCGATGCCGAAGCCGAAGAGGTTCTGCATCATCTGGGAGCTGCCCGAGGCGTAGCCGCTGGCCGAGGACTGACCCTGGGCCGCCGTGGCGCCGCAATAGAGCACCGCCTGGTCTGCCGTCACCTCGTTCTGGGCCTGGATCAGTGAGAACTGGTCCTGGGCCAGCGTCGCGGCATCGGCCTGCACCAGCTGCTGGGCGGCCGGCTCGCCGGCGCTGCCGCTGGACATCGACTGCAGGGTGGTGTTGTCCTTGTTGAACTGAGTCTGAGCGGAGCTAAACGTCTTGCTGGCGAGCGTCACCGCCCGCTGAGCCTGCTGCAGGTCCTCCTCGATGATGGGGTTGACCTTGGTTCCCGGGGTGCAGGCCTGGGTGTAGTTGTCAGCGGGGGTGATCGTGGTGGGGATGTAGCCGTGGCCGTAATCGGCCGCCGACCGCAGCGCCACCGTGTAGATGCTGCCGGTCTTCTCCAGCTCCTCGATCCCGAGCGCCTGGCTCCTCGTCACCTGCAGGACCACCAAGCCCCCAGAGGAGGACGACGCGGCCCCCGAGGCGGTCGTCTGAGGAGCACCGATGCCGAGCACGGGAATGTCCTGGAACGAGAAGTTGGTGTTGCCACTGGCGGCGGAGGCGATGATGTCGATCCGGTCACCCGCCTGCAGATAGCCGGCCACAGCCTGCTGAGCGCTGAGCGGGATCGCGATGGCGACGTCTCCGGGGGGCAGGTTGAGGCTGCCGAAGGACGGGGTCTGGACGACCTTGCTGGGCGAGACCAGGTTGGCTGTGATCTCGGTGTTGGGCGCGATCGGCACCACCGCGAAGTAGTTGAGGGTGGTCGCCTGCGACGCGGCCGGCTGTGAGGAGGAGACTCCGACGGTGGTGGCACAGGCCTCCCCCACCAATGGCTGGCAGGAGGTGTAGGCATTGGCGGGCACCAGGCCCTTGATGCGAGTCACCTCCAGCATGCCCGGCGTGATCAAAGAGCCGCTGGGGATCGCCACCCGGGCGACCACGACCAACTGGCCGTTGGCCGGAACCGTCGGCTTCGGCGGGGTCGTACTGGCGCGCGTGAAGTAGTAAGCGAGTCCGAACGCCGCGATCGCGCAGATCAGACCCACGGCGATCCAGACCTGATTGACCCGTCCTTTCAAATCGGTCGTCACCGTCCATAACCTCCGAGGATTGAAGCTGGCCGCAGGGCCAGGCTTAGGGTGAAGATCGGGGGCGCGCCAACCATAGCTGGCGCACCCCCGTTGGCTACGAGTTTGTCAGCCGAGCCCGGTGTTGATGTTGTTGAAGACCGTGCTGACCTTGTGGCCCACGATCGTAAGAACGGCGATGACGACGATGGCGATGAGTACTAGGATCAGGGCGTACTCGACCATACCCTGCCCCTCTTCGTTCGACTCGCGGCTGCCAATGGCCTCCGCGAGGCGGGTGCGCAACCGCACGTACCAGGAACTAAGCATCCTTCCGTATCCTCCTTACCGAACCGAATATCACGAGCGGTGGAGCCCGTGAGCCTGGCTATGGCAGGCCGGAGTATACGGGCACATCCCCTCAAATCCGTGTAACCGGCCGGTAACTTTTCTGCGAGCCAACCTTGCGGGTCAGGTGATCGGGAGGGTCAGCCTGACCTCGGTGCCCCGGCCAACCTGAGACAGAACCTCGAGCTGGCCGTGCTCGAGATCGGCCCTCTCCCGCATCGAGATGATCCCGAAGTGAGGCTCCCGGGACAGCCGGGCCTCCACTGCCGCCAGGTCGAATCCATCGCCGTCATCCTTGACGACCGCACTGATCCGGCGCGGCTGCAGGTTGATCAGGACGTCCAGGTTCTTGGCGTGGGCGTGCTTGCGGACGTTCACCAGTGCCTCCTTGACGATCCTAAAGAGGGCGCCCTCGGTCTCCGGGGGAAGCCTGCGCTCGGCCCCGATCACAGAGAGCCGGGCTTCGATCCCCTCGCGCTCCCGGTACTCGTTCACCAGCCGGCGCAGGGTCGGGATCACCCCCAGGTCGTCAAGGGTCATGGGCCGGAGGTCGAAGATCAGGTCGCGGGTCTCGTCGAGCACCTCGCGCATGGAGTCCTTGAAGCTCTGGATCTCGAGCTTGGCCCGCTCCGGGTCCCGGTCCACCAGCCGCTCCAGGATCTCCGCCCGCAGCACCAGGTTGGACATCGACTGGGCGGGCCCGTCGTGCATGTCACGGGCGATCCGCATCCGCTCCTCTTCGATGATCTGGAAAACCTGCCGAGAGGCGCTCCGGTAGCGAGCCAACCCCTCCTCCAGGGTCCCGTCGGCGGGGCGGTGGTCATCGAGGTGATCAGCGGTGGCCTTGATCAGGGAGTGCCAGTAGCGCAGCTCCTTGGCCCAGAGCCGACAGTGCAGCAGGCGGGCCCGGGCCAGATTGGACTCCGAGTGGAGGGCGTGGCAGCGAGAGATCGCCGCCTCCACCTCCTCACTGGCGTACCGGCCGTGATCCCGGAGCACGTGGCGGCGGACGATGTCGGCGTCCTCGAGCCGCTCCGCCATCTGGTCGAGACCGGCCAGCAGCCGCATCACCTCCTCGTCGATCGAGAGCAGCGCGTCCTCGAGACGGGAGGTCTCCTGACCCAGCACCTGCTGCAACTCGCCGGTGGACGCCTGCAATGGTGAAGAGACTGGTTGGGCGGCCATCCCCCAAGATTAAGCTCTAGCGGCGAATACCGCTCCCCGGACGGAAGGGCCGCGGATCTGACGCATCTTTGCAACGCTGCTGGAACCCGGTCCGGCCCTCTTTAGACTGGCCCGGTGAGCGCTCCTGAAGGACTGCGGTGGCGATGGTAGGGAGGCATCCCCGGGGGCAGTGGTTGACCCTGCCCCGCTTCGTCGCCATCCTGGGGCTGGCGGCGGGGATGCTGGCAGCCCGGCCACAGGTGATGGACCCTGACTTCTGGTGGCACCTGCGCAACGGCAACACCATGCTCTCGACCGACCACCTGATCCACGTCAACCCCTACGCGTTCATGGCGGCCGGCCACCACTGGGTGCTCCAAGAGTGGCTCAGCGAGACCTGGATGGCCTTCGTGGCCGCCTTCTCGGGAAGGCCGGGCGTGGTTTTGGTCTATTGGCTGGTAACGCTCGCCATGCTGATGGTGATCTGGGCCAGGGCGAGGGAGCTGGGGCCGGTCAACGGCATCACCGTCGGCGTGGGTCTACTGCTGGCGGCGCTCACCGCCTACCCCATCCTCGGCCCCCGATCCCAGATGGAGACCTACCTCTTGATCGGGGTGGTGCTGCTGGTGGTGGAACGCCAGCTCCGCCGAGGCGGGCGGATAGCCTGGGCGCTGCCCTTCCTGTTCCTTTTCTGGACCAACCTCCACGCCGGTTTCATCATGGGCCTGAT
>DATKSV010000123.1:0-4008 GCA_035531535.1 Candidatus Nanopelagicaceae bacterium | reverse complement strand
CGTCGGTCCGGCAGCGGTTAGTGGGAACCAGCGAGGAAGTGACCGGCCGGAGATAGACCATGACTCACACCTGGATCAGTTGATAGCGAGGAGAGTTTGGGGGGCACCCCGGTGGATGAAGGGCCGCTCTGACTTTGAAGGGGGTTGTCACATGGTCCATCGGTTCCAAGTAGGAGGCACCGAGGGGGTGGAGCGTAGCGGATCCCTTCCCACCGGCGCTGAGGATCCCAATCTCACCGGCCAGGCGGGTCCTTCCCCCGCTGGCGATGGAGCCCTTGCCAGGGCGCACGTGGATTGAGGCTTAGCCTGCCGCGAGCCGCGCCCGGTAAGCGCCATCACTGCTTCCGCGGGCCCGAAGTCAAACTTGCGCCGGACGATCGGTGGATTCTCGACCCGGATGATCGTCCAGAGGGCGGCGGAGAGGGATGGGCGAAGTGTGGCTTCGCTGTAGGGGCGCGCCCGTCGCGGTTCCGACGCACTCAAAAGGCGGTGCCAGGAATCAGTGGGCAGGGGGGCACAGCTCTAACACTTGCTGAGTCCGTTGCTTGTCGAAGCAGGGTCCGGGACACGGCTCGCTTCCCTCCATGGGCGCAGCGGAGTACTCATCCCGAGGGGCTGAAGGATGATCCGCCAGAGGTGGGTGGGCCTCAGACGCACTAGCAGGGTGTTGAACTACGGGTGAAGTGGCCCCGGCCGGTTGCCAGGCGCAGGCTTGCGGGCGGAGGAAGGGGTTTTTAGTCTTCCCAGGAGCCCAGATCGGGGAACCTGGCGGACCCAGGCAGGCCATCGGGCCCATTTTTATGGGCCATCAGGCGGGTACCGCCACCAGCTTGCTCATGCGGACCAGGTTGTAGGCGGCTGCGGTCATCTCCGCCCAGAGCCGGTTGCGTTCCACCCCCTTGTACCGCAGCTTTCTGCCTCCGCCCACGGTCTTGGTCCACCCGAAGATCTCCTCGACTCGCTTTCTCTTGCGCTGGCTCACCTGGTACCCAGGGGTCGGAGCCAGCTTGGCCAGAACGGAGCTGCCCCAAAAGCTCTCCTTCCGGGCGATGTGCGGCGTCACCCGCAGCTCCTGGCAGGAGGTGATGAAGTCCCGCACGTCGTAGCCCTAATGGGGACGTAACCGGGATTGCCCTTTCCCCAGTAGTAGTAGTAATGGGGAGAGGGTCCGGGGGAGGGGTTGAACAACTGCGGTCACTGTGGACACACTCTTCATCGGAGCCGACACCGGGGGAGCACTTCCTAGCCCTCGGGCCTCTAGCCCTTTGACAAGAGCGTGCCCCCAGTGCCTGGCAGGAGACCGATAGCTGGTGGGATGTCGTGCCGATGAGCACTGCTCCATTAGGACGCTGCTGTTCTCCTGCGGCTCAGCTGGAGCAACCGGGATGTGGAGGAGACCGATGATCTTTCTGGGGCTGGATTGGGCGGAGGAGCACCACGATATCGCCCTGGTCGATGGCGAAGGGGCGGTGCTGGGGGAGTTGCAGGTGGCCGACACCATGGCGGGCGTCACTCAGAGCCATGAGCTGGTGGGGCGGCACGAGGACGACCCGAGTCAGGTGGTGGTGGGCACCGAGTCGGTCCACGGTCTGGTCGGGCAAGCACTGGCCGCCGCCGGCTACGCGGTCTACGAGATCAACCCGTTGGCCTCGAGCCGATATCGAGACCGCCACCACCTGTCTGGGGCGAAGTCGGATCGCTGAGACGCCAAGATGCTCGCCGACGTGGTCCGAACAGACCGCCACAACCATCGCCGGTACGCCAGTGACTCGGACCTGGCTGAAGGGATTGCGGTGCTCGCCCGCACTCACCAGACCTTGATCCATGAGCGCCAGACCCAGGTCAACCGCCTCTAATACCCTGCGCCAGTACTACCCCGGGATGCTGCAGGCTTTCCCCGACTTTGCCTCCTCGTCGGAGCGGGGCAGCCAGGATGCGATGGGGCTCTTGGAGCAGGCGCCGACGCCGGAGCAGGGACGAGCGCTCTGGACCTCCAAGATCACCTCGGCGCTGCGGAGAGCAGGCGCCGACGCCGGAGCAGGGACGAGCAGATCCGCACCGCGCTCCGCTCGCCCCAGCTGGAGACGGGCCCGATAGTGACCAGCGCCTACGGCAACTCGGTGCGGGCGACGGCCCGGATCGTCCGGGAGATGACTACCCAGATTGAGGCGCTGGCCGCGGAGCTGGAACTACGTTTTGAAGAACACCCGGACGCCAAGATCATTCGCAGTCTTCCCGGACTTGGTCTTGTCCTTGGCGCCCGGGCCTTGGGCGAGTTCGGCGATGCACCGAACCGCTACGCAGATGCTAAAGCACGCAAGAACTACGCGACCACCTCGCCGGTGACCCGGGCCTCGGGCAAGTTTCGGCTGGTGGTGGCCCGGCGAGGGGGCAATCGTCGCTTGGGCGAGGTCTGCCTGCGCTGGGCGTTTGGCGCCATCCATGCCTCACCGGGAGGTAGCGCCTACTACGACTCCTTGCGCGCCCGGCAGAAGACGCATGGTCAGGCGATGCGAGCCGTGGCTAACCGACTGGTGGGAATCCTGCATGCCTGCCTCGCCAAGGGAGTCGAGTACGACGAAGCTTTGGCCTGGCCGGCTCCAGTCGAGCAGGCCGCATGAGTACTCCCCGCAATACGCACCCCTGTTCCGTCTTGACAAGTTATCCCGGTGGGATGTCTTGTCGGCTCCCAGGGTGCAGCGGTGGCGGCGCACCCGCTGGCGCATCCTGCGCAGCATCACCAACGCCGCCTCCCGCTCACTGGTGCCGGTCGCCCTGGTGAACTCCACATCCACCGCCAGCCCGTGACGGTTCTCCATCAGGACATGGCCACAGAAACATAATCGCGTCTCTTTGCCCTTGCCCTTGCGGGCCATCAGCGCTTCCTTGTCCGTCGGGGAGAAGTGCGTTTCATTGCTTCGGCGTTGCCCCTTGAAGTCGACATCGGGATTGCTAGGGGTGTAGCCATTGCTGCCACCGGGCTGGTCGTCATCCGATCTTGGCCGCAGACTCTTCATCGACGCCCATGACTCCAGCAGCGTCCCATCCACTGTGAAGTGCTGCGACGACAGCAGCTGCCGCTTCCTCGCCTGCTTCACCACCGCCTCGAAGAACAGCCGGCTCACCCGGTGCTCCAGCAGCCGCTTGCGGTTCTTGGCGAAGCTGGAGTGGTCGAAGGGCTCATCCTCCACATTGAGGTTCAGGAACCACTTGAAGAGCAGGTCGTACCGCAGCCGCTCGCAGAACTGCCGCTCACTCCTAATCGTGTACAGCGCCATCAAGAGACAGCTGTTCAGCAGCTGCTCCGGCGGGATCGAGGGCCGCCCAATCTGCGCGTACATCCCCGCAAACGTGGGCTCCAGCTCTCGCAGCGCCGCCTCCGCCAGTAGCTTCACCCTGCGGATGGGATGGTTGACCGGGATCAGCTCCTCGGGGTCGATCCACCCCAGCATCGTCACCTGACGGGAAGTTGTGCCTCGCATCTATATGCCTCCACAACCCACACCGCGCCGACCCCAAATCACCTCCCAGCTCCACCACCCTATTTCACCACGCGGCTAGTTCACCGGGCGAGGTTGCGAGCACGTCGTGGAATCGGCGGATGACCGTCATTGGCGCCTCTCAGAGCGGAGCCCACCTCGGCACACGCCCGGTATACTCCACCCCGCTGGCAAACCGGAAAGTTGGGATTGATACCTTGATCAAATTGGCCCTTGTCGGCCTCGGTTCCATGGGTGCCAATCACCTCAGAGTCGCTCAGGCCAGCCCGCGGTGTGCTGTGGCCAAGGTGGTGGACGTGAACCTCCAGGCGGCTCGCGCGGCTGCGGGGGATGTTGAAGTCAGCACCACGGTCGACGAGCTGGCCGGCGTGGATGCTGCCATCATCGCCTCATCCACCGCGAGCCATTTCGAGCTGGCGTCGGCGTTGCTGCGCCGGCGCATTCCCTTGCTGGTGGAGAAGCCACTCGCCACCACAGCTGCTGAAGTCGCCGCTTTGGTCCAGCTCTC
>DATKSV010000122.1:0-9599 GCA_035531535.1 Candidatus Nanopelagicaceae bacterium | reverse complement strand
GACCGGCCCGGCGCCCAGGTCCGGATGGTCGAGCGGCCTGATGGGGTGATCGAGTTGCACCCGGTCATTCCGGTTCCCAGTGATCAGGCGTGGTTCTGGACCGAGCGCTGGCAGCGGATGGAGCGCGAGGCCGACGCTGATATCGCGGCTGGCGGGGTGGTCGTCACGGAGGGTCCCGACACCTTTCTCGCCGAACTCGATTCGTGACGTTCGAGCGAGCTGAGCGCTTCAAGGCTGACTGGAAGCGCCTCACCGACACCGAGCGCTCGCTGTTCCGCACTGCGGTCCACCGCTTCCACGACGCCGCCGTCACCCACCGGCACGATCCACGCACCGGTTGGGCCGCCGGCTTGCGGGTCAAGCCCGTCCAGGGAGCCCCGGGCATCTGGGAGATGACCTGGTCGTTTTCGGGCCCCGATGGCCGCGCGACGTTCGAGTGGGGGGATATTGCCGGTGAGCCCGCCATCCGCTGGCGCCGCATCGGCGGACACGAGGCCTTCCGCCAACCTTGAGCTTCGGGACCGCGGCTATCGCTCACCAAAGCACCAGATGGTGGAGCCGGCGGGAATCGAACCCGCGGCCTCTTCCATGCCAAGGAGGGGCGCTAATCTGAACTCAGGTGCGCGCGAAAAGTGGTTTGCGCCCCTTCCTACTGTTTCGTGGACACGGCCAGCCCGAGTTCGGAGCAGGGCCGGCCTGGCGCTCAGACCGGGTTTGAAGCCCTCACCCGAGAACCGGCCCAGGGACTCCGCCTTCGGGGCCTCCCGCAGGGCGGCTAGACCGTCCTGGTGGAGCTGGGGGGAATCGAACCCCCGACCCCTACAATGCCAATGTAGTGCTCTCCCGCTGAGCTACAGCCCCCACACGCCCCAGTGTACCGGACGCGGGCCAGCCCACCGGCCTCCTCGCCCTAACGCGGCGGGGAGAGGCCCGAGCGTGGAGGCGGCGGAATATCAAGGCGGCCAGCCGCCGAGTAGGACGGGCAGTCCAGGACCGGCAGCTGGCCGGGCCGCTGACGGACTGAACGTGGCGTTTAGGGTCAACCCGACGCTCTCGGGGGTAAGATCATCCACCGAACTCGTGTCCAGGAGCCAACATGCCCCTCCTAGCCGGGTCCACGTTCGTCTTAGCCTTAGTAGCGGTAGTCAGCATCGCAGCCCAGGTCGTGCCAATCCGGCGGACCCCGGACCTCACTGCGGGTCCGATGCGAGGCATCACCGAACTGGGAGTCAACGTGTGCCACCATTCGCGCCACTCGTTCGCCACCGAAGCCATGCGCCGGGGCATGAACCCGGTCCGGCTCGCCCAGCGTCTGGGCCACACCGGCTTGCGTATGACAGAACTGGTGTACGCCCACCTCAACGCGGTCGATGGCTACGACGCGGTGATGAGAATGCTCACCTCCGACCAGTGACGACGATGCGGTCCGACCGATGACGGTTCGCGTCTCCGTTCCCGAAAGACTGTTCGCCTGGGCCAGGGAGCGCTCCGGCGTCGCTGCCGAGAATCTCCTGGCCAAGTTCCCGGACCTGGATGCCTGGGAACAGGGCTCCAAGCTGCCCACTCTCAAGCAGCTGGAGAGGTTCGCTACGGCCACCCACACTCCGCTGGGCTACCTCTTCCTGGCCGAGCCCCCGCAGGAGAGCCTCCCTCTCCCCGACTTTCGAACCATCCGTGATATAGAGGTAGGGCATGCGAGCCCGGACCTGCTGGAGACCGTATACATCTGCCAGCAGCGCCAGGAGTGGTACCGGGACTTTGCCCGGCTCCACCAGGAGCCGTCTGTCCCCTTTGTGGGGACCCTTACCACTGCCAACGAAGTGGTCGGGGCCGCGTCGACGATGCGCTCGACCCTCTCGTTCGAGCCTGCTGAGCGTGGGACCTCCTGGGGTGAGGCATTCCGCCTGCTGATCGAAGCGGCGGAGAGACAAGGCGTGCTGGTCATGGTCAACGGCGTGGTCGGGAGCAACACCCACCGCAAGCTGGACCCGGCAGAGTTCCGGGGCTTCGCCCTGGCCGACAACCTCGCCCCTCTCATCTTCGTCAACGGCGCCGACACCACGGCAGCCAAGATCTTTACCCTCGCTCACGAGCTGGCCCACGTCTGGCTCGGCCAGTCGGCCGTCTCGGATGCCGATGGAGCGGCCTCTCTGGGCAATGAGGCGGAGCGCTGGTGCAATGAGGTGGCAGCCGAGTTCCTAATGCCAGGCGAGAGCCTGCGCGACCTGGTTGTCGACCCGCAGGCCTTGACCCCTGACCTTGACCGGCTGGCGAGGGAGTTCAAGGTCAGCACGCTGGTCGTACTTAGACGGATCTTCGACGTCGGCTATCTGACTCCGCCTCAGTTCCGTGCCGCCTACGCGGCGGAGCGCGAACGGGTTCTCTCCCTGATGGAGGAGCGCGTAAGCACCGGGGGAAGCTTTTACAATACCCAGCCGATCCGGGTGAGCAAGCGCTTCGCCCGTGCCCTCCTGGAGAGCACCCTGGAGGGCCAGACACTCTACCGAGAGGCGTTTCGGATGCTTGGGTTCAAGAAGCAGGCCACCTTCGATGAGCTGGTCCACCGGCCCGGGGTCGGCTGATGGCCTACCTCCTGGACGCCGATGTGTTCATCCAGGCCAAAAACCTCCATTACTCCTTTGACTTCTGTCCCGCCTTCTGGCACTGGCTCGACGCAGCCAACGCGAAGCACACAGCCTTCAGCGTTGAGAAGGTCCATGACGAGCTGCTCGCGGGAGATGACCAGCTGTCGGTGTGGGCGCGTGACCGTGGGACGGCCTTCTTCCTGCCCCCCGATTCCGCCATCCTGCCGAGCCTCGCCGCGCTCAGCGGCTGGGCCAGCGGCGCGAGCTACGACCCCGCCGCAGTCAACACCTTCCTACAGGTCGCCGACTACTACCTCATCGCCTACGCACCTGCCCACGGGCTCATCGTCGTCAGTCACGAGGTGGCAAAGCGCTCCCGCCAGGCCCGCACCGTCACCGCGGACACCCCGACCTGCGCCGCCGTGCGGACATTCGCCACCCCGTCAGCGGCCAGCAGCAGCGCGCGCGCCCGCACCACGTCCCGATGCGCCGTGGTCGTGGCCTTCGCCATCACCTCCAGCGTGGTGCGCTGCCCCGGGGTGAGCGCCAGCGCTGCCGCCGCGTGGTTCACCCCCTCAGTCAACCACAAATGGCAAGCCAATTGCGAGACCCTACACTAGCAGGCGGATTCTCCACCCGACCGATGTCGCTCGCGAAAGTGCCTGTGGTTGAGATCATAGACCGCGTCGTCCATGCGCGAGGGCCCGAGAGCATTGTCATCGAATCGTGACCTGCCGCCACTGGACCGATGGTGGCCCATTTGCGGCGCTGAGCGCGACGCTTGATGCCTTGGACGGCCGAAGTGGCGCTGTGGCTGGCCTGCACCGGCGGCTCTCGCTCATGACGGAGGTCACGTACCCGGTCGCTTCTAGCCTGGATCTTTCGCCAGGGGCAGGTGGCAGGTGGGACTGAGGTGTAAGCGAGCCCTCCAGATGGGGAGGTTCTGGGTCTCTCAACCGGAACGCCCCCACGGAGAGCCTTCACCGTGGAAGCGAAGCACAAACGGCGTCGGCCGCGGGGCCACGTGAGCGCGGACGGGCTGGGCTTGGTCACCCCCGCGGGCGTCCGCCTTCTCAGCGATCTGGTGGAGCGGAGCGGGATGGCGCGGGACCTGTCCGCCGCCGTGGCGCCGTGGCAGCCGCCGGCGCGACGGCACGCCACCGGCGAGGTGGTGGCCGACGTCGCGGTGACCCTGGCGGACGGGGGCGACTGTCGGTCGGCCCTCGACGGCCGGCGGGCGCACCCCGAGTGCTTTGGGGCGGTGGCCTCGCTGCCGATGGCGTGGCGCCACGTCGCCGGCATCGACGCCGCTCGGCTCGCCGCCGTGCAGACGGCGCGCGCGGCGGCGCGGGCCTGGGCCTGGCAGCAGGGGGCGGCGCCGGCCCGGGTGACGCTCGCCTTCGATGCGACGCTGGTCACCGCGCACCGCGAGAAGGAACAGGCAGCGCCCACGTACACGCGCGGCTTCGGGTTCCCCCCGCTGCTGGTGACCTGCGACGAGACCGACGAAGCCCTGACCGGCCAGCTGCGCCCGCGCAACGCGGGGGCCAACACCGCCGCCGATCACCTGGTCCTCTTGGACGCGGCGCTGGCCCAGCTGCCCCGCCCGACCCGGGCGCAGGATCCGCCCGCCGGGCTCGACGTGCTGGTGCGCGCCGACTCGGTGGGCGCGACCCACGGGTTTGTTGACGCGATCGGAGCCCACGGGCTCGAGTTCGCGATCGGCTTCGATATCACCGAGACCGTGCGCGAGGCCATCCTCGCGCTGCCGAACCGGGCCTGGGGCGAGGCGATGCAGCAGGATAGGCCGCCCCGCGAGGGCGCGTGGGTCGCGGAGATCACCGACCGGCTCGACCGCCACTGGACCTGGGCCGCCGCCTTCCACCGCCTGCACGCGCTGCCGCTCGCGGCCTGACGACTCGGGGCGCTGCCCCACCCCGCGGTGGCCCCCACCAGCTGATCACGATGCCGCGCGCCCCGGCGCCGGCCAAACCCCCGCGGGCAGCGGCGCCACCGGCCTCCGGGTCGGTGCAGCCACCCGACGTGACGGGCTCAGCCCTCCCCCGATGGCGGACCGGCGGTTGATGCCGGCCCAGGTGTCACCGTGCGGCCCTACGGCGGCGTGATGCAAGATCGAGGCTAGGATGAAGCGGTTGGGTGAGCTCGCCATCGGCACAGCGATGATCTCCGGCTCCCACGGAGGGTCCAAGGTGTCGTGACACGCGTTCATGATGCGGTCGCTCGTGGTTCGGACCCCTCCGAGCGCCGTGCCATTGTCATCGACGCCTACCAAGATCATGCCGCCGTAGGTATTCGCCATCGCTGCGACGGACTGGACCAGCTTGCGGTCGTGGTCGACCTTGTGCTCGAGCGCTAGGCTCTCCACGAGCCCCTGGCCGAGGAGATCATGCACCCGCTCCTCAGTAACGTCGGCAGGGGAGCACATCATGAGCGAGGACACGGACGTCACGAGGTGCACACTGAGGCGGGCGGGTGGCAGGGCATACCGCTGCCGCGCCGGACGCGCGTGGGCGACGGGCTACCCACCGGCGGCACCCGGGCAGCGTCGACGCTGGGGATCGCGGGTCGGCACCAGTAGGGTGGCACTGGGGTGCACCCTCGGAATGGGGCGGTCGGTCGACCGAACGAAGGCTGGCACCCGGTCCAGCGCGCCCGCGGGTCGAGCGCTGTCGATGTCCCAGGGTACCTCATGCCGCGGGCAATCCCGCGGTGAGCCCCACGGGTAGAGGTTGCGGTGTGGATAGGCGGACGGCGCCGCGGGCTGCCGGGGCCGATACCTTCCGGCGGCTCGCCCGGTCGGGAGCGGCGGTCCATGCCCCTCGCGGGCCGGCCATCCCGCCCTGGCCTCGGCCGGGACGCTTGCCGGCATCGTACTGGCAGACGAACGGACGTATGGCCCGGTCCGTGCCGACTGACGAGGAGAGCTATGCCTGGGGTCTGGGTGCCAGTGGTTGCGGCCCTCGGATCGTCCCTGCTCACCGGAGGAACCACCACCGTGGTGGTCTTTTTACTTGTCCACCCGTCCGGACATCAAAGTGGCCATTGACACCGGACGCCCGTGTCACGTATAGTTCGCACCTACAAGAACAGTCTGGGGGGTCGACCGGAGAATGGGAGTTTTCTCGCCACCAGGCCTCTCCTATCATCCGTTGCGTGCCTCAAATCGTCGCATATGCGCGGTCTCCAAGCCCTTTGCCTCGCGCGCGCGCATATTGGCGGCCGTGACACTTGCGGCCTTCGCCGTGGGCTCGCTGCCGGCGACTGCCGTGGCTGCTACGACGCCAGTGCTGGCCGTCAGTGTCGTCGGGCCGGGCTCCGTCTCGAGCCATCCGTCCGGCATCACCTGCCCGGGCAAGTGCAGCGCCACTTTCGCCGCTGGCACGAAGGTCGTCCTCACAGCAAGACCAAGAGGCGGGTCCGGCTTCTTGCGCTGGGGCGGTGCATGCACCGGCACAGGCCAGTGCAGGGTGAAAGTAACGTCTCTCGTGGCCGTCGCCGCCCAGTTCGTGGGCGGTCGGAAGACCAAGCCACTACCCGTCAACCCGAATTCGATAGCCGAGCCGGGCATGTACTCAGGCCAGACCTCGCAGCACCTAGAAGGGGGCGCTACGTTCTTTGTTGCGCCTGGCGGCGCAAGTCTCCTGAACATCTCCATCCCTTTGACTAACCTCACCTGTACGCCAGGCGGGGCCACGCACCGCGATCAACTCTGGATTTCAAAGGCGGCGATCAAACCCAATGGTTCGTTCACGGCGACAGCCTCCCATAGCGGGGTATGGTCCGGTGGCTATGAGGCAACGTTTACCTACAACTTCGACGGGAAGTTCGCAGCTGGGACAGCGAAGGGATCGGGTGGCGCGGCCGGATCGTACCGGGAGAACGTCGTGTACAACAACGGGAGCCACTACAGCTGCACCTCGAACAATCAAACCTGGACGGCGGCCAAGACCGGGCCGACGCCCGCACGGAAGCTTGTAGCGGTGTCGGGCAACTATACGGGCCAGACCTCGCAGTACCTAGAAGGGGGCGTCACCTTTTCAGTCGCGCCTGGCGGGGCAAGCCTGGTGAACATCTCCATCCCCTTGACTAACCTCATCTGTACGCCAGGCGGGGCCACTCACCGAGATCAACTTGCGATCGCACATGCCGCGGTCAAATCCGAGGGCTCATTCGCAGCGACGGGCTCGCAGGAGGGTGCGTTCCAAGGTGAGAGCGCGAAGTTCAACTATTCCTTCGCGGGGAACTTCGAAGGGCTCAATTCCCGCGGGATCCCAACGGCGGCCGGATCGTACCGTGAAGACATCGTGTACAGCAGTAACGGGACAAAGTACACTTGTACGACGGACGACGAGTCTTGGATAGCTACTCATTCGTAGGCGACGGCAGCACCCTTTCGGCAGGGTTGGAAAGGAACCCGACGCCGCCGTTAGGACGCTGTTGAGGGTTTCCCGAGCTGCGTGAGGGGTGACTCCGCTCACGCGATCCCTCCAAAAATACTGGCAGTCGGTTTGGTGCGACAACCTAGCGTTCAGTAGTTCCCGAGCCAGATGGTCGGATTGGCAGATCGTGACGGCTAGCCGACGGGTGCCCGAACCAAAGAGTGAACTCCTACCGGGGAAAGGGGTTGCCACGTGGGGAGCGGTCGCCTACCATAAGCTCAGAACAGCCGTCCTCGCGACGGAGCCAGGTTCGAAGGGTCAGGGGCAGGGCCCGCGCCCGACGACGCTGGCTGTCGGTGAAACGCGGAGGTCAGGCCCCAGGTGCCGATAGTCCCCGCGCACACCGATAGTGGGTTTTTCACGATCGGCTCCAACGCATGACGGGCGAGCTTCTGCTGGCTCAGGATGCCGAGTCCGCTGAGCGGACGATCCGTACATGATCCGCCGGGGTGACGATCCGGAGCAGATCGTCCTCATCGCCCTGACCCAAACCACGGACTTCCACATTCAAGTTGGGCCTTCCGGCAGCTGCTCACGGCCTGACGGGTATTCTGGCACGAATGCCATGGACGGAACGACGAGTGTGGGCTTATCGGGATCATCGTGGGCCGGACGCCGACCGGAGAGGTCGTCGAGCTCTGTGCGCACGTCATTCGCCGCCTCGAGGTGCAGATGATCCCGATGCCCGAGGCCAAGTACGCTGCGATGTCGCAGGAAGCCGGCTCGCTGCTGATAGGCTCGATGGAGTTCGCGGTCCAAGAGGATGTCGCTCCGGTCCCCCTTGCGCTCCAGAGTCTCGCGGCTCAGCGCGTAGCACCGCCGCCGCCGGCCAGCGAGAGCGTGGAGAGCCCGCAGGCAGCGGGTCGCGGCGGTGTCGGCGAGCCTGCGGACGCCGAGCTGCGTTCGCCGCTGGCAGCCAGTCCGGCAGCGACTTTGAGGGACGTCTTGGACCTGCCGGCGCCGGAAGTGCGGCCCCTGACTCGGCATTAGGTCCGGAGCTCGGAGGCATCGCCGTCGCCAGACAGCCGTCTCACGCCGTGAGGTTTCCCGAGTTGCGTGCTACGTTGCTGAGTCGCAACAAGGCCAGCCAGACCGTCAGAATATCCGGAACCTAGGGAGGAGCCGCCATGGCTTGGACCGAGCCGCCACCTGACGAGCAGGCCAATCGAAGCTCGACTGCCTCGGGCTCGTCACTACCTGTCGGGCAGGGTGAGCAATCCGAAGCGACATTCACGTGGCGCTCCGTTGCCATCACTCCGCCCATCCGCCTCATTGGAGCTGTGGCTGCTGGCCTGCTGGGCCTCCTTGCGTTGCTATTGCCCTGGTTTGGAGTGAGCGCTTCACCTCTTGGGGTGTCAGTGGCCTTCACAGCCAATGGCTTTGGCAGCTCGATCACCAACGGCCTGGGGACGAATACGACCACCGGAGTGAATACGATCAGCTGGGCGCCCGTAGGGTGGCTCTATTTCCTGAGCGTCCTTGCCGTGGCTGCCGCTGCAGTGATTCTGTTCCGATCACTTGTGCTCGGGATTAGGTCGCGGTATGAACCGATAGTCCCTCGCGTTCTCATGATCGCAGGTGGAGTCGAGGCCCTGGCGACCATCGTCTATTGGATTGAAGCGTCGGCGTCCGTACCGCCTATGACCGCTCAAGTTCAAGCAGCACTTGCGTCGATATCGGGCTCCATTGGCGTGGACGGGGGACTTTTCTTCGCGCTGATTATCGGCTTTGTCACCATGGGGCTTGCTTGGACATCGGTTCGCATCCCGACCTCCGCAAAGCCACGTGTCTCTACCTGACGTAAATGAAAGGTCAAGAGCCGGCGATCCGGTGATTTCTCCGGTAGTTCCAGCGCGAGCGGGCGGTTCGCAACGCGGCCGTAGAGAGGGGCTTGGTCGGAGTGCTGAGCGCATCGTTCCTCTTCGTCAACCGCGCGGTCGCTCGGGCTCACGGCCGTGGCTCGTTCGGGGTCTACCGAGGGGCTGGACGTGCTACTTCGGCTGCGCAAGCCGATGGATCCGCTGGGACTGCACGACTGGTTGAGTAGGGACTGGGAAGTGCTAGCGGGGGCGGTGAGCCGTGTCCGGCTGCTCGGCGATGAGGCGCTGGTCAAGCTGAGCACCGACGTCCTGCTCAAATGTGCCAACCTGATTGAACTCGCCGCCGCGATCAAGCAGGACGGCGGCCCACTCAGGGGTGTGCGTCACGCCTACTGGCCCAAGGAGACCCAAGAGCGATGGCAGTCTGGTGTCGCCGAACTCGGCGACCTGCGCCTGTACCGCTCCCGGTTTCCTGGACACCGAAGCCACGCCAAGGATACCGAATGCGGCGATGAGCTGGCGCGGGTGGGCCCGGATCATGCTGCCAACTCCGTGGTGAGCCTGAGACGGGCCACCGCGGGCGTGCAGTAGTTGTGCTTGGCGACCAGCCACTGCTGGTTGTACTGCTGCCGGAAGGTGTGTAGTGCCACCAGCAGGTCGGCCACGGTGTCAAAGCGCTGCACCCACAGCAGCTGCTCCTTGAGCGTGCGGATGAAGCGCTCAGCAACTCCATT
>DATKSV010000121.1:0-8598 GCA_035531535.1 Candidatus Nanopelagicaceae bacterium | reverse complement strand
GGTGGTGCGGCGGCGGGTGCACCCGCCCGCGATGGTGGTGTGCAGCTCGGTGCGCGGCTTCGACGGGGCGGCCGGACGGATCGCCGCCGCCCTGGGCGCAGGCGAAGCCCGCAGCTGAGGAAGACCGGGCAGCTGCGCTTCCGGAAATCTGATCCGCTCCAGGCGGGCCCAGCTCCCAGACCTCGGCCGGCCCGCGCCCAGACCTGGTGGGTGATGGCCTGCGCGACCACCATCGGTCTCCGCCCGGCTCCGCGGCGGGCTGGGTGGCAGGCATGGAGCCTGCCCGCGCCGGCTTGACGAACCGCCCGCCAATGAGTAGTATGCCGATCAGTATGCTAAACGATGTACCCAGGATGGGAGATTATCAGTCGGGCCATACGAGCCTCGGGCCGCCGGCTGGCACGTTCGGAGTCCGGCCAAGCCCGCGGTCGGCCATGACCAGCTCGCCACCTTCGGGCCTGGCCGTGGCCTGCACCGTGGACCCGATTTGTGGCCCTGGGGCCACCGGGCGGGGCGCCCCACGTATGGGCGCAGGGCGGAAGATCGCTGCGAGCCAGTTGGGAGCCCACGCCACGCCCGGGGCGGGGAGGTGACCAACCCGGCGGCCCTCGGCGGGCCCTTGGAGCTGGTTGGTTTCGATCAGCAGGTGCCTCTGGTCGGCGGCAACTCCCACCGCTACGTGAACCTCGACTACGCGGCCAGTTCGCCAGCCCTCCGTCGGGTCCAGGATGCCGTCGACGCCCTGGTCCCCTGGTACAGCAGTGTCCATCGTGGAGCCGGCTACAAATCACAGGTCTCGACGGCGGCCTACGAGGGGGCCCGGGCGGTGGTCAAGAGCTTCTTCCATGCCCAGCCCCAAGATGTCGTGATCTTCACCCGGAATACCACCGACTCCGTCAACTTGTTGGCGAGCTCGCTGGCCGACGGGGCTTCGGTGGTGGCCTTCGCCTCCGAGCATCACGCCAATCTCCTGCCCTGGCAGTTGGGTCGGCTGAGGGTGACCTACCTACCCGCTCCGCGCAGCTCCGCGGAAGCTTTGGAGCGTCTGAGCGGCCACCTCAGCCACGGCCGTACCGACTTGGTGGCGATCACGGGAGCCTCGAACGTCACCGGCGAAATCTGGCCGGTCGCCGAGCTGGCATCGCTGGCCCACAGCAACGGGGCGCGCTTGCTGTTGGACGCCGCTCAGCTCGCACCCCACCTGCCCATCAGCATGGTTCGCCTCGGGGTGGACTATCTGGCTGCATCCGGGCACAAGATGTACGCTCCCTATGGAGCCGGCGTGCTCATAGGCCAGCCCGATTGGCTAGCCCAGTCCGCCCCGTTTCTACGCGGCGGCGGAGCCGTGGATTTTGTCACCGTCGACGAGGTCCTCTGGAGTTCGCTCCCGGAGCGCCAGGAGGCTGGGTCCCCGAACGTCGTTGGTGCCGTCGCCATGGAGGCGGCCGCGGAGGCGTTGACCGAGTTTGGGATGGCTCGCCTGGGCGCCGAGGAAATCCGGCTCGGGGACTACGCTCGGGCTCAGCTGGCCGCCCTTCCAGGAGTCCAGGTCTACGGCCTTTGGGACCAGGCGGCGATCCGCATTGGAGTCGTGCCTCTCAACGTCGCCGGCTACGAACACAGCCAGCTCGCCGCCATATTGAGCGCGGAATACGGCATCGGAGTCCGCCATGGATGCTTCTGTGCCCATCCTTTGATGCTGGAGCTGATGGACACCAAGCCCGCCGCCGCCGCCGCGATCCGGCAGGACCTCCGCCGCGGCCAGCACCCGCGCATCCCCGGAGCCGTTCGGATCAGCCTCGGGATTGGCACCACCGAGGATGACATCGACTACCTGACTCGCTCGCTTCGGCAAATCATAGAGGAAGGCCCTAGCTGGACCTACCGCATCGCCCCCGACTCGGGGGACTACGTGCCCGACCCTGACCCTCGTGAGTGGCCGGACTTACCGATTCTCTTACCGCCCCTATCATTGTCGATGGGGGAGAGTTCGTGACCGCCTCTGGCGGTCGGCCTCCCGGCCCACCCGGGCGCCTGTTCCAGGGGCTGTCGGCTACCCTGGTCCAAGGCCAAAGACCGCCGCGCAGCCGCTGTGACCCGCCGGCGACCCGGGATAGCTTTTCCCACGCGTCGGCATCGCTTTCGCCTAGGAGGATTGGATCAACGTGACCGCAGCCGGACGACTTGCATACGTAAGGACGGCGGCCCTTGGAGCAGCTCTCGCCGTGCTCTTGGCGGCCTGCTCAGGCACCACCACCGCACCCGCCACCAGCGGCGGCGGGACTGTCACCTTCGCGGAGGCGCCCAGTTCTCCACCCAACTACATCTTTCCCATGACAAGCGGTGCCTACTTCAGCTACGCGAACCTCCCCGACCTTTCGGAAATCCTCTACCAACCGCTGTACGTGTTCGGCCAGCAGGGCCAGCCGGTGCTCAACCGGACGCTCAGCCTGGCCTACCCGCCGGTCTTCTCCAGCCACAACACGGTGGTCACGGTCACCCTCAAGCACTGGGTGTGGTCGAACGGGGCTCCCATCACCGGGCGGGACGTGGTCTTCTGGATGAACCTGCTCAGCGCCGTCACAGATCCCAACGCGCCCGCGGTCGGCAGCAGCAGCTCGCCCGGGCCGGGATGGGGCGGCGCGGTTCCCGGAGCCTTTCCCCAGAACGTGGTCAGCTACCATCAGGTCGGCACCTATTCCGTGGTGTTTCACTTGAACGCCTCCTACAACCCCACCTGGTTCGGCTACAACGAGCTCAGCCAGATCTCGCCAATGCCGCAGGCCTCATGGGACCGACTGTCCCGCACCGGCGCGGTGGGCAACTACGACGCCTCGGCGGCAGCCCGGACGGCGCTGCCCAAGACTTCGCCCGCCCAGTATGTCCCTGCGAATCCGGGCACGGCCACCAGCGGTGCCCTGGGGGTCGCCCAGTTCTTGAACATGCAGTCTCAAGCTGTCAGTACCTATGACAGCAACCCGCTCTGGCAGGTGGTCGACGGGCCCTTCCGGGTCAGCCAGTTCACCACCAGCGGCTATGTGAAGATGGTGCCCAACCGGGCCTACTCCGGCTCGCCCAAGCCGACCATCGCCGCCTTCGTGGAGGTGCCATTCACAACTGACACCGCCGAGTTCAACTCCCTGCGGAGCGGCAACCTCACCATCGGCTACATCCCGGTCCAGGATCTGGGCCAGCGCTCCTTGCTGGAGAAGCAACAGGGCTATCGCTACAGTCCCTGGTATGCCTTCGGCTTCGTGTACTTTCCCTACAACTTCACCAACACCAAGGTTGGCCCCATCTTCAAACAGCTCTACTTCAGGCAGGCCTTCCAGTCGTTGGTAAACCAGCCCCAGTACATCAAGGACTTCATGGCGGGGATTGGCACGCCGACCAACGGGCCGGTGCCAACCTTCCCAGCCCACAACGCCGACGTGAGCCCGTTGGAGGCCAAAGGTCAGGTCTACCCGTACGACCCCAGTCACGCGGTGGCGCTGCTTTCCGCCAATGGCTGGACCGTCAAGCCCGGGGGCGTGAGCGTCTGCGCCCGGCCCGGCTCGGGAGCGGGGGAGTGCGGCCCGGGGATAGCGGCGAATCAGCCGGCCACCTTCACGATGCTGTACGCCAGCGGCAGTACTGTCCTCAGCAACGAACTCCAGGCGCTCCAGTCGACCCTCAAGGCGCAGGCCGGGATCACTCTCGGGCTGTCTCAGACCTCGTCCGCCCAGGTGACCAGCACCGCGTTCAATGGTTGCAGCGCTACCACTCCTTGCAACAACTGGCAACTGGCCGATTGGGGCGGGCCGGGATGGACATACTTGCTCGACTACCTCCCGACGGGGGGCAACCTCTTCGCCACCGGCGCCGGTAGCAATGCCGGGGACTTCTCATCGCCAGCCGCCGACGCCGCGATTCTGGCGACTCACACCGCGCCCACCTACGCCGCTGAGATTGCCGCCTTGTTCAAGTATGAAAACCTCATGGCGACGCAGCTCCCGGTGGTTTGGATGCCCAACGGACCGGGGCAACTCACCATGTACAAGAGCACTCTCTCAGGGCTGGTGCCCCAGGGGATCTTCAACGAGCTCTACCCGCAACTGTACCGGCTGGGCAAGTGAGGTCAGCGGCAGGCGAGAGGGCGGCATCTGTCCGGCCTGAGGAACCCCTGGCGCTGCGCTTCCCGGCCAGCGCTGGCCGGACGATTCAAGGCAGCTCGATTGCCAGCCTGGACAGGGCCGCGCCTGGCAGGGCGGAGGTGGGGGGTTGAGCCTGGAGAGCGGCGCGGTAAGAGTCGAACGTTCTGAGCAAGGGGATCTGGCCGCGGTTTCCGCCAGCGGAGCCCGCCTGCGGATTGTGGGCGGGCCCGGCGGGGAGGCCGACGGCTGGCAGCCGACCGAGCTGCTGATGGCGGCCCTGGCGGGGTGCGTCGCCCTCGACGTGGCCACGATCCTGGAAAGGCAGCGGAACCGCCAACTGACGGCGGATATCACAGTTACACCGGGGCTGCGAGACGACAGCCTTCCGGGCCGGGCCTTTCAGTCACTGCGGGTGCAGCAGGCGTGGACGGGGCCGATGTCAGCCGAGGCGCTGGCCCGGGCCGTGGCCCTGGCGGTGGAGCGCTACTGCACCGTGCAGCTGACCCTGGAGCGGGCGGTCGAGGTTGAACATTCACTCCAACTGGTGCGGACAGATGCCGCCAGCGAGGCGACCGCGGAAGGGGCCTGAAGGCACGCCCCAGCGCCGGGACGTAGTCCACCGGTCAGGCGCGCTCATCTGCAGCCGCGGTCGTGGGCGCAGCCCGCCGGGGGCTCCTGTGGCGTTTCCGTGGGGCGGTTGAGGGCGCCGAGTGCGGCTGCACGCCCGACCGTACCGGCCTCTGCGCCGGTTGGGTCAATCGAGCAGAGCAGGGGGGGAGGGGGCACCGTCCAGCGCTCCGCCGACGAAGGCCCGCATCACCATCGCCTGGGCGTCGTGCAGCTGGGCGGCGACCTCTTGGGCGGCGGTGGCGGGGTCGCCGGCCTCCAGGGCTCCGATCAAACGACGATGTTCATGGATGATTTCGTCGCTCCGGTCGGCTCCTCGGAGGCCGAGATGAAGCAGGCGCTCCATCTCGTCCAGAATCGGCGCCAGCAGCTCAACCAGTCGGCGATTGCCTGACGCCTGGGCGACGGTAAGATGAAATTCCGTGTTGGCGCGCAGGAATCGACTGATGCTGTCGGGGTCCTGAGGCTGGTAGGCCTCTGAACAGGCCGCATCCAGGCGGCGCAGGTCCGTGCCGTCGGCGCGACCCGCAGCGAGCTTGGTCGCCTCGGTTTCCAACAGGCGTCTGACCTCAAACAGGTCTCGTACGTCGCCCACGGTTATGGGCGCCACCGCGTACCGGCGCGGTGGTGCCACCACGATCAGGCGGCGACTCCGCAAACGGGCCAGCGCCTCCCGGACCGGGGTGCGCCCGGTGCCGAGGAATTCCGCCGCCTGGATCTCGGTGAATTCGGCCCCAGGCGGTAGCTCACCACTGATGATCATCCGCTTCAGCGAGTTGTAGGCCTGGTCGGCTCGCGTCACCCGGACGAGGGCACGGTGATTGAGCATGCGGGCGTCATGGTAGTCGGGATGCTGAGACGCGTCAACGAGCGCAGGCCCCAGTCCCTGGGAGGGGGTTGGCAGCTGGGGGCGCCGACACTGCCTTGCCCTCGGTCTTGGGGCGTCAAACATCTGCCGGCTAGATTGAGTAGAGGCGAGGCGCACGGGCGTTGGCAGACATAAGGTGGATGCCACTCCGGCGCGCCAGCCATCGGCCCCGGGCCGCGCGCTGTCGGCAGTGGCGCCACAACCTGACCGTCCACGATGCCGCCACCTGCCCCGGCGGAGGCCGCCCAGGCGCCCCTGGTCACCGCCGACTGGCATTTGGCAAGGGCTGCTGGCCCTGGTTGTCGCGTCGACCTTCTGCCCTGATCCCGCCTGGGAGCGCCGCGGTGGCTGCCTTCTCCGGAAGCATCTCAAGATTCGCTGGCACTCCGGTCCGATCGGGGGCTTGCGTTTCGCGCCGAGATGCGTCAACGTGTACTGTCGAACTGCCAGTGTGGGGTGCTCTCCCCACCGGCGGGCGGTCCCATCCTTCCACACGTCTCAGTCAAGGGGCAGCCATCGAACCGCTGACGCGTCACAAACCGCCTGATCGCCGCCAGTTCGGTGCCGCAATTCCCGACGAGTTCCAGGCATGGCAGCCGGGCGCCCCTCGGCGGGGCCACCGTCCGCAGCCTCCGCCACGCCGGTCCAATCGATCGCAGACCACTCGGGGGTGGCGCCGCAGCGAACTGGGGGATGACGTGGTCGAGGAGATCGCCCGCCAGGCGGCGGCTCGCCGGGCCGCCCGGCTGGCCGCCCGGCAGCGACTCTTCGGCCGGGTCCGCCTCTCGGCGCCCAAGCGGCCAAGGTGGTTGGACGCCTGGCGGGAGCTGGTGCTGCCGCTCCGGCTCGGGTCGCTGGCTTTGGTCCTGGTGCTGGTGGCAGCTCTGGCGGCCTTCAACCTTCCCTGGCTCAAGGTGCAGAGAGTTGAGGTGGAGGGAAGTTCGGTGCTGGCGCGGAGCCAGCTGCTGGCGGCGGCTGGGGCCCGGGTGGGGGAGAGCACGATCATGCTCAACACCGAGCGCATGACCGCCAACCTGCTCGCCCAGCCGTGGGTGGCCGCTGCCAGCGTGAAGGTCAGGTGGCCCGGCACCCTGGTGATGGCGGTGACTCCACTGCCGCCGGTGCTGATCCTGCAGCGGGGCGGCCGCCGCGAACTGCTGGCGGCAAGTGGTGCGGTGGTAGGGCCGGTGCCCCAGATTCCGACCCTGAGCCCAGTCCCCACCCTGGTCGACCAGGTCCAGGGCGCGGCCGCCGGGCCCGGGCGGGTGGCTCTGCCGGCCAATCTGACCGCCGCCCTGGCCGCCCTCTATCGGGCATTCCCGGCGGCTTACGGTGTGAGCGTGGCGCAGTTCGTAATCAGCCCGGTCGGGTCGCTGGAGATCAAGAGCTCGGCGGGTTGGGTGGCGGATCTGGGTCCGGCGCTGACCAGCGCCCAGATCGGATCCATCGGCGCCAAACTGGAGGCGCTGCGGGCCCTGGCCGCCAAGGTCAACCTGAAATCGACCACCATCAAGACCATCTATCTGGAGGACCCCTCCCAGGTGGTGCTCAGTCCCTGAGGATGCGGACCCAAAACCCGGTGCCTGGCGACCGCGTCACCCACAACATGATGTGGTTTGGGGCTTGTATTGCTCTCCCATTACGGATACACTTCAGGCGGTCACCTGCGACCGTTGACCCAGGGGCCCCGATGCCCGAGTTAAGACCCAACCCGACGTTCCTGACAGCCTTCACAACCAAGAATTGGGGAAACGCCCGATGACCAACTGCGTCCTGGAAGGGCCTCACCTGAGAGGCGGCGTCACGGCCAGGTTCCGAGTTTGAGCGGTCGCCGCTTGGTGGCCGTCGATCTGGGGACTTCGACTGTCCGCTGCGCCGTCGCCGACGACGATGGCAGCCGACTTCGCGTCCTCGGCGTCGGCGAGGCCCCGTCGGCGGGGGTGCGCAAGAGCGTCGTCGTCGACCCCGATGCCGCCACCGCGTCGATCAGCCGGGCCTTGGACCTGGCCGAACGGGCGGCGGGCGTGGAGATCGAATCGACCCTGATGACCCTCGGGGGTCGGCACCTGGTGAGCCAGTCGCGACAGGCCGTGGTTTCGGTGGCCTCGCGCAGCGGCGCGGTCGGCACCGGAGACCTCAACCGGGTGCTGGAGGCGGCCAGGGAGGCGCCTGACCTGGATGGCACCGAGGTGGTCCATCTGATACCCCGCTCCTACGCGGTCGACCAAATGGCGGAGCTGCGCGACCCCCGTGGCGTGGCAGGAAGTCGCCTGGGTGTCGACGCTGAGCTGGTGCTGGCCTCCAC
This sequence comes from Candidatus Nanopelagicaceae bacterium, assembly GCA_035531535.1. Lineage (GTDB taxonomy): Bacteria > Chloroflexota > Dormibacteria > Aeolococcales > Bog-877 > AG-12. The sequence goes on along the minus strand of DATKSV010000121.1, from coordinate 665 downwards.
CGCCCATCTGGAGGCGCTGGTCGAGTGCGCCCACGCAGCCGGGTTGCGTGTCGACGATGTGGTGGCCCAGCCGCTCGCGTCGGCCGAGGGCGTGGTCCGTGATCGGGAGCTGGAGGGCTCGGTGGCGGTGGTCGACGTGGGTGGTGGGACGACCGACATCGCCATCTTCCGCGCCGGCACCATCAAGCGAGTCCTGGTGCTCCCGGTCGGGGGCCAGAACGTCACCAAGGACCTGGCCACCGGACTCCACTGCGATCTCGAGGAGGCTGAGAGCGTCAAGCGCCGGCACGGCCACTGTGATCCTGGGCAGATCCGTCCCGAGGAGATGGTGACGGTCGTCGGCATGGGGGGCGTCGGCGCTGACGAGGTGCCGCGCCGCTGGCTTGCCGAGGTGATCGAGCCTCGGGCCCGGGAGATGGCGCGCCTGATCGGCCAGGTCCTCGACCAGGAGGATGGGGTCAGCCGGGTTGTGCTCACCGGGGGCTGCGCCCGGCTCCAGGGCTTCGCGGCGGCGGTGCACCAGATCCTGGAGATGCCGGTCAGAGTCGCCGTCCCCGAGGGCCTCTTCGGGCTGGCCGACCAGTTGGGGATGCCTGAACACGCCGCCACCGCCGGACTCTTGCGCTGGGGACAGCGCTCGACGCCCGGACGCGATCACAGCAATC
>DATKSV010000120.1:0-125703 GCA_035531535.1 Candidatus Nanopelagicaceae bacterium | reverse complement strand
GCCGGAATCCTGCTCGGGGGCTTGGCCATGGGAGTTGGTCTCAAGCTGCCGCGTCTGGGGCTGTCCGTGATGGTACTGGTGGGGGCCCAGGCGGTCCTCCTGGGACTACTGGGCCTGGCCGGGTCTCTCCCCCTGGGGGTGGGACTGTGCGCCTTGATGGGAGTTCTTTTGAGCGCCATCAATGTCTCTGTCATCTCCCTAGTCCAGGTCGTCTCTCCCCCCGACCTCCTCGGGCGGGTGTCCAGTGTCCTGATGTTCGCCAGCATGAGCCTGACCCCGGTCTCGTATGCCCTGGCGGGCGGCGTGGTGGCTGTGATCGGCGTGCCCGGCCTCTTTCTGAGCGGAGCGGCGCTGGAGATCGCGGTGGCGCTGGCTGGCTCGAGCTCGTCGGCGATTCGCGCGGGCGCTCCACCGGGGGTGGTGACGCTGGCGTGATCGGCGGGAAGGCCGAGAACGCCAGCGCAGCAAGCGCGCCACGCGGCGGCGACAGTGAACTGGCGGACCCTTCGGAGTGGACAAAGAGGGCGTACCCCGGGGGCCCGACACCCAGTCCGTCGCCGTGCCGGCGATCTGCCTTCATTAGGCGGCCGCATAACTCTGAATCTGCGAAATGTTCCGGATGTTGTCGTCGAGCATGTCGCAAGAGGTATTCTCGTTCCGGCACAGTGGAGCAGCGGCAGCCCGGAGACTTGGTCGGTCGCGACGGGCCCCTCCCGGTCGCACCGGCACGATAGCGACGATCGAGGGGCTCTCACAGCGAGTCCTCGATCCGGAGGCTAGCTCAGGAGGGATGGCAGAGCGGTCGATTGCGGCGGTCTTGAAAACCGCTAATGCTGCAAGGCATTCCGGGGTTCGAATCCCCGTCCCTCCGCCAGTTTGATCTCGATTGGAGACTTGATGTCGAGCGGTTTGGGCGCCACACGTATGCGCTTGACGGCAACCGTGACGGCAACCCAGCGAGCCACATGGCCGCAAAGCTCAGTCGCCTTTCCCGCTGGGCGGAAGGATCCCCGTCGACCCACGGCGTTTGGGCCCGGTCCGAACAAGCGGACTGCCCTCGAAGGCATAACCGATCTTTCAGAAGCGTCTGGCAGAGGCCCCCCAAGCACTTCCGTCTTGGGTAGGAACTGGACGCCAGGTGCTCGCCAGAGGATGTCCCACCTCATGAGGTCCGGAGTCTGGAGGCGGCTGGCGGTGGGACTGTTCAGGCGTTGACCGTGGAATTCCAGAGGCCGATGCGTTCCTCGACGTATTCGGCGTCTGCCAGCCAGATCGCTCCGTGCCCCTCACACCAGAGTCGGCTCCATGGCTGACGCCCGGACCTGTGGCCCTGTCTGAGGAGGTTGTACATGGAGCGGATCCTTGGGACGAGCTGCGCCACGAACTCCTGGCGGTCTCTGTCGGCTAGCCCGTAGCCGTCAACTAGGCTGGCGAGTCTGTGGGCGGCCTCAAGATCGGTGACCGAGGAGCCCGCGCCGAGCGGCACAAAGCCGTGCGCCGCATAGGCGAGGTCCCAGAGCCGCGATCCTGGGCCGGCTCCGTCCCAATCGATGAACACGAGGCCGGACTGGCTGCGGACCAGATTCCAAGGGGCGAGGTCGTGATGGCAGATCAGATCCTCGCGGTCAGGACGAATGGCAACGTTCCACACGGATCCAGGGGGAGGCGTGAACGAGCTGACGGCATCGTGGAAGTCGCGGATCTCCCTGCCGGCGTCGGCCAGGCGCTCCCGGTCCAGGTCCGAGGGATTCGGATCTACGAATCCCTCGACGAAGGAGAGGACCTGCTTGCCCGCTTGGTCGTAGCCGAGAGCCCGCGGCGCGCCCTCATATCCGGCCCGTTCCAGATGCAAGAGGAGGGCGTCCACGCTCGACGACCACGGGCCTGCCGGGCGGTGCACCGTGTCACCCACGCGCACCACCCCACCGGCAACATTGCCGCCGTAGAGGGGCTGTTCAGTAGGCTTGGGATACACCGCCCACGAGTGTAGAGAGAGCCTCTTCATCGGCGGCAGGACTCAGTCTTCCTCGGGTCGGGTCGGGGTGGCCCCGGAAGGTCGCCAACCTCGGACTCGCTGTCAGAGTCGATCCCTTGGCCCGTGCGAGAATCCGACGATGATTCGAGCTCTCTCGGGGTGGCGGAGGCGGGCGGGGCCGCTTCGAGAACGAGACTTTCGCATCCTGTTTGGAGCCCGGTCGCTGGCCTCGATCGGCACATCTATGACCCCAATTGCGATCACCTTCGCGGTGTTGGAGGGCCTGGGCTCGGCGGCGGCACTCGGGGCGGTGCTGGCGGGCGGAACGGTGGTGGAGATCGTCCTAGTGCTATTTGGCGGCGCATCCTCGGACCGCATCCCGCGTCGAACCGTGGTGATTGCGAGCGACATCACACGGGCGCTGGCCCTCCTCTGCACAGGCGCGCTGCTGCTGACAAGGCACGGCTCCATCTGGGAGCTCGCCATCGCTTATGCCGTGGTCGGGGCCTCAACCGCGTTCTTCCATCCTGCCATGACCGGGCTGATCCCAGAGACTGTGTCGTCGCAACATCTCCAGGCGGCCAATGCCCTGCGCGGCCTCTATGTGTCGCTGAGCTCGGTAATCGGGCCGGCGCTCGCCGGCCTTGCGGTGGCGCTGGGCTCACCGGGATGGGCTGTGCTCGGTGCTGGCGTGACCTACGCTATCTCCTCTGTTCTCCTGTTGCGCATGAACGCGGGGAGGACCCCGGCTGCGGCGTCGTCGCCCTTGTTGCACCAGCTTCGAGCGGGATGGAAGGAGTTCTCTTCCCGGAGCTGGCTGTGGAGCGTGGTCGGGCAGGCCTCCGTCTGGCACATGATTGTCTGGGCGCCGTTCTTCGTTGCCGGCCCCGTGCTCGTCCTCGCTCATCTTGGCGGCGCGTCCACCTGGGCTTGGATGCAGAGTCTGGGCGGCGCGGGAGCGATCTTGGGCTCGATCCTCGGCCTGCGCCTGCGGCCGCGCCGCCCTTTGATAGTCGCGCTGGCTGGAATGCTGGGGTTCGTGCCGGTGCTAGTGGTGCTCTCAGCCCAAGCTCCAGTGGCCGCGGTCCTGATCGTCTCACCCCTCATCGGGTTGGGGCCGGCCCTGTTCACGGTCATATGGGACACCAGCATTCAGCGCGACGTGCCATCGCACGTCCTATCCCAGGTCAGTTCCTACGACTACTTCGGATCAGTCGCCATACTGCCGATTGGGTACGCCGTTGCCGGGCCCCTGGTGCTCGCGATCGGGCCACGAGCCATGCTGTGGGCGGCAGCGGTGGCTGCGCTGCTGTTGCCCCTGGCAAACCTGATGGTCCGCGGGGTCCGGCGATTTCCTACGGCATCCGCGAGGGCTTTCGTGGACCCTGAGACGAGCTGATTTGACAGCAGTGTCAGCGACCAGCCATTCCGGCTCCTTCGTATGGGCAGGCCGCCAATCGAGGCATGGAAGTGATCGCAGGTCGGAGCGCAGCAATTGAGCTGCCCCATCAGCGGGTGGGCCGGCCAACGAAGGGCACACCGCTCCCGGCTCTAGCGCTCACCCAGGTTGAAAGCTGGTGAGTCGGCCATTCGTGCACGTGTATCCGTACGTGGTGCCGCCGACGGTGACTCGCCCTTCAGCTTGCTGGGAGGACACCGAGCTTCCGCTGCTGGTCATCCCGCTGCGGCCGCTGGCGGACCCGAAAAGAGTCCATATCGGAACACTGCTCTGCACGCCGCCGGGAATGCACTCGACGACAGGCCCGCTAATGGACAGTGCGCTGAGAGGGATGAGACCTGCGGAGAGCATCAACCCTGACCCAAGCAGGAAGTGCCGCTGAACCAAGGGCTGGTGGCCAGCGAGGCGCAGGCGGATCACCAAGCAGGCGATGGCAGCGAGAAGAAGGCCCAGCCCGATCGAGAATATCGTGAAGAATCCCCACAAGAAGAGCAGCGCCGTCAGCACCGTCAACCAGGGCCGCAGGCCGTTGGTGTCGCGGGCGGCGACGTACGCGCCAACCATGGTCAGCACTCCGCAGAAGGCGGCGACGGCCACCACTGAGACCGGCATGGCGTAATTGGGTTCCCGCCACTCTTGGCCGATCACGACAGCGGTCCGTGCGGCGAAGGCGATGACCAACAGCCCGAGCGCTACCGAGACGAGGTGAGACGTCTGAGCGTTGTCCCGGTTGCCTGCCGCCACAAGGAATACCTCACTACGGGCACCCCGACTAGTGTCCGGGTGTCGACCTCGCATCGAAGGGCGCCTGAGCATCTCAGAGCCTATCACAAGGGGGAAGCGCTCACGTCCCGTATGTAGGTGTAAATTCCGGCACTCGATCTGGCCCGAGGGAGGCGAGAGAGAACCACATCAGTTTGGAGCAGCTCGAGCTACCCGCTCCCAAGGCGGTGCCATGTTAGGACAGGCTGAGGTCGAGATCCTCACCTGCCTCGCCTTCCCTCGGGAGCACCACAGCTCCATCACCCAGCAACGCCATCGAGCCCCTCCAGGCCGAGGTGAATCCCAGAGCCAAGGGGGTGGGGATCTTCCCCAACTCAGACTCGCTCGTGGGGCTGGCAAGCGCAGACGTCCAAGGGCAGCCCGATGAGTGCCAGGACGGCCAGCGCCATGTCGCCCCAGCCTCCAAAATACGGCTTCGAGGCGACCTCCAAAAACTCCTCGCCAACCCTCTCTTTACCGCAGGGCTGGCTGCCTGATGAACTGCCCCCCGTCCCTCTCCCCAATTGCCCCAACTCGAAGGGACTGGACTGGCCATTGTTCTCCAGATGGCAATCCTCACATGCTCAGTTGGCCTGCGGGACACCGTCGCAGTAGGTCACGACAAGATCACCGGTTGAGTGGTTCATGGTGCTGTGCCAAGACATCGCAGGCGAGCTCAAAAGCACCAATCAAACCTTGGTCATCGCCAAGTTGAGCTCGTTCAATTCGGCAATGCTGCCGTACTGTCTCAAAGCTGCCCTGCGCCACACCAGACACCATACTGTCCCAGAAGTGGGCACCGGCGCCCAAGACTCCGCCGCCTACGGCGATCATCTCCAGATTGAGCAAGTTGATTAGTCCACCGAGTGCCAGACCCAGGTGACGCGCCGCGGCGTCGAGAACTGCTTGGGAAAACTGATCCCCAGATGCGGCCGCGAAGCCTACGTCCGCCGTGCTGGACGCTTCGGCCGCCCGCGCGATGGCACGGCCGGAGGCCACCGCGTCGAGACATCCACGATTTCCGCAATTGCATTGGGGTCCGTCCGGGGCGACGACGACATGGCCGAACTCGCCAGATGCACCGGTTCCCCCCCGGTAGATGCGATTGTGGAGGATGAGACCCGCGCCAATTCCAGTGCTCACCGTAATATAGGCAAAGTTGGCTACACCGCGTCCTGCACCACGGCGATGTTCCCCAAGCGCTGCCAGGGTCGCATCGTGTTCCACCAGGCAACGACATCCCAGATTCGCCTCCAGCAGCTTCCGGAGTGGGACCTCCCGCCAGCCGGGGAGATTGGACGCAGCATGGACGACTCCCGCCACCGGATCCACCGGTCCCGGGACACCGATGGCGACTGTCATCGGACCTGTATCTGCGCCCGACGTTGGCATGCTCACTTCGCGCACCAGGGCGCCGATTTGATGGACCAGTAATTGAGGGCCGCCTCCCTGTTGGGTCCTTGCGCTGGCCCTTCGGGCAATCAGGCCATTTGCTGCAAACCGCCCTGCCCGCACCCAAGTCCCGCCTAGGTCGACGCCAACAATTCGGCCGCGGCCCCTGAGGCCGGATGGCGTCGAGACCGCTGGCCGTCGTGGCGGCTGGGCTCCGAGATGCTCGTCGACCGGCTTGGTCAGCGTGCCCGCCTCCAATTAGCCTCAGCCGCACACATTTGTACGTCCAGGTCGTCCTGCCGAGGCACTGGCGATCCATCGCTCACTTCTCGGGCCAGCGCGCCGGCCGCCGAAGAGGATCGAGGCACTGGTCAATCGAGATCCTGTACGCCACTTCTGGCCCCTTGACAAATCGAGTCTGAGTTTCTCAGAATACGCTCACTTTCGATCAGCCCACGCCGATCGTGACAGACCACTTGGGGGAGGACATGATTATGGACATACGAGGGCCTTCCGGGCATTTGGTCGATATCGATCAGCTTCGTACGACCGCCCCGAGCCAGTCGTTGAGGCGACTGAGTGAGCTGTCTGCAGGTCATGGCGGCAGCCACCCTGGGAATTTGGATGGGGCTGACGACCCGGTCGTCTACGAGGTATTTGAGTGGACCACTGGATCGACTCCGACGGATCTGCTCTGTGCCGTCACGGTGCTGTATAGCAGCCCAGACCCAGAGCAGCCGTTCCACACTCGAGGGCACTTTCACCGAGATCCCGACGGCGGGGAACTGGTGGTGGGCTTGGAGGGCACAGGACGCCTTGAGCTGCTCTCGCGGCAAGGAGAGGTTCGGCCGGTGGCGATCGACCCTCTCACCTGGGCGCAGGTGCCACCTGGTTGGGCCCACCGGGTAACCAATCTCGGGCCGGTGCCGCTGGTCTTTCTGTCCAGTTGTAGCGCCGTGGTCGGTCACGACTACGAGGGAGTGCCCAAGGAACCTTGGGTGGACGATTTGTTGGGGAGGGAGACATGAGCGGGAACACGACTCCACACGGCGGTACCCTGGCGACGGACTCCTTGGGGATGCCTCAGGTCATCTTCCAGTCCATCTCCAATATGGCCCCCGGGCTATCCGTGGTGGCGGGCTTGACCGGTGTCGCGGCCTTCGCCGGGGGTGCGATGCCCTTGGCGCTGGTCCTGGGCGTCCTGCTGGCTGCCCTGCTGGTGATTCCTGTCATCCAGTACGCCCGCCGGGTCGCCAGTGCCGGCGGCTACTACACGTATGTGACACGCGGACTCAATCCCCGGGCGGGGCTCTACACCGGTTGGATCTATCTTCTCTATGAGGCCGCCAGCTTGGCCGGCACTGTGCTCTTCTTCGGCTACTTGTTGCCTGGCTTGCTCAATATCGACTTCGGTATGCATGTAGCGAATTGGATGTGGTGGCCGGCCACGATGATTTCAGCGGGCTTCATCTGGTTCATGTCTTATCGCGGTATCCGCATCTCCCTCAACTACTCTTACGTCATGGGAGGACTTGAAGTCCTCGTCTTCTTGGTCGTGGCGATCTGGTTACTGGCTCTGCACGCTCATCAGAGTAGTGGGGTCGTCTTCACCCCCAAACTGTCCCCTACGGGTCTGGGCGGGGTGGCTCTAGGGGTGATCTTCTCCTTCCTCAGCCTGACTGGCTTTGGTGCCGCGGTTACCCTCGGAGAGGAAGCGCGCAATCCCCTCAAGACGATCACGCGCTCAGTCATCATCGCCATTGTCGGAATCGGTGCCTTCTACATCTTCCTCGGCTTTGTGTCCGTGGTGGCTTGGGGACCCCACCATATGTCAACCTATGCTTCGTCAACTGTGCCTTTTGTAACCTTGGTGCAGCACAATCTCAGTGCGGTGTGGGTATGGCTGCTGACCATCCTCACCCTAAATGGCAGCCTCGCCTGTGCTCTCGCCATCCACAATGCCCAAGCGCGCATGCTCTTCTCCCTCGGACGAGACAACCTAATAGTTCCCCGCCGCCTGGGAGTAACCCATCCTGAGTACCGGACGCCCTACCGTGCCATTCACCTCTCGGCTATCGTCACGGTGGTCGGAGTCAGTATCGCCGGTGCCCTACTCGGGCCCCTAGAGGGGTTCTTCCTGTTTGGTACGATTGCCACGCTGGGCGCTTTGGCGGTGCACTTCGCAGTCAATGTGAGCGTCCCTGCGTACTTTCGCAAGATCCACTCTTTTAGCTTCTTTCTCCACTTCGTCATCCCCATTCTTGGTGCGCTCCTAATTCTCCTCCCGATCTACTTCTCCGTGGTTCCCCTGCCGGCGTTTCCGGTGATGGTAGCCCCCTTTGTCGCACTGGTCTGGCTAGTCGCAGGCGTATTCGTGGTGCGCTCGGTGGGCCGACGCCATCCCGAGTTGCTGGCGCGAGCGGGTATGCTGAGCGGGGCTGATCGGGACGCCGACAGCCAAGCCTAGAGGGGCAGGCCAGCCCGCAGGGGCTGGCCTGCCAGCAGCGCGTTCACCCGCGGAGACCACGGCCATGGGAAGTGATGTGCCCGTAGTGGAGGCGGCCACTCAGCTTAAGGGGGAGCGCCACCTCAGCATCTTGTCGGTCTTGGAGAACCAGGGCCGGGCGGAGGTGCGGCAACTTAGCCACTTGCTGGGCGTGTCGGAGGTGACCATTCGGCGCGATTTGCGCGAGCTCGACCGACAGGGAGTGTTGGTAAACGTCCGGGGCGGCGCCTTGGTGAGTCGAGGCACTGGATTCGAGGTCCCATACGCGGCCAAGCTTGGGGAGCACAAGGACGAAAAGGTCCGGATCGCCCGGGCGGCTTGCGACCGCTGCCAACCAGGGGAGACGGTCTTGCTCGACGCTGGCACCACGGTAGGGGCGATGGCTGCCCATTTGCCCAATAGTCAGTTGACTGTCATCACCAACGCTCTCAACGTGATTAACATCCTGGCGAGACGGGGTTCAGTTCCATTTTTGGTGGTCGGTGGCGAGTTCCGCGCAGTTTCCCAGGCCTTCCTCGGCCCGCGGGCACTGGAGGCGCTGGCGGCGCTGCGAATCGACCTCGCCTTTATTGGTACCGAGGGCGTTAGCGCCGACCGCGGCCTTCAGGTGCCAGATAGCAGTGATGCCTCGTATAAGCAAGCCATCGTGCGGGCAGCCCGAAAGGTTGTGGTGTTGGCCGATCACAGCAAATTCGAGGTTGAGCGCTTGTTCACGTTCGCCGGCTGGGACGAAATCGACGAAGTCATCACCGGGAGCGAGACCCCGGCTCCAAAGGTTGCCTCTCTCCGAGCCATGGGAGTTACGGTAACCGTCGTGTAGTCCGCTACTGCGTGGCCCCGGTGGTCCATGCTTCTTCAGGGGCCGTCCGATCCACCGTGGGTTTGCGGCGCTCCAAGCATATGGCGCTGGCTTGGCTGTAGGCCGGGACGGTCCGTCCAGACCGCGGCCCGGCTCAATCTCGCTTGAGGCGGGTGAAGCGCTGCCATGCCGCAAGGTTGGTCAGCGCAGGGTGAGGCTCATTCACGAGCGCGACGCCGCGGCCGGGTTCGGGGTTCAGGTACGACCAGGTGGCTTCCAGCCGACGCCAGGTGTTGGAGTCAGACCTAGATCCGCGAGTAAGGGTTCCGGCGGGGGTTGGATTGCCACCGCGGCTGGGCAAACGCGCCTGCTGAAAGAGGATTAGGGCTGGTGGGGTCGGTGGAAAGGGTGCGGTGGGACTGGAGCCGCACTCTGACCTACGGGGGGCGGGTTTCTTGGGGTGGAATCGCCTCTCCCAGGCGCGTTGGTCCGCCGCCTTTGCGGTAGAGGGAAGCGGCCGGATGGCCAGTGGCTTGCGGTTTAGCCAGTCGGAGTGGGAAGGGCGCCCAGGAGCTGGTAGGCGGCTAGGAAGGGCCCGTCCTGCTGCGCGGGGGCAAGTCGCCCCACCAAGCGGCGGGCGTGTCTAACCACTCGGGCCGGCACCCCGATGAGTTCCCGGCGCAGCCGCTTGCCGTGAGCCCGGTGGGGATGGTCGTTGCCGCTCAATGCCTGCAAGGCCGCGGAGAGGGTGAGCGCCAGAAAGGCGGCCCACATCCAGACTTGGTTGGCCACCGCGAAGCCGCTGGGCAAGTGCCGAAGCGCCATCCCGAGCTTGGTGTCCTTGATGCGCTCCTCGATCTGGGCCCGCTCCCGAAACCAGGCCTCGATGGCCTGGGCCGGTCCTTTCAGGTTGGTCACGATCGGGTAATAGGCGTAAGCATGGCTCACAGCGCCTTCGAGAGCGAGTTGGAGCTGAGCGGGATCGAAGGTGCGCCGACGCCGGGAACGCGGATCCTGGGAGATCTCATTGGCCTCGATCCGTACCCGGCGCACGATCATTCGGGTGTCCTTGGGCCAATCCTCAGGGACATAATCGGCCACAGCCACCGCTGCTCCCCGCATCCCCGTCGCAGGCCGCCAGGCGTCCTTGGGGATCCCCTGGATGGCGCGGCACACCGCCGCATTGCGCGCCGCAGCGATGGCGAAGTCCGCCTCTGCGTCCACTGCCGCCCAGGCCCCATCGCCGGAGAACAGCCCAGAATCACAGCGCACCCGGGGGCGCTTGGTGCCCTTGGGCAGCGCGGCCACTGCCTGCCGCATCCAATTCGGGGCGGTGGGACGGGGGTCCTGGTCCCCGGCAAGAGTTCGCCCGTGAGTATCACCCCCGCCTCAGCCCAGGTGACCAGCACCGGCCGCCCGGCCCGGACCCCAGCGTAGGTCCAGCCAATTCGCTCTTTCTGGGTGCCGTGCACCTCCACATCCGGGGGATCCACATCAATGGTGGGCCGCTTGCCCAGCAGTGCCCGCCGCCGCCGGCGCGGCAACGCCGCCACGTGCCGGCCCACGAGTTCCGCCTGGGCCGTGGGCAGGGCGGCCAGCTGCTCGGGGCTGAACCGGCGGGCCAGGCCCAGAGCAGTTGTGGCAGCGGGGGTCGCCGCGACGGTGCGCAGCACCGCTCCCGCGGCGTCGGCGCGCAAAGTGTCCAGGTCGGAGAAGAAGTGACCACCCACCAGCATCGATTCCCCTAGCGCCACCAGCAACTCTCCGCCCGACACCCCGCGGCGTCGTAGTTTCAGTGGGCCCAGAACCGGTCCGGCGCGGCAGTCGCATCCAGCACTCGGACGGTCTCTGCCACCAAGGGCAATCCAGCATACGGCGTCAGCGAGGGGTCGTTGCAGCGGAACTCGACCCCGGCCCTCCGGCGCGCTATCATCTTCACCTAACGGGTGCCTCCCTCTCAGCTCAATCGGTTTGGCTTCAACACCTCCGATTCTCGCTGAAAGGCGAGGCATTCGTCATCTCTGGGGGCCAGCCCCGCCCCTTCCCGCAGCCGCTGTTCGCGGATCTTAGGTCTGACCTCACGCTTGCCAGCTTGCCAAGGTGGTGGCAGATCGCTGGTGAAGTGCGCTCCCGGTAGCCCCGTCCAGAGGTCGCAACTTCACTTAAAGGCACTTGCCCGAATCGGTGCTACCATCACCAGATGGCTGACCAGATGGGCGCCGGGTCAAGGTGACCATACGCTCCAGGCCGATCGAACCACAGGGCTCTCCTGCGAAGGCGGCGAGTACCTGGCACGACGCCGTCGATCGTCGCCGGCGCCCACGCGAACAGGACCTCCTCCGGGCTGCGGTCGCGACTTCCCAGGACCTTGTCGTCGGCTGTGACGCCGACGGGACCATCACCTTGGCGAACCCGGCCCTGAGGCGGTTCGCCGGTCTGGCGCTTGCTGGGGCTCCTCCCAAGGACTGGGAGGCTTATGGGATCACCTACGCCTCCAACGACCCCGCAGTCCTCGGCGAAACCACGCTACTGATGCGGGTTCTCGGTGGTGAGACGGTGACTGATCTCGAGGTCACTCTCGAGTCCACGACTGGTGTCCGGCGCATCATGGCCGCCTCCGGTCAACGGCTGATCAGCAGCGCGGGCGCAGTTCTCGGTGCGGTGGTGGTGTGGCGGGAGAGCCCCAACCAGAATGGTCTCGAGGCCCATCACTCGTTCCACGGCCTCCATGATCCGCTGACACGGCTTCCCAACCGTGACCTATTCGCTGACTACGTCAGGATCGCTCTCGAGCGCACCTCGCGGTACCACGGATCCATCTCGGTGCTGGCGATCAACCTTGACCACTTCTCCCATCTCTCCAACCGTCTGGGCAAGGAGGCCGGGGAGCGGGTGCTGGCAAAGGTCGGGCGGAGGCTGACGGACACTCTCCGGCTGTACGAGGGTGCGCCGGGGACTCTGGGCGTCGCGGCCAGGCTGGGCGGCGACCAGTTCCTCCTGCTTTGCGAAGACATCCCCGACGATATGGCCGCGGAGACTGCCGCCACCCGAGTGCATACGGCCCTGCGCGCGCCGATGAAGGTGGGGGGCACCACCTTGTCCATCACTGCGGGTATCGGGATCGCGGTGACGGCCGATACCTCCATTGACCCCGAAGCGCTGATCCTCGAGGCCCAGACCGCGATGCGCGTGGCCAAGCGGTTGGGGGGCGACCGGCACGAACGCTTCGCGCCCGAGATGGAAGCCCGCTTGCAGGCTCGGATCGACAACACGCAAGCCCTTCGGGAAGCTCTCGACAGACGCGAGTTCCGCGTCGTCTACCAGCCCAAGATCTCGCTGTTGACCGACGGCATCAGCGGTGTCGAGGCGCTGTTGCGCTGGCAGGACCCGCTCCGAGGGGTGATCCCGCCTCTCGACTTCATTCCGCTCGCCGAGGAGTCCGGACTGATCATCCCGATTGGGCTTTGGGTCATGGAGCAGGTGTGCCGGGACGCGAAGCGATGGTCGACGGTGCTGCCGGGAGGCTTGCCCATCTCCGTGGCGGTGAACCTGTCGCCGCGGCAGTTCGAGACCGGGCTCGCCGAGACCTTCAAGACGATCCTGGAGCAGGCCGGGATCGACCCGGCGAGAATCTGCATCGAGGTCACCGAGAGCGTGCTCATGCAGGATGCCGAGATGGCTGTCGCTGTCCTGCGGAAGCTGAAGTCGCTCGGAGTGCGGATCTCGATCGATGACTTCGGCACGGGGTTTTCCTCACTCGCCTACCTCAAGCGCTTCCCACTCGATGAACTCAAGATCGACAAGTCCTTCGTCGATGGGGTCGGCACGGATCCTGAGGCGACCGCGATTGTGGCCGCGGTGATGGGCATGGCCCACGCGCTCGATCTCCAGGTGGTCGCGGAGGGCGTCGAGACGGCCGATCAGGTCACCCGGCTACGCACCCTCGGCTGTGACGAGGCTCAGGGTTACTACTTCGCACGGCCCATGACGGTGGACGCCATCGACGCCCTGCTCGCCGCGCGTACGCGCGGGGCCATTGGATGGCATGAGGCCTCCCCGGAAGTCGTCGCCCAACGGCTCAGCTCCGGAAAGGTCCTCGTAGTCGATGATGCGCCAGACGTGCGCGGGCTGGCGCGCTCCAGCCTCGCCGCGGCCGGTTTCGATGTCCGAGAGGCCGGAAGTGGCGAGGAGGCGCTGGCCCTGGCACGGCAGTTCGAGCCGGACTGTGTGGTACTCGATGTCTACCTGCCCGGGGTCAGCGGTCTCGAGGTCTGCCGAATCCTCCGCGAGGACCTCAGCAATGAGGCCACGACGATCGTGATGCTGACCGTTGCCGCCGAGCCGGCCGAGAAGGTCCAGGCGTTCTCCTTCAAGGCTGATGACTACATGGTCAAACCCTTCAGCCCCCGCGACCTGGTCAGCCGCGTCACGGCTTCAATGCGGAGGCGGGCTGAAATGCTGGCCACTCCACCCCGATGAACAGGGGAGTGGAGCGTCGAGCCGAAGTCGATGAGTTGGCGCAGTTCCTCGCCTCATGGCAGCGAGTCACGGTCGAGCGCCTGAGTGGCCGAGTTGAGGTCTCTGAAGTCCTCGACATGGGCATTCTCGCCCATGTCGCCAGACTGGTCGGATCGGAGCGGATCATCGTCAGCCTCGTCGAGCCCAACGGACTCCGTATCGTCGACGGCCACCCGGGGGTAGAGGCGGAGATCCTAGTCGGCGACTCCCCAGGTAAGCGCGCCGTCGACTCGGGTGAGATTTTCATCGGGGACCTGCAGGAGAAGGCGTGGGGGCCATCCACCGCAGAGTGGCGAGATCTGCACAACAGCGGGCCCGTGATGGCCATTCCCATGGTCAGCGGCGGCGAGACCATCGGGGCGGTTACGGTCGCCCGCACCAAGGGCCAGCCCCCCTTCACCAGCTCTGAAGCTGGACGCGCTCTCATCCTGGTCCCACCGCTGGCTGGGGCGGTCCGGATCAGCAGCCTGTCCGATCAGCTACGCAGCGTTAACAAAGCCGCCGAGATCGAGACGGCGCGCCTCTCGAACAGTTTGCGGCTACTGTTGGAATCAGCGGGCGAAGGCATTTACGGGATCGATGCTGAGGGGAGCTGCAGTTTCATGAACACGGCCGCGGCCCAAACCCTGCGCGTGGACGCCACTGAAGTAATCGGAAAGGTCATGCACCCGATCTTCCACCACACTCGGGCTGACGGCACGGCGTACCAAGCCGACGAGGGGCCTATTTACAGCGTCCTCCGGGGGGAGGGGAGCACCAGGGTGGCGACGGAACTGATGTCTCGCGCCGACGGGACCACGTTTGCGGCAGAGTACTCCGCGTTCCCCATTGTCGATGGCGACGCCGTCAGCGGCGCGGTGATTACCTTCAACGATATCACCGAACGAAAGCGCAACGAGAGCGCCTTGGCCGCTGCTCACGCGCAAGCGATGGAGGCGTCGCGCTTAAAGTCGGAGTTCCTGGCCAACATGAGCCACGAGATCCGCACCCCGATGAATGGCATCATAGGCATGACCGGCCTGCTCTTCACTACGGCTGTCAGTGCCGAGCAACGCGAGTACGCGGAGGCGATCAGCGAGTCGGCTGAGGCACTCATGACCATCATCAATGACATTCTCGATTTCTCAAAGATCGAGGCCGGCAGGATCGACATTGAGGCCATCGACTTCGATCTGCGGGTTGTCGTCGAGGACGCGGCCAAGCTGGTCGCTCCCCGCATCGGTCAAAAGGGCCTCGCCATGAAAGTGGTGGTCGATCCCGCGATGTGCCGCGCGGTGCGCGGTGATCCCGGCCGGATTCGCCAAGTGTTGATCAATATGCTCGGCAATGCCGTCAAGTTCACCGACTCCGGCGGGGTGGTGCTGAGGCTTCGGGCGACGGACAAGGGACCGGACTCGGTTTCCGTTCGGTTCGAGGTGAGCGACACCGGCATCGGCATTAAGCCGCAACACCTTGATCATCTATTTGAGAGCTTCACCCAGGCTGATGCCTCTACCACTCGACGCTTCGGTGGCACCGGGCTCGGCCTCGCCATCTGTAAGCAGCTGGTCGAGCTGATGGGTGGGGAGGTTGGGGTGCGCAGCGACGAGGGCAAGGGCAGTACCTTCTGGTTTACGCTTACTTTCCCGAAGGCGATGTCTCGCTCGGTGCGCCTCGGGCGGTCCGCGCAGCTGCTCGATGGCGTGCATGTCGTCGTGGTCGACGACCACAAGACCAACCGGATCGGTCTCGAACAATACTTCCGGGGCTGGGGGGCGCGGCCGGAGTGTTTCGAAGGTGGCGGACAAGCCTTCGCCGGCTTGCTCAAGGCGGCCGAACGCGGGGACCCATTCAGGCTGGCGATCCTTGATCATCAGATGCCTGACATGGACGGCATAGAGTTAGCTTGGGCAATCCGGCAAACCCCACGCCTCCACCCGATTGCGCTCGTGTTGCTGACGTCATCCACGCTTCCTGGCGACGCCGTCCGTGCCCGCGAGGCCGGCATCGACGTCTCTCTGCCCAGGCCGGTGAGCGGTGACCAACTCTATGCGTGCCTGGCCACGTTGCTGGCGCCTGGCGACAGGGACACTCCGGGACCGATGATCACTCGGGCCGTGCTGGCTGAGGCGTCCCCAGCGGGGCGCGGCCGGATCCTGGTGGTCGACGACAACCCCGTGAACCAGTTGGTGGCCCTGCGGATCCTGGAGAGGATGGGTCACGTGGTGGACGTGGCCGATAACGGCGTGGTTGCGCTCGAGCGTGTCACGGGGGATCGCTATGACGCGGTGCTCATGGACTGCCAGATGCCGGTCATGGACGGTTTTGAAGCGACGCGCGAGATCCGCCTCCGGGAGGGTGCGGATGGGCATACGCCCATCATCGCGATGACGGCGGGCGCCATGATGGGCGACGAGGCGAAGTGTCTCGACGCGGGCATGGACGCCTACCTCAGCAAGCCGATCACGGCAGACAGCCTCGCCAGGATGATTGAGCGCTGGACCATGCTTGGCGCTCGCTCCCACCCCGGGCCGCAAGTCCTTGAGGTCGCAGATGGCCTGTTGGACACTGCGCTCATCTCGGGGTTGCGCGACTTAGGCGCCGAGGAATTTCGGAACCTCATCGAACTGTTCCTGAGCGACGGAGCGGAGCGGGTAGCGGCGCTTCGTTTGGCGGAGGCGGACGGTGATGGGCCGGCGATCGGGAGTATTGCCCACAGCCTGAGGGGAAGTGCCGTGACGTTTGGAGCCGGAGCGTTGGCACAGCTCTGCGCCGAACTCCAGGAACAGGCGTCGTCGGGGGAAGTCGCGGGGCGGGCGACCCTCATCGACCGTATCGGGGCTGGCTTCGCGTTGGCCAGCCAGGCGCTGCGCGCGGAGCCGGGGGCCGGTTGACACGCTTTCCGGACGACCGCCAATCTGAACCTGTTGCCAGCCTCCTCAGCATGACCGCAGGGTCCGCACGCAGCCGGTCCGGCTCCGCATCCGCCGACCAGTTTAAGGTGGCTCCGATCGGGGCACGGTTGATCTTGTCGCTTGGGGAGGGGGTCGCTTCCAGGGTATCTGGAGGCAGCACCTGGACGGTGACTACATCGCCGGGGCCGGTTCGGCTTGGTGGCAGCTGAGGATGTGGGCCCGTGGGATCGGCGGCGTCGTCCTACTGCTGGTGGGAATTGTCTGGGTCGGGCAGGGGCTGAACCTGATCGGGGGTTCGTTCATGAGCGGGCAAGTGGTGTGGCTCGGCCTGGGCTGCCTTTGTCTTCTGGCGGGATTGGTCGTGCTGGTGTGGGCGTGGCGTATCCGTCCGGCGGGGCCGGTCTGAGCGCTCCGCGGCCGGTTAGCGGCAGCGACAAGAAGTGTCCCAACGTCCACCCGCCGGTTGGGCCGGAGCCGCCCGCCGCCCATTCCACGCTCTGCCTGAAGAAGGCCGAGCCCACTCCATGGCTCATCCGAGGAGTCGGGCCGAGTCGAGCCTTGGTCAGCGCTGAGGCGAGTTCCCGCGCGCGAGAGCGCCCATAGGATCCCAAGCGGGCAGGATGATGGGTTCCAGCTGCAACGCCTGCTGCAGGTGCGCAGGCAGCGACTTCCGGGGGGCCGCAATCTCGAACACGTACTCGTCGAACCACGAGTCATTCATCGCGTAGAATCCTTTGCGTCCCTTGTCAGCACCCCAACTGTTCTCCACCCGCCAGCGGCGCGGGACCCCGTCGACGATATCTACTCCGGTGAAGAGCATGGCGTGGGTCATGGCCGACTCGTGATATAGGAGGCGCTCGCCCTTGGCCAAGGTGAAGTCAACACCATAGAGGGCGGATAGCGCATACAGATCCGCGTCCCAGATTCCGTATTCGGTGCTCATCATCTGGCCAACGTCGCAACCGAACCATACCGGCTCCCCAGCGAGCAGTTGGTGGGAGGTGATTTCTTTCATCAGGCTCACTTCGACATTGAGGTAGCGGACTGGCGGAGCCCCGACCACGTTCCCTAGGTACTCGACGGTGAAGGTGCGACCCAGCGCACTCGTGGGCCGCGGGTCATTGACCAGGCAGACATAGTCGTCCAGCGGCAGGTCTATGTAGCGAGCCGCGAATTCGGTCGGGGTGAGCTCGCCATCGCGGTGGAAGTTCCGATCCTTGTCGGTCCACTGCCAGAGGAAGCGGTCGGGAGGAGTGCCAAGATGGATGCACAGCACTCGGTAGATGGTGCCTAGCACCGCTTCCTTCTCTGCCCGCGCCTCAGCCCGACTGCGGAGTCCAGCCCCCCGGACAGCTCTTGCGCCTTGCCGGAGCAAAGTCCGCAACACCTCGTTCATCCGCTTGGTGTTGGAGGAGCTCTCCGTCTCCGGCATCACCTCCTTGGGGACCAGGCCATGCTTTCTGATGAGCGCGACAAACATGTTCCACTGGCCGCCGTCATCGGCGAGGGAGTCGAGCAGGTAGGCGACCGTGCGGTCGTCTAGATCGCGGTCGCAGGTGGCGATGAGCGCTTCCAAGGCGTAATTGGCACGCTCAATCTTGTCCCAGAACATGGCGTAGTTCTGAGAGAACTCGAAGTTCTTTAGGCCCATCTTCTTCATGGCTGGCACTCGGAGAAGATTCAGTCCGGCGAAGAGCCAGCACCGCCCGCTCTGCCGCTGATTGGTCACCTTCCAGTCGTCGAGCAAGGTTGAGAAAGTGTGGCCGGTGCTGCTGACTTTGTCTCGGACCAGAGCAACTTGCTCAATGGAGGCTCGCGTAACCGCATTCTGAGCCATCCGCGAGGCGGGATCGGCAGCGAAGGATTCGCGAAACGCTCGGAGCGCTTCAGCGCCGAGCACACCGTCATCCATCCAGGTCCCTCCCTGAGCGCAGCCCGCCTGATGCAACTGAGGGTCATGCTACTCGGTCCAGGGATCTCCTGGTGTCCCCGCCGTGGGCGCTGTCAGCCAGGATCGGACTCCGTCCCGCTGGCCGCTGGCAAGTCCCGGCCCGGCACATCGGGATCTGTGCATCGCCATCTGCCCGGCCGGTGCCCTTCGCCGATGGCCTCCGCCACCTGACTGGCCCTCTACCAGTAGCGGGTCGGTAGACGCCATCACCTCGGGGCCGGACCTGAGGGCCCCATCGCCTGGGTTGGAGCCGACTCTCCACCGCGGCAACCCCTCAACTGGCGCCTTTCGCGACCGGCCTACAATCAGCTCGGCGACGAAGCCTCGCGGAAGCCGGGCCGCCCGCCGGGGCCTTCTACCGCGGTGCGGCGGCGATGAATGTTCGCTCCGGTGAGTGGAATGCATCCCGGATGGCCGGTCGGAGTTGGGCAAGGAGTCATCGCATGATCGAAGTAGACGTTCCCGGATGGCGTCGTCTGCGGCTGGGAACCCTGGTCCTCGACCTCAACGGCACTGTGGCTGTTGACGGGAGGTTGCTGCCGGTTCATTCGAGCGTGGCGGAGCTGCAGAAGCGACTCGACGTCTGCCTGCTTTCCGCTGACACCCATGGCACCCTGGAGGCGGTCGCGGCCGAGCTGGGCGTGCGGGCCGTGCGGCTGCAGCCGGGTGGCGGGGAGTCGCAGCAGAAAGCGAAGTTCGTGCGCGAGCTCGGACCCGACTCGGTGGTGGCGGTCGGCAATGGCGCCAACGACGTCGGGATGCTGGAGATCGCGGGGCTCTCACTGGCTGTGCTCGGCGATGAGGGTTGCGCCGTCGGTGCCATCCAGGTCAGCGATCTGCTGGTGGGTTCCGCCGATGAGGCGCTGGAGCTCCTGCTCCAGACCCAGCGCCTGGTGGCAAGCCTGCGGCGATGAGCCTGGGCCGGTGCTGCAGGCGGGGAGCGCGCAGGGGGCCACCCTCTGGAGGTCGGAACCGTGGGCGTCAGGGAGGCGGTGACTCGCCCTTTGCTGGCCTGCACTCCGCCCGCTTAACCACCGATTGGGAGATGCTCTCCAGCCGCTCCCAGGTTGGCCCGACCATCTTGAAGTCGAGAGCGGTAGTGCGGCCGCGTCAACACGATTGGCCACCCAGCCCTCCGGGTCCGCCTGGCAGTCGATGCCGTCAGCCGTGGCCGCTACCTCGCCTTGAGCTGGATCGGAGGCCGACCTGATGCACCAGACCACGCTGCGCATCGACGACGGTCGCCGGCCCCAGGCCCTTCCCATGCTCGGCGCGAAGACGGCCGCAGATACCCTTGGCACTGCATCGGTGGAGTCGCGGTGAGGCAGGTCCGTTTTGCCGCTCGGAGAGCCTGGGCGGGGTGGACGGTATCGACCTCCTGGAGGAGCCGGTCATGCTCGAGGCGCGGCGGCACGCAGGGGCCACCTAACTGGCGCGCAAGTCGGCCCTCGCCCGGGTATGCCCGGCGCGGCCGGGCCCCGCGCACACCCATCGCGAAGCACCCGGGTCGAGGCCACTGGTGGGTTCCACGGCTTGGTCCCGGATTCGCAGCTGACCTCGCCAGGCTCGCCCTTGCCTGACTCGCGGTCAGGGCAGCCGGGTGGAGCTCCGTTTGGCGCCAACCGGGAGGTCCTGCTGGGCCAGAGCCAGCCGTGCCCGGGAGTCGACCACGAAGACGCTGTTGGGGGTGACGGTGACCGGGTTGCACTCTATCTCCGCCAGCGTGGGGTGGAGTTCGGCGAGCGTCGCCAGCCGGCAGAGCACATCGACAGCGGCGTCGACATCGAGCTTGGGGGCACCCCGGAAGCCGTTCAGGAGAGGATAGGTCGTGAGCTCCTCCAGCATCTCGCGAGCGTCGCGCGGTCCCACCGGGGCCAGCCGGATGGCGGTGTCATGGAGCAACTCGACCGCGGTGCCGCCAGCCCCGCAGGCGATGACCGTCCCGAACTGAGGGTCGCGCACCGCTCCGACGAGAAGCTCCACTCCGTGCTCCAGCTGAGGTTGAACCAGGAAGCCCTCCACCGGGTGTCCGCTGGCTTCAAGTCGGGCTGCCATCTCGCGGGCTGCCTGGGTGACTTGCTCTTGGCCCCGCAGACCCAGACGGACCGCACCCAGCTCAGTTTTGTGGATGATGGTCGCCCCCATGGCCTTGAGGACAACCTGCGGGGCCAGGTCCCGGGCCAGACGGCCCACCGCCTCAGCAGTGGCCGCCTCCTCGGTCCTGAGGACGGGGATGCCGTAGGCGCTCAAGACCGCAGTGGTCTCCGAGGTCGTCAGCCAATGCTCGCCCTGGCGCAGCCAGGTTGAGAGCTCGGCCGCCACCTGAACCTGGTCTCCGTAGACCTCCGAGGGCTCCGTGGTCTGCGGCCGCTGCCGCCACCGGGTCAGCCGGTAGGCGGCGGCCAGGGCCCTGGCCGGGTTCTCCGGGAATGGGTAGGAGGGCACCTGGACCGTCGCCGAGCTGAGCTGGGCGGGCACTCCGGCTGTGGTCATGAACACCGTCAGGAGCGGAATCGGACGGGGCAGGGATCCCGCCGCCTTACGGATCGCCTCCGCCACGTCCTCGGGCCGGGTGACCAGCGGGGGCGTGAAGATGACGATCAGGGAGTCCACCGCGGGATCCTCCGCGACCACTTCGATAGCACGCTGGTAGTCCGCCGCGCTGGCGCTGGCGATCATGTCCACGGGATTCCCAGTCGCCGCCTCCGCCGGCAGGAACGCCCGCAACGCGCGCCGGGTCCCCTGGCTCAGCTCGACCACCTCCAGCGAGTTGGCCTCGCAGGCGTCGGCGCAGAGGATCGCTGGCCCTCCCGCATTGGTGATGATCCCCACCCGGGAACCCTTGGGGAGCGGCTGGGTGGCCAGCAGGGAGAGCAGGTCGAACATGTCCGACAGGGTCTCTGTGCGCAGCACGCCGGTCTGGCGGAAGAGGGCGTCAACGGTGGCGTCCGAGGTGGCCACCAACGACGCGGTGTGGGAGGCGGCGGCCCTTGCCCCGGCCTTGCCCCGGCCGCTGCGCACGGCCACGATCGGCTTCTTGTGGGCGACCCGCGCGGCTATCGTGGCGAACTTGCGAGGGTTGCCAAACGATTCCAGATAGAGGGCGATCAGGTCGGTTCGCGGATCCCGATCCCAGTAGCTGAGCAGGTCGTTGCCGCTGATGTCGGCCTTGTTCCCGACCGAGATGAAGCTGCTCAGGCCCAAGCCCAGGCTGCGGGTGCTCTCGATGATCGCCAGCCCCAGGGCGCCGCTCTGAGACAGAAATCCGATCTTGCCCGGCCAGGGCATCACAGGGGCGAAGGTGGCGTTCATCCGCACCTCTCCGGAGGTGTTGATGGCACCCATGCAGTTGGGGCCCACCAGCCGCATCCCCGACTCGCTGCAGATCCTGGTCAGCTCAGCCTGGCGCAACCTCCCTTCCGGCCCCTCCTCGGAGAATCCGGCCGAGATCACGACTAGCGCCTTGACCCCTTTCTCCGCGCACTCGCTGGCGACCTCCGCCACCCGCGCAGCCGGCACCGAGATCACCGCCAGGTCGACCGGTCCGGGGATCGAGTTGATGTCTGGATAGGCCGACACTGACTGGATCACCGGGGCTGACGGGTTGACTGGGTAGACCGGCCCGTTGAACTCCGACAGCAGCAGGTTGTGGAAGATCTCGCCGCCGATGGTTCCCCGCTGTCGGTTGGCCCCGATGACAGCGATCGAGCTGGGGCTCAGGATGGCCCCGACCGCCGCCGCGGCCGCCTCCTCCTCGCGGTACTCGAAGCGCCGGATGGCGTCGGGGGTAATCTCGGTAGGGAACTCGACGGTGACAGTGCCCGGCTCGGAGGTGGTGTGGACGGAGAACCCGCTGTTGGCGAAGACGTCGAGCATCGCTGAGTTCTCAGGGAGCACTGTGGCCTCGAACATGGCGATCCCCAGCTCGCTGGCGGCGGTCGCCATCTGGCCCAGGAGGATCGAAGCAATCCCCATGCCCTGGAATCTGTCCGCGACCGTGAACGCCACCTCAGCCCGGCCCGGCCCACTGCGCACGCACAGGCCGTGGGCCACCGGGATCGGCGGGCTCCCCTGCAGTGCCAGCAGCCCGAAGGAGTGCTCGCCGTCGACCTGGGCCAAGAGCTCGGCGGTGCGGTCCAGGTCGATAGCTGCCGAGAAGAAGCGGGTGGCCCGCGACGAATCCGAGAGCTCCTCCAAGAGCCGGCGGATCAGGGAGGTGTCGTCGCTCAGCACCGGGCGCAGGTGCAAAGTCGAGCCGTCGCGCAATACGACGTCGCTCTCTTGGAGGCTGGCTTGAGTCATCACTCTCAGGTGTAGCAGCTTCCCGCCGGCCGCGGCTCCGGTGATTTCACCCGCGCTCCACCGGTCGATTACCAGACTTCGGCAAACCGGATCGAGTCCGGCGGCCCGGCTGGTCGCAGGGCTCGGGTCCGGGTGTTTCCACGCATCCCCGAGGCCGTGCTAACACGCTGCCGTGGCGCGCCCCGGCAGGTCACCATAGGGGGCATGGCGGCAGAGATGCTCCTGATGGATCGGATTGCGGAGAGGTCTGTACCGGGCGAAGCAGTTCCGGAGCCCAGAGTTCCGGGTCAGGAAACTGAATGGCAGGAGATGATGGCACTGCTCCTGCGGGCTTGGCCGGTGGCACCCTCATCCGAACAGCAGACTTGCACCGAATGCGACTCCGAGACCGTCGGTTGCGCTCTGCCGCCTGAAAACTTTCTCGGCTGATCCGGGCCCACGGACGCGACCTGGGCGGCGTCAGTCCGCCGTCGGCAGGTGCACGTACATGCTCTGGATCCCGACTCGCCCGGGGCCCCGAAAGCGGTTGAAGATAAGCTGGCCGACTCCGGCGAAGAGCCCAGTTCGCAGCCCGTAGACGGTGGGGCGCATGCGCACCTCGGGGTCCATGTAGACCCAGGCGCCCGGCTCCACGTCTATCTCCTCGCCTGCTTCCAACTGCTTCTCGAAGACGTTGCCGTAGCCGTGCAGCCAGACCACTCCGTCGCCATCCCTGGCCTCGAACCGATCCACCCAGAAGCCGTTGTCCCCGAAGAGATTGTTGGTGATGCCGGGCAGCCGGGAGGCGCTGTATCTGGTGGACCCGGTGGCGGCCAGGAACTGGTGCTCCCTAACCAAGATCGAGGCGCCTCGGGGCAGCTCCAGAGGGAACACCTGGCCAGGGGCGTCCCTTGAGAAAGCGATCTGTCCGCGGCCGCTGGCCTCGGTCAGGAAGACCTGCCGCCCCGAAACCAGACGGCGCACGGCGCCCTTGACCGCTCGCAGCTTGATCGCCAGCTGGGGCTCCTTCCAGAGCACCACATGGTGCTCGAAGTAGACCGGCATCGATCCGTCCAGGCTGCAGTGAAGGATCGGCACCAACTCTCCCTCGATGAGATAGTTGATTCCGGGTGCGAGGCCCTCCCGGACCCGGGTTGGAAGGATCTCAGGTGGGTTCATCAGCTCCGATCGGGACCTCCAAAGTGCTCCGTGGCTGGGTCCCCGCCAGCTCCGGGATGGCCAAGACGGATTCTCAGTCCCTGGGGCTCGGTCAGCGGGGCTTGACCACCACCTTGCCGTGGGGTGACTGCTGCTGCCGGGCCCAGGCGAGGGCAACCTCCGTCAGTGGGAACGCCTCGACGCCCAGCTGGATCCGGCCGCTGGCGGCGTGCTCGGCCAGCTCCCGGAAGGCGGCGTTCCTGACCTCTGCGGCGACCGCCCGGTTGGAGTGGCCGACGATGGTCAGGAGTTTGCCCCGGATGTCGCGGGAGCGGTAGGTGGCCTCGGCGCCGGCACTCTGGCCGAGGTTGACCAGACGGGCGCGAAGCCCGCAGGCTTGGCTAGCGGCCCGGCTCGGGAGTCCGAAAACCGGGTCGAAGACGACCTCAAGGGGACCTTGAGCAGCCTCGGTGAAGGCTAGCGCCAGCTCCTGGTCGGTCTGGGCATCGGTCATGGCGACGATCGCGTCCGCACCCAGGGTCAGGCAGTGCTCCAGAGCCTGGCGATCCCGTCCCGCCGCCACCACCCGGCCCGCGCCCATGATCCGAGCCGACTGGATGGCGATCTGACCCACCGCCCCGGTCGCTCCCAGGATCAAGACCCGCTCCCGGGGCTGCAGCTGCACCGCGTCTCGAAGCGCCAGCCAGGCCGCCAGGCCGGCCACCCCCAGGCCGGCGGCCAGGTCGTCGCCGAGGCCGGCTGGCAGATCCACGCACTCCGCCTCCGAGGCCGCGCAGAACTCGGCCAGTGCTCCGCCCACCTGCTCCGATGCCTCGAAGCGCACCCTCGTGCCCGGTGCCAGGCTGGTGCCCTGGACCACGATTCCGGCGCCCTCGGTGCCCGGGATGTAGGGGATCTGAGGGTGGCCGCCGTAGAAGACACCGGAGGCGGTCGCGAGAGTGACCGGATTGAGCGCCGCGGCGGTCACCTGGATTAGGGCCTGATGGGAATGCGCGACGGGCCTAGGCACGTCCCTGACGACCGGAGGCTCACCCAGTTGCGTGACCCGGGCCGCTCGCATGCTGGCCGCCGGCGGGGTCACCTGGGCTGGCATCTCAAAGGTGGATTGTGGGAAGACCGCCGGTGGTCACATCGAAGGTGGCCCACATCCCGGCGTCCTCGTGCCCGGGGACCAGGCAAGCGATCCGATAGTTGCCCTTTTGGCTGGCCACGAAGCTGAAGCTGGCATGGGAGCCGGGCGGCAGTCCGACCTCGGGATTGGCAATGCTCGCCCCCGCGAAGACCGGGGTCGTGCCGGTGGCCGTCACCACCGCCGCCGAGTGGTTGATGGTGTCGACATTGCTGAAGTTGACGACCACGGTCCAGCCCACCGGGACTGTGACATCGAGGGCGCCGTTGTACTCACCGTCGAAGCTCAAGGTGTGGTTGACCTGACCGTAACCGGCCTCCAGCTTGAGGGTCGCGGTCTTGGTGGCGGAGTCGTAGGTGAGCCACTGGTCCAGCGCCACCGTGCTCGCCGTGGCGCTGGGCTGCGCACTCGGCTTGGCTGTGGGCGAGGGCTTGGCGACCGGGCTGGGCTTGACCGCGACGTAAAAGGAGGGCTGGGCGGTGATCAGGCCGTCGGCGACCACGGTCACACGGCTGGCGGCCGACTTGGTGCCAGCTACGTCCCAGTGGGTGAAGGGGTGGCTGCCGGGATCCGCCGCGGTGGCCGAGAGGGTGGCCTGCTGGCCGCAGCCCAGTTGAATGGTCGTGGTGTTGCGGGTGAGCAGCCTGGTCTGGCCGAGGTAGTGGGCGGTTACCGTTCCCAGCGGCGCGGACCCAGTGGCCGGGATCTGGACGGTCACGGAGCAGCCGACGCCCTCAGCTGGGGAGTTGCGGACCCCTCCGCCACAGCCGGCCACCAGGGCTGCCATCACGAGCGCGCCTGCGCTCCCACCAAGAAGTCGCCAGCTGGGGCTGAACACGAAGCGACCACCTCCAACGCGAGTCACCGCCGGATCCACTCAAACTCAGGTTACCGGATCGCCCTGGCCGGATGGCGACCATCGCTCTGCTCCGGGCACACCCTGGCCGCCGTCGCGCTAGGGTATTGGGTCGTGAGTGCCATCGAGGAGCTGGCGGCACAGGGCACCGGTACCTCAGATCAGACCGAGCAGCATCGTGACCATCCCTGGCGGGTGATCGTCTGGAACGATCCGGTCACCCTGATGAGCTATGTGGTCTTCGTGCTGCGCCGCCTCTTCGGCTATGACCTGGAGACCGCGACCCAGCTGATGCTCAAGGTCCACAACGAGGGCAGCGCCGTGGTGGCCACCGAGGCCAGGGAGCGAGCGGAGGTCACCGTTGCCCAGCTCCACGCGCATGGGCTCCAGGCCACCTTGGCCCGCGACTGAGCTTGGCTGAGATACGGCGCAGCGGCGAGCTGATCGAGGTTCGCGTGGGGCGGCGGGAGCGCCAGGCGCTGGCCAAAATCCTGGAGCGGCTCGAGCCGATGCTGGAGGAATCCCGCTGGACCAACTCCAGGGCCTACGAGGACGACGCCGAGGAGGAGGAGTTCCAGCGCCTGGTGGGCTCGGACCTGGAGCAGGCCAGGGCCGATGACCTGGCCGTGGTCAGATCCGCCCTGGAGGCGGACGTGCCGATCCGTCTGGATGTTGAGCAGACTTGGAGATGGCTGCGATCGCTCAACTTCCTCCGGCTCGCGCTCGCCGAGCGTTTGGGCATCGAGGAGGACGGTTGGGAGGAGAAGTACAGCCCCCGTGAGCACCGCCGCCCGCCGCTGGCCACGCTGCACCTGCTGAGCTGGGTTCAGGAGGAGTTGGTCGAGGCCCTGGCGAGCGGCTGAACCTGGTCCCAGGGCCGGCTCCACCCGCTGCCCTCGACGGCTGCCCGGGCCCTCGGCGAGCTGATCACGACCAGATAACGCCACGTGCGACCGCGACCCTGGCTTTGCAGTCCGCCGAAACCTCGCCGCTCCGGAAGCAGTTCATGTGAGTTACGCCGCGGGGACGCTCCCTGGTTGGCAGCCCGCCCACATCTGTTGGGGCCGGGCGCATCGTGCCCGACGCCACTGTCGGCTCAGCGCCTCCGACCCGCCCAGATCTCGGCCATCCAGGCCTCGACCTGGTCGGGATGCGACGGCAGGCCTGCGCTGAGTACCCGGCAGCCGTCCTTCGTGACGACCACGTCGTCCTCGATCCGGACCCCAATTCCGCGCAGCTCGGCAGGGACCGTGCCGTCGTTGGGCTGGAAGTAGAGCCCCGGCTCCACGGTTAAGACCATGCCGGGCTCGAGCCGACCCTCCGTGTAGTTCTCCTGGCGAGAGTGGGCGCAGTCGTGCACGTCCAGGCCCAGCATGTGGCTGACCCCGTGCAGGGTGTAGCGCTGGTGCAACTGACTCTCTGGCCGCAGCGACTCCTCAGCGGACACCGGCAGGATGCCCATCTCCTCCAGCCCTCTGGCCAGGACGGCCTGGGCGGCCCGGTTGGGGGCCAGGAAATCCTCTCCCGGCCGAACCGCCGCGAAGCCGGCCTGCTGCGCCCGCCAGACCAGTTCGTAGACCCGGCGCTGAGGGGTGGTGAAGTGGCCGCTGATGGGCAGCGTGCGGGTGACGTCGGCGGTGTAGTAGCGGTTGCTCTCCACTCCCGCATCCAGGAGTAGCAGTTCGCCAGGACGGACCTGCCCCGTGTTGTGGCTCCAGTGCAGGATCGTGGCGTGGCTGCCGGCGGCGGCGATGGTCAGGTACCCGGTGTCGTTGCCCTGGCTGCGGGCGCGCCGGAAGAAGGCTACCTCAACATCGCGCTCGGTCTTGGCCTCGGGCAGGACGCTGACCACGTCCTCAAACGCGAGCCGGGTCAGGTCGACCGCGTCTTGGAGGAGGTCCACTTCCAGATCGTCTTTGATCAGGCGCATCTCTGACAGATGGGTCTGGAGCTCCTGGTCCGGGCCGGCCAGGTCTTGGGCCAAGGCGTCGACCCGGGGGTCGACGCCTCGCAGCACCAAGCCCTGGTCGTGAGCCTGGAGTGTGCTCTTGAGCTCGGCCACCCGGCGGGCCTCGAGCCCGAAGCGGGTCGAGGTGGCGGCCAGGCCGCGCCTGGGGCCAACCCAGAAAATCCCCTTGACCCGGTCGGTGAAGAACTCAGAGTGGCTGAAGTCGGCCTCAGGCTCCGCATACAGCCGGGCGACGTGCCCGCCGTCGGGGAGCGGCTCCAGCACCAGAACCTCATCAGGCTCTCCCTCGCCGACCAGATACAGGAAGTCGGTGGACGGACGGAACCGATACTCGGTGTCGTTGGCCCGGGTCTGCCCGACTCCACTGGGCACCACCACCAGCATTCCCGGGAATCGCTCCGAGACCGCCTGCCTTCGCGCCTGGTAGAGGTCCACGCCCGAGATGGGTGACACCTCGGGTCGCTCAGGCTGCTCCCAGCCGGTGGTCATGAACTCAAGCAGAGCGGCAGGTGGAGTGCGATCGTGCTTGGCGCGCGCCTTGGGATTGCCTGGGGCACCCGCCGCCGAGGTGTTTTCTTCGATCATGCAAGGATCGTAGCGTAAGCGGGGGTCGACTTCAGCCGACCGTCATCGGGGCAAGGACTGCGTGGGTGCGACCTCGACTTTGACTGCCCCCGCCCGCCCGTGCCGCCGGTGATGCTCGATGTCCAGGAGCTCACCCAGGCGCCGCCGGGCGGCCGCGGGCAGCTGCTGAGCGCGCAGCGCCTCGAGGTCTTCCCGGCGCCGGGCCTCCTCAAACGCCCAGCTGTCGAAGACAGCGGTCAGCAGCAGCAGGCCCGGGAGCCGTCTTGGCGAGCGGAGAAATTCAAGACGGGACATGGCCACTCCCACCAGGCAGCCATCGTCGGCGGCGCCGCTCCCGCGCCAGCCCAGCTCGGCGCGGCGCAGCGGCAGACAGGCCGCCAGGTGGGCCCGGGCCCGGTCCAGCGAGCCGTCCGGCAGCGCTCTCATGGCGCGCAGCAGTCGCAGGTCCCGGGCGGCGAGGTCAGAAGGGACAGTCGTCAAAGTAGCGAACCCTGCCAGTGAGCTGGTCTGGGATCAAGTTTATTCCCACGGTTGGGGCCGTGGCGACTCGCCTGGCGCGGATCGGCTCGGGGCCTGACCGCCACGGCTGCTGGCCCTCGGCTCCGGTCGCGCGAGCCGCGCGAGCCGTTGGGTTCGGCAGACATTGGGTTGTGGCCGTTAAGTTGTCCTGCGTGCGCACAGTGGAGCGATTCAATGTTGGGATCGGCGGGGCCGAACTGGAGCCCGCCGGTCCGACTGCGATGCCGCCGGTCGCCTACTTCTCCCCCGAGTTCGGAGTTAGCGAGGCTATCCCTCAGTACTCTGGCGGGCTGGGAGTGCTCGCGGGCGACTACCTGAGGGTCTGTGCCGATGAGTCCCAGCCTCTGGTGGGCGTGGGACTCTTTTATCACCACGGCTACTTCCACCAGCGGCTAGATCAGGCGGGATGGCAGCAGGAGAGCTATCGCGAGCTGGAGCCCTCCGAGTTCGGCTTCGAGCCGGTGGCCGGGGATGGCATCGAGCTGCCGCTGGGGGACCGGCTGCTGCGCGCGAGGGTCTGGCGGCAGCGGGTGGGATCGGTCCCGCTGTATCTCCTTGACACCATGGGCGCCGAGAATGCAGACGATCTCCGCCGCATCACCGACCGGCTCTATGGTGGGGATATCGAGCATCGCCTGCGCCAGGAGATCTTGCTGGGCATGGGCGGGGTGCGGGCACTGGTCGCCGCAGGAGAGTCGCCGGTTTTGTTCCACAGCAACGAGGGGCACGCCGGCTTCCTGATCCTGGAACGGATCCGGCAGCTGGTGGAGGCCGAGAGCCTCAGCTTCGAGGAGGCTGTGGAGGCTGCCCGGGCCACCACCGTGTTCACCACCCACACCCCGGTCCCGGCCGGCATCGACCACTTCCCGATCGAACTCATGGCCCGTTACTTCCAGCCCTTCTGCGACTCGGTGGAGATTCCCCTGGAACGGCTGATGGCGCTCGGTCACTTCCCCGGCCAGGCCGCCGACGCCCCCTTCAACATGGCGGTGCTGGGGTTGCGGGTCTCGGGCCATGCCAACGCTGTCTCCCGGCTTCACCAGCAGGTGAGCCAGCACATGTTCCACGGGCTTTGGCCCAACCTGTTCCAGCATGAGGTGCCGATCCAGGCCGTCACCAACGGGGTGCATGCCCGCCACTGGGCCTCACCGGAGATGGCCCATCTGCTGGACCGTTACCTCGGGCCTCGCTGGGACGTCCACGGTGCGGTCGACTGGTCCCGGCTGCAGGCCGTCTCCCAGCGCGAGCTCTGGGACGCGCGCCAGCCGGGTCGGCACCGGCTGGTGGCGGAGGTGCGCCGACGGGTACGCGCCGCCGAGGCAGAACGCGGGGTCCCGCCGGAGGAACTGGCCTGGACCGATGACGTGCTCGATGACCACGCGCTGACGATTGGCTTCGCCCGCCGGGTGGCCGAGTACAAGCGCGGGGCCCTGCTCTTCTCCCAGCCGGACCGGCTTAGACGGCTCCTGCTCGACCCGGAGCATCCGGTCCAGCTGATCATAGCCGGCAAGGCTCACCCGGTCGATGACCAGGGCAAGCACATCATTCAGGCCCTTGCCCAGGCCGCCCGCGACCCGCAGCTGAGGCGGCATCTGGTCTTCGTCGAGGACTATGACATCGCGGTCGGCCGGATGCTCTACCAGGGGGCCGATGTCTGGCTGAACACCCCCCGGCGCCCCATGGAGGCGTGCGGCACCTCCGGCCAGAAGGCCGCCCTCAGTGGGGCACTCAACCTCTCCATCCTGGACGGCTGGTGGGATGAGGCCTTCGATGGCGACAACGGCTTCGCCATTCCATCCTTCGAGGAAGAGCTCGACCTGGGCCGCCGGGACCAGCTGGAGGCGGAGGCCCTCTTTCAGCTGCTGGAGGACCGGGTGGTGCCGCGCTTCTTCGACCGTGATGAGGAGGGGGTTCCGCGCCGCTGGCTGGGCATGGTCCACCAGTCCCTGGCCACCATCGTGCCTTTGGTGCTCGGCTCTCGCATGGTCGCCGATTACATTCGCCAGCTCTACCAGCCGGCGGCGGCCGCCACCGCGCTGGCAGCAGTGGACCGCCACCGGGGAGCCCGCGAGGCGGTCGCCTTCGCCGACAAGGTGCGCAAGAGGTGGCCCGAAGTCAGCCTTCGGGCCCGAGGCTTCCCCGCGCGCGGACTCGCCCGCCCGCTCGCCTACGGGAGTGAGCGGGTGGTGGAGGCGATGGTATGCCTGGGCGGCCTGGCCCCCCATGAGGTCGAGGTTCAGCTGCTGCACGGACCGGTCGGTGCCGACGGTCAACTGGTTGCCCCCGCCGTGGAAATGATGACCGTCGACGAGGGCACCGCCAACGGGCACCACCGGTATCTGGGTCGGATGGCGCTGGCGACCCTGGGGCCGTACGGGTTCACAGTGCGCGTGCTGCCCCGCCGCCGCAACGGAGATGGCCCCCCCGCGGAGATCCCAGTCAGCCTGGCGGAGCCCCTCCGGCTGCTGCGATGACGCCGGGACCGGGAACGAGGCCATGGCCGCCGGTCGCTCCTGCGCCAGCCCTGGCCTCACCCGGTCGGGAGGAAGTGGAACTCTACACCCGCACCTTCCTCACCGTGCTGCGCTCGTCGGGGGAGGTGCGGCTGCGGGTGCTGGAGCGGGTTCACCTGGGGATGCATTCGGTGCTGCATCCGCTGGGGGCCGAGAGCCGGCTCGACCCCGGCGCCCTGCTCTATTCGCTGCACCGGCTGCCGCCGGTCGCCCTCGAGCTGGAGCACGTCCTGATGGGACAGTCGCCCGACCAGCTCCTGCGCACGGGCATGGACGGGGTGGCCTGGGAGCCGGTGGCCGCCCCCGGCCGGCGCCGGCGCTGGTGGTGGGACCCGGGCTCTAAGACCCTGGCGGTGGCGCTGGCCAGCAGCTCCGACCTGGACGACCTGGTGCCCACCCTGGTGGCGCTGCAGATCGAGTGGAACAAGGCCCACCGGCTGCTCCGAGCGGGCGAGTCCCCCGGCGCTCCGGTCGCCCTCAACGACGCCCGGGCGCGACTCGGGATTGGACCAGACGATTGGCAGCGCCTGAAGGCGCTCTTCGGACCCCGTATGGAGGAGTTCCTGGGCACCGTCGGGAAACGCCAGCTCGACCTCAAGCTGCGTCTGGTGGGGGGATCCCAGGTCGCCTACGCGCGGGCCACCAGGGAGTGGTGGGGCCCGATCGGGGACGTGCTAAGTCAGGAGGGGTTGCGGGACCGGCCCATCTACTTCGTAAGTAGCAACGCCCACTGCCTGGTGAACTTGCTCTCGGGGGTCGCCCGCGAGCGCTCCGAGCACGTGTTGCTCTGGGCCGAGGGCGCCAGCGACCCTGAGCTAAGGGAGCTGGTCCAGCTCCAGCGCCGGCCCGATAACCGGATCTCGCCCGAGAACTTTCTCTACTATGCCGCCCGGCTCTGGTTCGAGGCCCACCCCAGGGCGCGCCAGGGGCGCACTCAGGAGGAACGCGAAGAGGGGATCTTCCACGTCGAGGCGCGCTCCGGCACGGACGTGGCCGCCCAGGTCATAGTTCTGGATCGGCTGCGGCCAGGCGCGATCGACCCCCGACTCGGTAGCGCCGCGGCCGCCGACCTTCATGCAGCTCCCCAGGTCCTGATCAACATCCAGTATCCCCTCGGGCTCGGCGCCTACCACATCCTGCGCCAGGTGATGGAGGCGACCGACCGGGTGGAAGGGGTCTACATCCTGGGCAAGGCCGCGACCCTCAACGCCGACGTGGGCGACGTGCTCATCTCCGATGTGGTCCACGACGAGCACAGTGGCAACACCTACTGGCTGGACAACTGCTTCAGCTTCGCGGACGTGGCCCCCTTCGTGACCTCGCGCTCGGTGCTGGACCGCCAGCGGGCAGTCTCGGTACGCAGCACCTTCCTGCAGAACCGGGCCTACTTGGATTTCTATTACCGGGACGCCTACACCGTGGTGGAGATGGAGGCGGGGCCCTACCTGGGGGCGGTTTTCGAGGCCGGCGACCCATCCCGCTATCCCACTGACGAGCAGGTCGACCTCACCCGACCGGCGATGGAGGTGGGCCTCATCCACTACGCGTCCGACACTCCCTACACTCAGGCCCGGACCCTGGGGGCCATGGGGCTGCGCTTTGAGGGCATGGAGGCCACCTACGCGGGGGCGCTGGCGATCGCCAGCCGGATCCTGCGACGAGCCGGGGCGGTGCCGGCGCCGACCAGGGGCTGAGCGATGGCAGAGCTGGTTCGGGAGCATTGCCAGCCCTGCCATGGGCGCACCCCCCAGCTGGCGGCCGCCGAAGCCGCAGAGCTCCTGGCTGAGCTGGACTCGGCCTGGCAGAGCTCGGAGGGGACCTTGCGCCGTCGCTTCCAACGGGCTGACTTCGCCGCCGCCTTCGCCCTGGGGACCGGAATCGCCCTGCTGGCAGAGCGCGAGGGACATCACCCCGACCTACGGTTGGGCTGGGGATATCTCGAGGTTGAGCTGACCACCCACGCGGCCGGGGGTCTGACCCGCAACGACTTCGTGATGGCCGCCAAGATCGACCGGATCGACTCCGGTTCCGGGGGATGGGGAGCCCGGCCCTGAGGCCCACCGGGGTGGAGCCGGGACCGCTGCCGTGAGCCGGAGCGCGGTGCTGGTAAACCCGGCCCTGGTCCCCGACCAGGCCGTCCTGAGACAGGCGATTCTGCAGGCGCTGGACCGGGCGGGATGGCCGGAGCCAACCTGGTTGTCAACCACCCCCGAGGACTCTGGGGAGAGCCTGGTGCGGGCCGCCCTGGCGGAAGGCGCCGAGGTGATCTTCGCCTGTGGCGGCGACGGCACGGTGATGGCCGCCGCCGCCGCCCTGGCTGGCGGTGTGGGGGTGCTGGCGGTGCTGCCCATGGGGACCGGTAACCTGCTGGCGCGCAACCTGGGTTTGCCCAGAGGCGTCCCGGCCGGTGTGGGCGTCGCGGTGGCGGGCGCCCGCCGGGTGATCGACCTTGGGGAGGCTGAGGGGCGGATCTTCACCGTGGCCGCCGGGATTGGCCTAGACGCCCGGGTCCTGGCCGAGACCTCCCACCGGGTCAAGCGCCTGCTGGGGTGGCCGGCCTACGTCCTGGCCGGCCTTCGCCACCTCGGTGGTCCGTCCTTCAGCGTCACCATCAGGCTCGACCAGGCCGCGCCCATCTCGCGCCAGGTCAGGTCGGTGATGGTCGCCAACGTGGGCCGCTTCCCGGGCGGGTTGGACCTGCTGCCAGGGGCACTTCCCGATGACGGCCTGCTGGAGGTAGTGCTGATCAACCCGCGCCGGCTGCTCGATTGGGTCGCCCTGATCAGGAGCATGGCGGGCCGTCACCCCAGAGGAGGCCGGGTCGAGACCTTCAGCGCGGCTGCGGTGGAGGTGGTCGCGGAGCCGCCGCAGCCGAGGGAGGCCGATGGGGAACCGCTCGGAGAGGGTGTCCGGATGTCAGTTCGAGTGAGGCCCCGGGCCCTGGTGGTGTGCGTCCCGGAGGTGGCTATGGCAGCCGGACGATGAGATGAGTGGTCGGGTCCGGGTAGGGGCCACGGCCTGGTAGCTGCCAGCCGCGACCAGGCTGGACCACCAGAGCTGTGGCGGGGAGTGCTTCGCCTATCCGGCGGCGGGCAGTTTGGCCGAGACCGTGAGCGGCCACAAGCCGGCGGCGGTCACCCGGTTGCGACCCCCCTCCTTGGCCGACAGCAGAGCCTCGTCAACCCGGCGGATGAGCTCGGCGCTGCCGGTGGCGCCGGTCTCGGGCCAGGAGGCAGCTCCGACGCTGACCGTGGTTCGCAGGCAGGAGGCGTCGGTGGGGACTTCGAGACCAGCCACCGCCATCCTGATGCGCTCGGCCACATCCTTCGAGTCTCCGAGATCGGCTCCCGGAAGCAGGATCAGAAACTCGTCAGCACTGAAGCGAGCCATCGAGTCGCCCTCTCGTAGCACCGCCGCCGTCGCGTTGGCCACCGCCTGGAGGACCTTGTCCCCGGTCGGCTGGCCATAGATGTCATTGACGGCGCGGAAGTGATCGAGGTCCACCATCAGAACTCCCAGCGGCACCTGGGAGCGCACTGCGCGGGCGTATTCCTCATGCAGTCGGGCCTCGCCAAAGGTTCGGTTCAACTGTCCGGTCAGTCCATCCTGGGCGGCCAGCTGCTCAAGCGCATCACGGGCGCTGGCGCCCTGCAGAGCCAGGCCTAGAGTTGCCGCTTGGTCCGAGAGGGACCGGCGCCGGAGGGCGGTTGTGGGCTGGTCCAGTGCCAGCAGCAGCGCCCCGATCGGAGAGCTACTCCCTGGCAGGGGCAGCACCACCGCTTCGAGCGGCTTCGAGGTGGCCAGGATGCGGTCGACATTCATCTCGTCCGGCTGCGGAACCACGGTTGCCTCGGGTGAATTGAGGCATGTCGCCAGCAACTCACTTTCGGCTATCCGGTCCGGCTCGATGAACCCATAGGATGCCGCCTTTCGCAGGGTCCCATCCTGGAGCAGGAAGATCGCCCCAGCCGGGGCACCCACCGAGCGCCGGATCTGGTCCAGGCCCGATTCGGCAAGCTGTTCCAGCCCGGGTTGCTCCAGCAGGACCTTGGCGAGGGTGCTCAGTTGATCCCGCACCGCGTGGAGTTCGACCAAGTCGCCAATCAGGTCGTTGAGGGACCTCGCCAGCGCCCCGAACTGGTCGGCGCTGTCCACCGGCAGGCGGCACTCCTGGGGGAAAGATCCAGCCCCCTCTCCGGAGTTGGCGGCTGGGGCGAGGACCTGGGCTGCCCAAGCCGTGCTGGCGGCCAGACGGCTAACTCTACGACCGATCATCTGGCGCCCGAGCAACCAGCCGGCGGCTCCGACCACCAGCCCCGCGGCCAGGCAGGCGCCGAAGAAAAGGGGCCGCAACGCCTGGGCCGCAGAAACGCCCAGGAGGAGGGCCAGCGGGGGTATGAGGGCTCCCCCCAAAAGGCCCAGGATCAAGCTCGCGATGCCATGGTCGAGCGACACCTTGCCAGAAAACGGGGCCCGGACCAGATTCGTCGATTTGTCAAGCGGAGAGGGGGTAGGGGAGGTCATCGGGCGAAGTTTCTGCCGAGAGCCCACTCAGCCGAGGTGACAATTGCTCACCGATTCGGTCACAGACATCCCCAGCCAAGCGCGGCCCCCGGCTGACAGTAATGGTCCATGCGCCCTGGGAGCGGCGGGGCTCAGATGCGGGCAGAACGCGCGGCCATGCTGCCGGGCGCCCTGAACCGGCCCGGGTCACTCCCCAGCACCGACCCGGCGATCAGCTCCACCGGGTGGAACGCGGGCAGTGCCGCGCCGGATGCCGCCAGGGCGGCCCTGATCTGCAGCAGGCAGCCGGGGTTGCCGGCCACCAAGCAGTCGGCCCCCACCGACCGGAGGTTGGCCGCCTTGCGCCGACCGAGGTCGCGGGATGCGGCCACCTCGGTCAGGTTGTAGGTGCCGGCGCTGCCACAGCAGAGGTCGCCCTCGGGAACCTCCATCAGCTCCAGGCCGGGGACAGCCCGCAGCACTCGGCGCGGTGCCTCCCGAACACCCTGGGCATGGGCGAGATGGCAGGCATCGTGATAGGCGACGCGCAGGGGCAGCGGCTGGAGGGTGGGTGGCGGACCCAGCTCATCCAGGATCTCGGTTATGTCGCGCACCTTGGCGGCCACTGCGGCCGCGCGCTCCGACCACGCCGGGTCGTCGGCGAGCAGGCGGTCCAGAGTTCGCAGCATCGCTCCGCAGCCGGCGGCGTTGACCGCGATCCGGTCCAGGGCGGGGTCCTCGAAGTCTGCCACCAGGCGTCGCGCCCGGGCCAGCGCCGGCCCCTCCCGGCCGGCGTGCAACTCCAGGGCTCCGCAGCAACGCTGCCCCGGCGGAACACGCACCTCGGCCCCATAGGCTGCCAGCACCGCCGCGGTGGCGTCGTTGACGTGGGGCTCCATCACCCGCTGGACGCAGCCGGCCAGCAGCCCCACCCTGAGCCGGGCCGGGCCGCCGTCTACCGGTCGCCGCGGCGCCGGCAGTCGGCCGAGGATGCTGCGCCGATTGACCACTGGGGCCAGTTGGGCCAGCGCCTCCACCCGCGCTGGCCCATGCCGCTGGCGGCCACTCTCCATGAGCCACCGCTGCAGGCCTGAGGCCTGTCCCAGCCAGAGGGCGCCGGCCGCGACCCGCAGGGCGGCGGGATGCGGCAGCACCGAGAAGATCCCACCTCGCCACAGTCGCTCCCGCAGGGGCCGCCGGAAGCGCCGCGCGACCTGCTGCCGGGTGCTCTCCAGAAGCTGGTCGTAGGCGACCCCGGAGGGGCAGGCGGGGACGCACGCCAGGCAGCCCAGGCAGGCATCCCAGTGGGCCACCATGTCCGCAGTCAGCGGCCGCTCGCCCCGCTGGGCCAGGTCCATGAGCAGGATGCGGCCTCGCGGGGAGTCCATCTCCTCGCCCCATAGGACATAGGTGGGACAGGCTGGTAGGCAGAAGCCGCAGTGCACGCAGTCGGCGATCAGGTCGGGGTCGGGTGGGTGGTGGGAGTCGAAAGCGGACTGGACGGCGGCTGCCGCCACCCGACCGGCAGCCGCCGGCGGCCTCGACTCAACCAATGGCAGCTGGGGTGTTCTCCCGGTGTCCGGCATCGTCACGCCTCCCAATCCCACCGTCCCGGCGCCAGGACGCCGCCGGGGTCGAGGGTGGTCTTCACAGCCTTCATCAGGCGCCGGGCCACCGGGTCCTGCTGGGCCGAGCCAAGCCTGCCCATGTCTGCCCCGGACCGATGCATCTCCAGTTGGCCCCCGAGCTTCTCGATCCCCTCTCTGGTGCGGGTGAACACCTGCGGGTCGGCGACAAGTCGCGCCTCGCCGACTCCTATCGTGCCGCGCACCGAGAGCTCCAGCAGAGCCCCGCTGGCTGCCTCGCGCTCGGCCAGTTCAAGCAGCGCGGAGATGGCGCTCAAGGGCACCGAGATGCCGACCACCGGCCCTGATCCACCCCAGGGGCGGCCCTCGATGCGTTGCTCCCAGCCCCTGGCCTCAGGCTCGTCCAGGACTCGAGCCCTGGGATGGAGAGCGACCACGCGCTCAGCCTGGCGGTCCGCACCCTCTGGGGAGCTGTCGATCCGGACCAGCACGGCGCGTTCCGGCCAGAGCATCTCGACCAAACTGGGCACCGCCGCGGCCCGTCGCAGGGCGGCGCAGAAGGAGCTGGCCTGGCCCGGCGAGAGCGACTCCAACAGCACGGTGCGGCTGCTGTCGGCGACCGGATGGAGCCGAACCGCCACCTCCACCAGGACCGCCAGAGTGCCCAGCGACCCCACCAGGAGCTTGTCGATGTCGTAGCCCGCCACGTTCTTGACCACCTTGCCCCCGGTGCGCGCGATGGTGCCGTCGGAGAGCACGAACTGGGCCCCCAGCAGCAGGTCGCGCATGGTCCCGTAGCGAGCTCGAATAGGCCCGGCCGCCCGGGTCGCCACCAGGCCCCCCAGGGTGGCTTGATTGCCTTGAGGCGGATCCAGCATCAGCCGCTGGTGGTAGCCGGTCGCCCCGGCCACGACCGACTGGAGACTCCCCAGGGTCATCCCGGCCCCGGCGACACAGATCAGGTCACCGGGCTCGTGCTCGACTAGCTGGTCCAGCCGACTCGTCTCCAGGATGATGTCGCAGCGTCGTGGGGGCGCTCCCCAGCTCAGTTTGGTGGCTCCGCCGCGGACGACAACGGTCCAGCCGCGCTGGCTCGAGGCGCGCAGCACCGCCGACACGTCCTGGGCTGATCCCGGGGTGACTACCAGCGCTGGGACCATGCCGGAAACGGCGTCCCCAGGGACGCCGGGCCGAGTCGCGACCTCTCCCGCCATGTCCACCAGCTCGTCCCGGGTCGGTTGGCCCACCGTCACAGCCTCTCGGCGGCTCCCGATCGTTCCAGGGGATGGGGCCGGTATATGCCCGGATGCTCCCCGCATAGCCGGGGTGTGGGCAGGAGCTTGCCGGGATTGGCCAGGCCTGAGGGGTCGAAGGCGGTGCGCACCCGGTGCATCACCTCCTGATCCGCCACCGAGAAGAGGCGCGGCATCTGACAGACCTTGTCACGGCCTACCCCATGCTCGCCGGTCAGCGACCCTCCCGCATCCAGGCAGAGCCCCAGGATGTCCTCCGCCAGGGCCTTGGCTCGGGCCGGCCCGTCCGGCGCCCGGCGGTCGTAGAGGATCAGGGGGTGGAGGTTGCCGTCGCCGGCGTGGAAGACATTGGCGACTCGTAAGGAGTGGCGCTCCTCGAGGGTCCGGATCCCGGCCAGAACCTCGGCCAGCCGGGAGCGGGGCACCACGCCGTCCTGGACGTAGTAATCCGGGCTGACCCTGCCCATGGCCGAGAATGCTCCCCGCCGTCCCTTCCACAGCCGGGCCCGCTCCGCCTCATCCTGGGCGACCCTCACCTCACTGGCGCCCGCGTCCCGGCAGAGGGCGTCCACCCTGGTGAACAGGGACTCGCACTCTGGCGCCGGGCCGTCCAGCTCCACCAGCAGGGCTGCCCCGCAATCGGGATAGCCGGCGTGCATGGCTATCTCCACGGCCTCGATGGTGGCCCGGTCCATCATCTCCATGGCCGCCGGCACGATTCCGGCCGCGATGATCGCCGCCACCGCCCGCCCGGCGGCGTCCGTGGACGGGAAGGCCGCCAGCAGGGTCTGCACGCGCTCCGGTTGGGGCACAATCCGAAGCGTGACCTCGGTCACGATTCCGAGGGTGCCCTCGCTGCCAATGACGACCCCTAGGAGGTCGTAGCCAGGGCTGTCCAGAGCTGACGATCCGAGCGCGGCGACCTCTCCGTCGGTGGTCACGAAGGTTGCCGCCAGCACATGGTTGGTGGTGAAGCCGTACTTGAGGCAGTGGGCGCCGCCGGAGTTCTCGGCCACGTTGCCGCCGATGCTGCAGACCCGCTGGCTGGAGGGATCGGGAGCGTAGAAGTAGCCTGAGCCTTCCACCACTCGGGTCACCTCGAGGTTGGTGACACCTGGTTGCACCACCACCCGCTCGTTCTCAATGTCCACGCTCAGAACCGAGCGCATCCGGCTGAGCCCGATCACGATCCCGTCAATGACCGGGAGCGCTCCCCCTGATAGGCCGGTGCCGCTTCCCCTCGCCACGAAGGGGATCCCCTGCTGGTGGCAGAGGCGGACGACCGCAGCCACCTCGGCGGTGGCGCTCGGGAGCACTACCGCCAGCGGCACGGCCCGCCAGCCGGTCAGTCCGTCGCACTCGTAGGTGCGGAGCTCATCGGGTCTCGTCAGCACCCAGTCGGAGCCGACGATGGTTCTCAGCCGGGCGAGGACCCCGGCATCGAGACCGACACGCGTAGCTTCTGCCAGCGCCATGGCGACCATCCTAGGCGAGCCGGGCCCGGATTGGTCGAGCGCTCCCTTGCCAGGGGCGCTGTCACGGCTCGCCCCCCACCGCCAGGGGAGTACCCCGACCCCTCCAGCTCCTCGTCCACCTGCCGGACCACAACCATGGAGCTCGCGTCCACTGCGGCGCGGAAGCGACACGCCGCAGTGTGCCCCCGCCGCCGGCGTAAGAATGTCCAGGTTTCGCCCCGCACGTGATTGGTGGTGATCAGGGGCCCTGGATCCTGTTTCCAGATCGCGGCGGCATCCAGGTGGTGCGAGTCACGGCGGAACTGCAGCTCGACCCAGAACGAGGTGTCGACAAACCTCACGGGCCGTAGATGACTGCGTCAACCTCTCCAGGCTCGTACGCCCCGATGAGGTGGCCGGCGGGATCATCCTCCGCCATCCCGGTTTGCCGCAGCCGTTCCCTGACAACCCGATGGATGATCGCGGCTTTGGAGGTCTTCTCCCGCCCGGCTGGGGAGGCCAGAACGTCGTCGAGGTCCGCGTCAATGAATATCTGTAGACGCCTCAGGGCATGAGAGTACGTCGCGACCGTTCTTACATCCGAACTCGTGAGCGTAGAGGTGGGCGGGATTGGAGCGGGCCGTCACGGCCGCTGATCACCTCCATCGCTTGCCCTGGCCGTCGTCACGATGAGTCCGGCGATGTCCCGATAGGGGACAGCCAGCCGGCGAGTGCCGGTCGGCAGCGCCCAGGTGGTCGGCATTGGCAACTCGTCCGGGGAGTCGCCGGCGCCGCCGAGCGCGGCAGCAGGGTCGCGGCCTCCAGGTGGCGACGTCGTGGCCGCTCCCTCGCCGATGGACTTTCGAGGGGCCAGGCGCTCCTCACTCCTGGTACCGCCGAGCGCAATCCAGCCAAGAGTCCGACAATCGGCTGGTGAGTGCCGCCGACACGTGGGCCAGCGCCCTTGCCCAGTGGGCGATTCCGGGCCCGATCCTGGCCCAGGCGGAGCAGTCCCCGTGGGAGCTTAGGCCGGAGTCATTTGCGGATACAGCCTATCTCGCGTTGCGGTCGGCGCCGACTGTAACTCACCTCCGCGCCCTCGAAGAACTGCCCGAGGGAGGTTCCGTGCTGGATGTGGGAGCGGGGGCCGGAGCCGCCAGCCTGCCCCTGGCCGCCAGGGCGGGCGAGATCGTGGCGATCGACCGCAGTGCGGCCATGCTCCAAGAGCTACTTGTCGTCGCGGGCGGGCGCACCCGGGTCGCGACCGTTGAGGGCACCTGGCCGCAGGCAGCCGCTCTGGTAGCTGCGGCGGATGTCGTGGTCTGCGCCAACGTTGCCTACAACGTGCCCGACCTCGGCCCCTTCGTGGCGGCTCTGGCCGCCAAGGCCCGACGGCGGGTTGTTCTGGAGCTGACTGCCGTCCATCCTCAGGCGTCTCTGAACGGGCTCTGGCAACACTTCTGGCAGCTGGAGCGCCCGGGGACCCCGACCGCCGAGGTGGCCGCTGCCGTGGTTGCGGAGCGCTTGCGGGTCGAGGTTGCCCAGGAGAGATGGGTGAGACCTGCTCTGCGAGGCGGCCGCTCCGATCCCATCACGGTGGCCGAGGTGCGCCGGCGCCTCTGCCTGACTCCAGAATCTGACCGGGAGATCGCCGAGCTCCTCCGCTCTCGGGCAGCGGTCGCACCTGTCGAGATGGTCACCATGTGGTGGCCAGGCGCTGCCTGAGTGGGTGCTCCCTGGCTCCCGTGAGCCCGGCGTCGAGAGCCTTCGAGCGACCTTTGTCCGGGGCCACCGGGCAGCGGGGATGACCGGGCTACGCCAGGGGCGGGCTTGAGCCGTAGGCGTAGCCGCTGTCCGGATACCGGCTGCCAGCGACCATTCCCAAGGGGATGAGATCGGAGAGCCGATCCCGGTCCTGGACTGAGAGGGTCACCTGGGCCGAGCCGGCGTTCTCCTCCAGGTTGCGCCGGTGTTTGGTGCCGGGAATCGGCACCACGTCCTCCCCTTGGGCCAAAAGCCAGGCTAGAGCCAGCTGTGCCGGTGAAACCCCCATCTCGGCGGCCAGGTCGCGCACCAGCCCGACCAGGGCCAGATTGCGCTCGAAGTTCTCGCCCTCGAAGCGGGGGTTGTGGCGCCGGAAGTCATCCTCCTCGAAGTCCTTGGTGCTGGTGACCTTGCCGCTCAGGAAGCCCCGGCCCAGGGGGCTGTACGGAACGATCCCGATCTTGAGCCGTCGGGCTGTCATCAGGACCTCGGTCTCGATGTCCCGGGTCCACAAGGACC
Source organism: Candidatus Nanopelagicaceae bacterium (assembly GCA_035531535.1). Classification (GTDB taxonomy): domain Bacteria; phylum Chloroflexota; class Dormibacteria; order Aeolococcales; family Bog-877; genus AG-12. The sequence goes on along the minus strand of DATKSV010000120.1, from coordinate 83,337 downwards.
ACTCACTCTGCAGCGCGCTGATGGGGTGGGTGGCCGCCGCCCGCTCCAGCGAGTCCACACTGGCCTCGGACAGGCCCAGGTAGCGCACCTTCCCCGCTTGGACAAGCTCGGCCATCGCGCCCACCGTCTCCTCAATGGGGACAGTGGGATCAATGCGGTGCTGGTAATAGAGATCTATGTGGTCGACACCTAGCCGTTGCAATGACTGCTCGCAGCACTCCTTCACGTAAGCTGGCCGGCCGCAGATAGAGGGGGCCTCAGTGGTGTCTTTCCGGATCCCGAACTTGGTGGCCAGCACCACGCCGTCGCGGCGGCCGGCGAGAGCCCGTCCGATGAGGCTCTCGTTGTGGCCATCGCCGTAAGCGTTGGCGGTGTCCAGAAAGTTGACCCCGAGGTCCAGGGCCCGGTCGATGGTCGCCAGCGACTCGGACTCATCCGCGGGACCATAGGACTGCGACATGCTCATGCAACCCAGCCCCAGCGCGGAGACCACCAGCCCCTGGTCACCCAGCCGACGGGTCGGAAACGTAGCCCCAGTCACCTGGCCACTCTAGCCGATGGCGGGGCCGGGCGGTCACGGTTAACTGTGGGGCCGAGCTGGGGCTGGTGGCGCGCCGCCTGACCAACCCCGGGGCGAATCCGGGCCGAAAACACCAAACTGTGGCGGGAGCGAAGCTATACTCGGCCACGGTCCGGCCCGAGATGGGCCGCGTAACGCCGATCCTGGGATTCGCGGTGGCCACCTGGAGGGGATGTCACGGCCCATTTCGCCTTGGACGACCAGATCGCCTCCCAGGCAGACGCGGTCGCGGCAGCGCTGCGGTCCGTCGAGGTCCCGCCGTTGGACCCCGCGCGGCCGCTGCTCTTCTGCGGAATCGGGACCTCCCTGCACGCCTGCCGGGTGGCCGCCTACTGGACCTCCGAGCTCTCCCAGGGCAGGCTCAGGCCGCAAGCCGTTGAGGCTCATGAGCTCGCCCTCCACGGGGCCATCCAACCGGGCGACCAGCTGGTGGTGGTGTCTCATCGAGGTAGCAAACGTTTCCCCCGGCAGTTGCTGGCCCGCGCCTTGGCCGTCGGAGCCAGCACCATCGCCGTCACCGGCCGTGGGGCGGACCAGCCGGGTGGCGACATCGTGCTCCGCACCGGCCCGGACGAGCGCGCCAGCACGCACACCGCGTCTTACCTCACCGCCCTGGCGGTGCTGGGGCGGCTCGTCTCCAAGCTGGTCGGTGACCAGGGAACCGCATTCAACGCAGCTCTGGACCGGGTCCCGGAGGCGGTGCGCCGGACACTGGAGCTGCCGGCGCCGACGGGCATTCCCGGTCGGCTCATCAACCGCGAGCCGATCCTGATCACCGGCTTTGGAATCGACGAGATCACCGCTGACGAGGCCGCGCTGAAGATCAAGGAGGGATGCTACCTCTGGGCGGAGGGTATGTCCGAGGAGCTCGCCCTGCACGGGACTCCGGCCGTCTTCGAGCCTCGGATGGCGGCGGTGTTGATCGCCCCCGGGCGCGATGACGGTGGCCGGGAACAAGAGCTGCGACGCCTGCTTAACGAGCTCGGGCTGGAGGTGATCACCTGCGGGCCGGAGGGCCCAGATCTCCCGTTCGCCGCGGTCGACTACCTGTTGCGACCGTTTGTGGCGATACTCCCGCTGCAGCGGCTGGTCGCGGAAATGGCGCGTTGCCGGGGCTCCAACCCCGACCTGACCAGAGGCGATGTCGAGCCCTGGGCGTCGGCCGTCCCCAAGGTCAAGCTCTGAGCGCTAGAGGTAGTGGAGTGTTGCGCCGATAACAGGACTCACGTTCTGTCTTGGCAGCACCATGCCAAGCCGAATGGTGGGTCGGGCAAGGGTTGGCCAACATCGAGACGCCATAGGCAGCTCGGGGCGTGCAGGAGGGGCCACTGCGGGCCTACCGTGGGGGCGGCCAGGACAACCTAGGCTTCGGTGGGACAGGTCCGCTGCCAGGGCGGTGATGAGAGCGCACGATCGGGTGCCGGAACGCTGACCGGTGGGCACCCGATCAGAGGTTGAAGCCGCTCGCCATGCTGGTCGCCGTCGCCGCCTGCCCCAGAAGCGGACTCAGCTGGAGCAACTGCTCGATGGTGCGCAGCAGCGAGTAGTGGGTGTAGGCGGTGGCCACCCGAATGCCCGCTGGCACCGTGGGCGCGATCACCAGGGTTGGAACCTGCTGGGTGCTGCCGTCGCTCTCATCCCAGGTGATGAAGATGGCCGTGTTCCCCGAGCTGTACTGGGCAGTGCTCAAGAGCAGGGGGATCTCCCGCGCCAGCCACGTGTCTCCGGCAGCGGTCGAGCAGTCGTGCATGTCGTCACAGAGATTGGGCGTGATCAGGGTGAATGCCGCCGAGATGTTCGGTGGGTTCACCAGCGCAACATCCCGGGAAGCGCACTGGGAAGCGACCTCCGTGTAGTAGGCGGCCGGGTTGTGCTTGACCGCGTACTCGCCCGAGCTCTGCTGGGCGCAGTTGCTTGGCATGCTTTCCTCCAACGACCGCCAGTTGCCATTCAGCAGACTGAAGATGCTGGGGGCGGCGACCGGGTTGGCGGTCGGCGGCCCGTCGTCACTGATGCCCTGAGTTCCGCCTGAGGTCAGGGCTATGTAGTTGGGCAGGCTCGGGTGCGCTACGGCCTGGTAGTTGGTGGCCAGGCCACACTGACTGGCTATTTGATTTACGAAAGGAGCTTGGGATGATCCGATCACGCTCTGATAGCTCCGGTTCTCCATCACGATCAGCACCACGTGCAGCAGCTGGGGCGGGCCCGTCCCGGCGAGCCCACAGGGGTGAGCCGGCGTCGGCGAGAGCAGGGCCGTAGGCGTCGGGGCCGCCGGCTCGGTTGGCCGTGTTGTGGAGGGGGCGCGAGTGGGTACAGGACCTGGTACGGTCGCCCCGCAGCTCGCCAGCAGCGCGGCAAGCCCTACCGCAGCCAGGTGAACACCGAGGCCGCTACCTGTTCGCCAACCGCGCTCAGGCATGTGACCTACACGTCCCAGTTCGGGCTGCCAACGTCCACCGTCGGCGCGAGATTCAAATTAGCGCCCCTTGTGCACTGCTGGCCCAGCTACCCCGCCGTGCGGCCAGCGCGCGACCGTCGGGGACGGACGCGGCGCCGCGGTTAGGCCACGTGGCGACGGCGCCGCCGGTGGCGTAGACGCCTCTCCCAGCGGGCTGGTCCAGCCGCCTCGAGGCCGGGTTGACCCTCGGCGTCGCCCAGGCGGGTGCCGCTGGCTTTCACCCGGACTGTTATCTCTCCCATGATGGCTACGCAGGTGACGCGGATGGTGGGCGAGCCGGGCAGCGGGCGCGCGTCGCCTCCGCGCAGCTGCTTACTGCCCATGATCGCGATCCCCGAGATGTCCACGTCAATGCCCTCGGGCACGATGACCGTTATCTCGCCCATCAGGGTGACGGCCAGGATGTGGCTGTCCGGGCTTGCCACTTCGGCCTGGCGCAGGTCGAGAACACACTCTCCCATGACGGCCACCGCCTGGGATGAGGCGCCCAGGAGCCAACGTCCCCGGCGCACCGTCGAGCCCATGATCGACACAAACCAGGAACTGCCCTGGCGCCGGCTCGACGCCACCTGGAGTTCGGGGCGGCTGAGATCAGCCATGATCTCGGCGAGCTCCTCCAGCGTCCGAGCCGCCAGGGCTCGCTCCAGACGGTTCGAGAAATCCTCCAGTCCCAATCGCCCGTCGCCGCAGGCGGCGCTGAGACCATCCACCGCCAGGTCGCGGTCACGGTCTGATGCCAGCGTTCGCGCGCCGGGCGGGTGCGTTGAGGGCTGGGGGAGATTTGCCTTCGGCTCCATCGCCACCGCGTGAGTGTAGACCGACCGCCGCCGTCGAGTTGCCTCGCCCCGGCTGCCCCTTCGGACAGCCCCGGTAGCTGCGAAATTCCATCGGGCCATCAACTGCCGGAGGACCTTGTCCCCAGTCATCGGCATGGTGTTGGCTTCGAACTCTAGGTGGATGCTCCAAGCAGCGCGCGCTGTGTTCCCGACGGTCCGCTCCGAGGTCCGAGCCGCGGCGCGATACTCAACATCCGATTGCCCAGCCTATGCGGAGGGAGAGATGCCCATGACCGATCCGGCTCCTATCCGAGACCGGCATTCCGGGCGTCGGCTGCGCCTGGCTCGCCTGGCGGGCGGCCTCTCGCAGGCCGATCTGGCCCGCGCCTGTGGGCTCAGCCGCCAGGCGGTGGTCGGGGTGGAGGGGGGCGATTGGTCGCCGTCGCTGAGTGTTGCGTTGAAGATGGCTCAGGTCTTGGGACGCACCGTGGAGCAGCTCTTCGGCGAGGAGCCGGCCGAACGGCCGGTGACGGCCATCCTCCTTGAGCCCCCCATGTCGGATCCCACCCGCGCTCACCTGGTCGAGGTCTTCGGCCGTTGGGTGGCGCTGCCCCTGCAGGGCGAGCGGACCGGCACGCAGGGGTTCGACGCCGCTTCGGGGGCGATCGTCGGATCGGGAGCGACCATCTGGCGTCCCGAGGGAGTTCGGGCCCTGGTCGTGGCCGGTTGCGATCCAGCGCTACCCTTGCTGCGCACATCGCTGCCCCAGGGGCCGCCCGGGTGGGAGCTCGCCTGGTGGTCATGCGGCAGCAGCGCTGCTCTGGATCTACTCGTCCGAGGACTGGTTCACGCGGCCGCAGTGCATCAGCCGGTCGGGGCCAGGGGCTTACTGCCGCCGGCCCAGCGTTTCACCAGGATCGGGTTTGCCAGTTGGCGAGAGGGCGTCCTGAGGCGGCCGGACTCCGGTGGCGGCGGGCACTTGGGGGACCTTGTCTCGCAGCGGCAGCGCCTGGTCAACCGGGAGCCGGGAGCCGAGGCGCGAACACTGCTGGATTCTGAGCTTGAGCGCGCCGGGGTTCCGACGGCCGAGGTGCTCGGCTACGGGAGCCAGGTCGGAGGACATCTTGCTGTCGCCAGCGCCGTCGCGGCTGGGATAGCCGACTTCGGGGTGGCGACCGAGCCCGTCGCGCTGGCCTTCGGTCTGGAGTTCCTGCCGCTCACCCTCGAGGAAAGCGTGATCCTGGTCGCCAGAGACCGGCTCGACAGCGTCGAACTGGCGGCCCTCCTGGGCGCCCTTGGTCGAGCCGAACTCCGAAGGCAGCTCCTGGCGGTCCCTGGATACCAGCTGGAGATCCTCGGCGAGGCGCTCTGAGGCGACCTGTCAGAGGGTGGCGATGGGGCTGGGGCGGCTTCGCGGATCCCTGGCCAGCCCAGGGATCTGGCCGGCGCGGCCCTGGTCGGACCGGATCCCTGGGAGAGCTCGCAGAACTGCTCCAGCCGCTCGTGACCTGCCCTCGCCTGCAGCTCGGTCCCGAGCTATCGAGGGCTTCCGACCCCTCTCTGGGTGGACTTGCCCTTGAAGCGCCCCAGCGTCCTCTCGCGCCCAGAATCTCCTTGGCCGCTAAGTCGGCGCCCGGCTCGACCGAGAGGATCCAGCCACCCGGCCGACTGGGTCCGGAGTGACCAGTGGCGGTCGAACCAGACCGCATCGATGGGCCCGACAGGGCCCTTCGGTGGCGCCCGTGTGACTAGCGAAAAGCAAGCACGTCTGTCGGACGGCCGATACACTCAGCGGATGAGCAACCAGTGGCGGGTTTTGGCGGCGAGCATGGCCGCTAGCTTCGCGCTCTTGGCTCTGGCCGGCTGCGGTCCCGCGGCCGCCACGACCGCCACCGTGAAGCCCGGTCTGGCCAGCGTGGCCAGCGCCGGCTCGCTCCAATTGCTGATGGACAAATACCTGGGGCCGCCCTTCATCAAGGGGACGGGCAACCAATACCAGAATCAATCGGCGGGGAGTCAGGGGCTAGCCCAGGAGATCCTGGCCGGGGAGATAACCCCCAACGTGTTCATCCCGATCGGGGCGGCTCCGATGCAGCTACTCGAACCCAGGTTCACCAAGTGGGCCGTGCAGTTTGCCGCGAGTCCGTTGGTGGTTGCCTACTATCCCAAGGGGCCCCACGCCGCCGAGCTGGCGAAGATTGCCAAGGGCCAGCTGCCCATAAAGGACCTCTTCACCCTGATGGCGACTCCGGGCTTCAGGCTGGGCCGGACCAATCCGGCAGTTGACCCTCAGGGGCAGGCGTTCATCGAGATGATCCATTTGGCGCAGAAGTATCTGGGGGTGAGCGCCGCCACCGCCTACTCCGACCTGGGCGGGTCCCATGGAAGCTCCCAGATCTTCTCCGAAACCGGCCTGGAGCCGACCCTGCAGGCGGGTGAGCTGGACGCGGCCAGCGCCTTCCTTCCCCAGGCGGTCCAGCTCGGGCTTCCCTATGTGGCGTTACCCGACCAGATCAACTTCGGCAGCCCCAAGGACTTGGCGATCTACCAGGCGGCCTCACTTGAGCTGGCCACCGGGCAGGTGGTTCACGGCTCCCTGCTCGACCTCGAAGCCTCGGTGCTGAATGTGGGGGGCAGCCCGGCTGCCGCCGCCGCGTTCGTGAAATTCCTCCTTGGGGCCCAGGCCCGGCGCACCCTCACCAATGAGGGGTACACGATTCTGCCCCCCGTGCTACTGGGCCAGAGGTCGGCGGCGCCCCGGTCGATCAGGGATCTCGTAAGACCGACTTGACGATTCCGCCCCCGCCCGCATTGCTGCGCGGCCCCGGGGTTCGGGCGGGCACGGGCGCCGCCCTGATCGGGGCTCTGGTCGTATGGGCCGCGCTCTTGGGCCCTCTCATCGCCCTCTTCGCCCACCTGTCCCCGGCGGCGGTGGTGAGCTCACTACGCCAGCCGGGGGCGTTCCAGCCGTTGCTCACCTCGGTGGAGGCGTCGCTCCTCGCTCTGGCGGTGATCCTGCTGCTGGGCACCCCGCTGGCCTACCTGATGGCCCGGGGTCGGCTTCCGCTTCCTCGTCTGTGGGAGCTGGGGGTGATCCTGCCCCTGCTCACCCCGCCGCTCGTGATCGGCCTTCTCCTGATCTTCATGGTCGGGCCAGCCACTCCGCTTGGTGGAGCTCTCGGCCATCTCGATCTGACCGCTTCGGACACATTCTTCGCCCTGGTCGTGGCCGAGGTGTACGAGGCGGTGCCCTACTACGTGCTGGGCGCGGCCGCCGCCTTCGCCGCAGTTGATCCGGAGCTGGAGCGGTCCGCCGCCATCCTTGGGGACGGCCACTGGCGCGCCTGGCGGCGGGTGACTCTGCCCCTGGCCGCTCCCGGGCTGGCCACCGCCCTGGCGGTGACATGGGCGCGAGCCATGGGCGCCTTTGGAGCGGTCCTGATAATTGCCTACCACCCCTTCGGGCTGCCCATGCAGATCTGGGTCACGCTGCAGGAGACGGGCCTCAGCTCGGCGTTGCCGTTCGCCCTGGTGCTGCTGGTGGTGGCCCTGCCGCTGCCGGTCGGCGCCTACATCTGGAGTGCCCGTGCTCGTCGCCGACTTTGAGCTGGCCAGGAGGGAGTTCCTGGTTCGGATCGATCTCCAAGTGCTGCCCGGCGAGCGGGTGGCGCTCCTGGGCCGGTCCGGGGCCGGCAAGACCTCCACCCTGGAGGCGCTGGCCGGGCTGCTCTCGCTCAGCCGGGGTGAGATCCACCTCGGAGAGCGCAGGCTCAGCTCCGCCACATACCCCGCCGCCGACCTGCCCCCAGGACGGCGCGGAGTCGGGCTGCTGCGCCAGAACCCCGGCCTCTTCCCCCACCTCACCGTGCTGGAGAACATCGGATACGCGAAGGGCGTCGCCCCGGAGGTGGCGCGGACCACCGGAGAGCGGCTGGGGCTCGGGGCCCTGCTGGGCGTCCGGCCCCGGGGTCTCTCCGGTGGCGAGGCCCAGAGGGTGGCCCTGGCCCGGGCGCTTCAGACCAAGGCGGATGTGCTCTGCTTGGACGAGCCCTTCAACTCGCTGGACCGTCCTTTGGGCCTGGAGTTGCTCGAGCTGTTACGTCGTGAACTGGAGAGTTCCGGTACCGCCGCGGTCCTAGTCACCCACCGCCTGGAGGACGCCCAGGCCTTCGCCCATCGCGTGGCCGTGCTCCATCGCGGCACGATTCTGCAGGTGGGAGACCCGCGTGAACTGGTCCTGCGACCAGCCAGCCGCGAGGTGTCGGAGCTGGTTGGGTACCAGGGTTGGCTGGTTTCCGGCTCTCAGACCATGGCGGTCCACCCCGACCTGGTCCATCCAGTGGAAATGGAGGCGGCCGGGGAGCTCTTGGCTCGAGTCGTCGGCGCCATCCCTCAGGGAGCCCGGATCGAGCTCGAGCTGGAGGCCGAGGGGCGCTGGCGGGGCCGGTTTCGCTGTCGCTCGGAAAGATCGGCTCCGCTCGGCGCCCTCATGCGCTTTGCCGCCCCCGGAGCGCCGGTCTATGAGACCGGCGTCGACCGGGATGGTGGTTGACGCGCGCCGACGGCACCTGGCGCCCAGGGGGTGCGCTGATCCCACGGCGCTCGCGCGGGGCCGGGCCAGGCCACCGGCGAGGGGCGGGGATCGGGGTGGTCAGCGGATGGGGAGGTTGTCGGGGCGCATTCGCCCACGGGCGTCACTCCCGCCGACCCGCTCAAATCGGCCACCTGGTGCAGGTCTCCCTGGTCGCAGGCCCCGACACCGCCCGCGATGGGCGATCATTGGGCTGTGAAGGACTTGGAAGATCTAGCCCCCGGAGAGGCCCAGCGGGCCCAGCGCCGCGACCGGAAGCGGGTCACTCGGATGGTGGTGGACGGAGGCAACTTGCTGCGTCAGGTGGAGGCTCTCCGCGCCCGGGCCGAGCGGCGTCGTCAAGGCTCAGCCGACCGCTCATGATGGGATTGGCTCAAGCTGGTTGTGGTGGGGCCCCGCTCGGCGGGGACGCACCTGGTTGGAATGGTGTCGGTTGGGATCCAGAGCGGGCGGCTGGCCAACTGGATCGGGGCTGCGGCGCCTGACTCCTACGAGGGGCCCTGGCATCGGAGGTCCGACGGGATGTGCCGCGGCGGTCCCAGCCATTCGGTGATCTGGCTTCAGGCTCCGCTCGCTCAGTTGGAATCGTGATCTCCCACCACGGAGGCTAGGCCCGCACCGGGCACCGCCCACGTGACGATCTCCTCGGCGGCTGGCAGCAGTAGGTGGATTAGCTGTCGCGCTTGGTCGAAGGCGAACGTGTGGGCTCCTGGCCCAGTCGGCAAGGTAGCTGTGACCTTCCAATCGCGGGTGCTGGCAACCACCAGGGCGCCAGCGTCGCCGACCGCGACATAGGCTTCGCCCGCGCCGGGGTTGCAAAAGGTCACGTCAGGTGGCCCGGGCAAGGCGAGTCGTCCCGCCAGCGTCCCGGTATCGGCGTTGACACCGAGCAGCGCCCCGTCGTCGCATGCCACGAGGAGGAGCCGTCGGTCCAGGTCGACGTCCAGCCCGTGCGGCCCCTGAGCGTTCAGCTTCCAGCTCGCCTGGAGCTCCAGTGTCGTGGGGTCCAGGGCGGCCACCTGCGCCGGGGAGGCGATGTTCAGGTAGAAGCGGTTGGTCGCAGGATCATGGACCGCCCAGCGTGGCCGTCCTGGAAGCGTCGCCTGCGCCACCACCTCAGCTTTGGTGGTGTCGATTAGCAGGGCCTCATTGTTCTTGACGTCAGCCACCAGCAGGCGGTGGCCGGTCCCGTCCAGGGCGAGCCCATTGGGAGCAGGGCCGACCTGGATCTTGGCGACCACTTGCAGGCTGTCTACGTCGATGAGGAGGACGTGGCCCCCCGCCCGGCTGGCGGCGACCGCCAACCGGTGTGCGCCGTCGACCACGACCCCGCTGGCGCCCTGGCAGTCCTCGATGCTGGTGACGAGTCTGCTGGCCAGGGGGTCCACCACCTCAACCGTGCCGAGGGAGGTGTTGGCCACAAAGACACGCCCGGTCTCGAGGTGCACGGCGGCATGATCAAATTCGCTGCCGCCGGGGATGCGGACCCGCCCGACCGCCGGAAATGATCTGGTCACTCGGACACCGGGCGCTGGCACCAGCAGTAAAGAGCGTCGTACACAAAGCGCCCGAGCTGCAGGAGGCGCTGGTCGTCCGCCTCCACGTCCAGGCCCCCCTCGCCGATCGCGCGCAGGCCCGCCCCCAAGGGATCGGTATCACCCTCGCCGGTGACGTCCGCCGCATGCACGATCTTTGCCAGGCGAACCAGAGCAGGGTCGCCTCCAAGCTCGAAGTGGTCGATCAGAACCTCGAACGAGCACTGGTTCCCCCGGTGGGTGAACTCGGCTCCCGGAGCGTCGAAGGCGTGCCCCTGCTGGGCCTCGGCCCGCGAGAGAACCTCGTCCGAGGGCACGAAGACAATGTCGGCCGCCGGGTCGATGAAGCGTTGAATCAGCCAGGGACAGGCGATCCGGTCGGTCTTGGGTCGCGCGCGGGTGATCCATTTCATCAGGTAGCTCCTCCTCTTGGTATCTTCAAGTCCGTTCCACTTCGGTGGTGGTGCTAGCAGGCGCGGCGGGTTGCTCTGCGGACCCCAAATGGCCCGACGGGCCCTCCTCGGCCGCGACCGGTGCGCAGCGCGAGCTGTCCGCCCAGGACTCGGGCATACCCGATCCGCCAGCCTCTGGTCCCGTGCCTTCGAGCTTTGGTGGTAACGCCCGGCCTTCAGCGAAGGGCACATTGTGGAAGAAGGTCCAAAGCAGCAGGTCATAAAGGGTCTTCAACCCGCCGGCGACGAAGAATGGCAATCCGGGCAGGACGACGACCCCGGCCCCGGCCAGCAGAGGTCCCGCTGGCCGGGTGGCGTATCGGGCGGCGTTGGTGTACCCGACGGCCGCGGTGCGTTCCGCTGGGTCGACCATGGCCATCAGGTAAGCCTGCCGGGTCGGGACGTCCATTTGGGAGAGCGTGGACCGTGCCACGAGCAAGCCCGCAGCCCCCAGGAAAGTAGGTGCCAGTGGCACGGCCGCCAGCAGCAGGTTCGACGGCAGGTGACTGACCACCATGGTCGGCAGCAGTCCGAAGCGACTCCCCAGCCTGGCGGCGATCAGCACCGATCCGGTCTGGGCCACGCCCACGCCGAAGAACATCACGCCCAGCTCGCTCGGGCTAGCGCCGAAGCGGGCCGCGAACCAGTAGGCCAGGAAGGCCTGCAGCACGAAGCCTCCAGCGAACGAGTCCAGGGCAAACAGTGGGGCCAGCCCCGCGACAATCCGACGGGAGCTGGACAATCCCTGGGGCAGCTTGGATTGCCCAGCGCCGTCCGCCGCCGATGGCCCTCCCAACTCAACTCCGGGGGACAGCCTGGCGGCCACGAGCGCCCCCGCGCCGGCAGCGGCCACCAGCACCAAGAAGAAGCGCTGGTCCGGGGGTACCATCGGCCAGGTCCGCCGCAAGAGGTCTGGGGCTCCCACCGCCAGGGCCCCTAGCGAACCAGCGGCCGCAGCCACGGCGTCATAGCGGCCGAAGACGCGCAGCCGCCTTGCTCTATCAGGCTCCCCAGCGAGCATGGCGTGGTCCAGTGAGGCGAAGGGGCCAGACGCGATGACCTCGGTCGAGAGGGTGCCCGTGAGAGCGGCGATCGCGAATATCCACCAGTTTGCCGCGTAGGCAAAGATCAGGCCGCTGGCACCCAGCAGAAGACACAAGAAGAGGTACATCCGGCGGCGGCCTACCCGGTCACCGGCGCGCGCCACCGCGACGCTGGAGAGGACTGACCCCGCCGCCACCGCCGCCAGGACCGCCCCGGCTTGGAACCCTGACAACCCGATCCGGTAGAGGGTTGTGCCCAGAAGCAGAGCCGCGAAACCATAGGCAAATGCCCGCGCCGCCTGGGCCCAGAGAATGCGCCGCACATCGTGGTCCCGGCGCGTCCGGTCCTCGCCATTCGACTCCATCAAGCGGGATCCCGCCCTGCCAGCAAGTCCCGGCGGCGGTAGGCGTCGGCACCAAAACAGGCCGCCCGGCAACTCTGCCCGAGGCTCCAGTACCCGGCAGCCTCCGCTGCGGTCATCCGACTGCCGAGTGCGCGGTCGACTGCCACCAAGCCTGGCAAATCAAGTTAGACGCCCGGCTCTCATCCTGCATCGAGGGCCACCCAGCCAGCCACTCCTCCGTTCCCGAGTCTTGGCGCTTGATGGGGGGGCGACCAAGCCGTCACCGATCCGGACCGTTCCCAATCGGCGCAGTCCGCACCGAAAGGAGACACCTGGCCTTGCCGGTGCGTGCGGCGACCGCTCCGCCGACAGCACCCACCCATGTCCGTCAGGCATGTCTCAAGCCTAACGACCAGCGCACCTGACCGCAACCGCGGTTACACAGTACCCCAGCATGTCACAACCCCGTTGTCCCAGCAAAAGCACGCCGACGCTGGACTTACAGCCAGCCGCTCCGGGGGGGGGCGACCATGATGCGCCCAAGGGCACCGTCCATCGCCGAGCTCATTTAACTCGTCCTCAATGAATCTGTAGGCCCGTACACCATTCAGGCGGCGCGTTCACACAAACTTAACCCCCGGATAATGCGCGCCGCCTAGCGTAACTCCGTGGTCGGTGCAGGTTGCCGTCGCCTCTGGGCGGAGGCGCAACCAAGTGGTGGGTATGAGCGGGTATGCCACAGCGTGGCAAAACCAAGGAGACGCGTAATGGTGATGGTGAGAGTGGATGCGGTGAGCAAGCGTTTCGCCGAAGTACCGGCTCTGACCGATCTCTCAGTTGACGTCGGAGATGGCGAATTCTTCATCATGGTGGGTCCATCAGGCTGTGGCAAGACTACCCTGCTGCGCATTCTCGCCGGCTTGGAACGTCCCGACAGTGGCGACATCTGGTTCGGCGACCGCTGCGTCACCGCCGCCGACCCCGGCTCACGCGAGGTCGGCATGGTGTTCCAAAACTACGCCCTCTATCCGCACCTCTCCATCTACGAAAACCTCGCCTTTGGATTGCGGGTGCGCCGTACCAATCGCCATGAGGTGCGCAGCCGGGTGATGGAGGTCTCGACCCTCCTGGACCTGCAAGAACTCTTGGAACGCAAACCCAAACAGCTATCGGGCGGCCAGCGTCAGCGGGTGGCCCTCGGGCGCGCGATCATGCGTCGCCCCCACTTGCTGCTCATGGACGAGCCGCTGTCCAATCTCGACGCGATCCTGCGCGAGCGAATGCGGATCGAACTGCGCCGTTTCCATGACCGCCTCGGAATAACCACCATCTACGTCACCCACGACCAGAAGGAAGCGATCAGCATGGCCGACCGGGTGATGGTGATGAACGCTGGGCGGATCGAGCAGATCGGGCCGCCCGAAGAGATCATCCGCCATCCGCGCACCGAGTTTGCGGCGCGCTTCATGGGCCAACCACCGATGAACATGTGGCGCGCCTCGATGGTGGTCAGCCCCGCGGGGGCGGCGCTGGTCAGGGCTGGCTCCAGGTCTACGTGGACGGTGCCCGGCCCATGGCCGGAGACTCCAGGCGGCTCACCCGACATCTGGCTGGGCGTGCGGCCTCGCGACTTGGCCGTCACCGGGCCCGGTGAGGTTGCCGACCTCAAGGTCATCGTCGAGGTGGTGGAGCGAGGAGGGGATGAGGTCTTCCTGCACTGCCGCCATCGGGACGAGATGTTGGTAGTAGGCGTTGACGCCACGCGGCTAGTTCCTCACGTCGGTGACGAGGTGGGCCTGACCATCCGCCTGGACCGGGTGCACCTCTTCGACGCGAAGACGGGTGCACGGATCCAGCCATCTGGGGCCAACGGACGGGCCTCCTCCGCCCTTCTGGTGGGCGGCGAGCTGCAATAGCAGGGAGCGAGAGTGATGGTGTTGGAGAAGACCGAGCGCCGCCGTCCTGAGAGGCCTGGCCGTCCTCAGCTTGGCCCTGCCAAGGAGCCCGCTCGGCCAACCGGGGTGCCTACGGGCCGGGCCGCCGTGCTCTCCCTTGATCGTGGCCATTCTTGGGCGGCCCGGGTGGTGCGCCCCTTGATGGGATACCTCCTCGTGATTCCGTCCCTAGCGATCTTTGGCACATTCTTCTACGTCCCGGCAGTCATGCTGTTCGTCCTCGCCTTTTACCACTGGAACGTCTTCGGCGCAACTACGTTCCGGGGGCTTGGGAACTTCTCCATTCTCTTCAACCAGCCCCTGTATTGGCAGTCGCTGCTGACCACCGGGTACTTTGTGCTGGTCATGGTCCCGCTGACCTTGCTGGTGGCCTTGGCCTTGGCGCTGCTGCTTCGCGAAGGGGTGCGACAGGCGCGTGGCGGCTTCGCCCGCTCTCTGATCTTCCTGCCCCACGTGACCCCGATCATCGCCACCTCGATTATCTGGGTATGGATCTTCAACCCTCAGTTCGGGCTGGCAAACTACGCGCTGACGCACGTCGGCCTGCCCCCGCTGGGCTGGTTGGAGGACCCCCACTGGGCGATGCCCGCGGTCATGTTCTACACGTTGTGGCATTCGGTAGGGCTCTACACGGTGCTGTTCCTGGCCGGCTTGTCAGTGATCCCCGAGCAAGTGGTGGAAGCGGCGCGGGTCGACGGGGCGAGGGCTTTCACAATGTTCCGGCGGGTGATCTGGCCGCTGCTGAGCCCCACAACATTTCTGGTGCTGATCCTCATCAGTGTCAACACGATGCAGGCCTTTTCCCAGATCTTCGCCCTCACGGGAGGGGCGGTCGGTCGGGGCGGCGGGCCGGCCTACTCAACCTCGACAGATGCAGTTCTCATCTATCAGACCGCGTTCACCTACTCGCACTTCTCGCTGGCGGCCACGATGAGTCTGATTCTCTTTGTGATCCTGCTGGTGATCACAGTGGTCCAGAAGCGGCTCTCCAGCCGATGGGTCTTCTACCGCTAGCGATGTTGCGCATGAGGAGGTAGCCGTTGGCAATTGCGAACACGATCGAAGCGGCACGGGGCAAGGGCGCTCGGGCTGCTCTGCGGAGATGGCTTCATGGCCGGGGCCGCAGGCTGGCGGGGCTCGTGATAGGGCTGGTGTTCGTCCTTCCCGTCTACTGGGTGCTGGTGATCGCCACCGGACGGCACGGGGACGCATATGCGATCCCTCCGGTGCTGTTACCGGCGCTCCAGTTCGGCTCGATCTGGTTCGTCCTCACTCACACCAACATCGTCCACTACTTTCTGAACAGCGTCTTGATCACGTCGGTGACCATAGTGCTGGTGCTGGCCACGGGGGTGCTCGCCGGCTGGGGTCTGGCGGCCTACCACTATCGCGGTCGGGAAGCTCTCTTCCTGCTCGCGATCGGGGTCATGCTGCTGCCCCAGCAGGCCCTGATCGTAACGCAGTTCAATGTCATGTTTCATCTCGGACTGCTGGACAGCTACGCCGGGTTGATCCTGCCCTTCGGGGCCTCAAGCGCAGCCATCTTCCTATTTCGACAGGCCTTTCTCCAGCTCCCCGAGAGCTTCTGGGACGTGGCCCGGTTGGAAGGAGCCAACGTCTTCCAATACCTCTGGCGGGTGGCGGTGCCGACAGCACGCCCGGCCGTGGCCACCGTGGTCCTGCTGACGTTCATCAGCTCTTGGAACCAGTTCCAGTGGCCGCTGATCATGACGTCTTCCAAGGCGGTCCAGCCGATCGAGTTGGCGCTGTCCCATTACATGTCCAGCTTCTCCAACAACTGGCGTGATCTCACTGCGGCGGCGGTGATCGCGCTGGTGCCGGTGCTGATCATCTTCGCATTTACACAGCGCTACATGGTGCAGGCCGTGGTTGGTGAGGATCGGGGAGTGACTGAATGAGTTAGTTGCGTACGGTGGAATGCGGCGGGGGAAGGGGCGCGTGGCTGCGCCCGTGTAGAAAAAGATGTTCTCAAGGGAGGAAGGCGATGAGTGGGATGGCGAAGCGCGCGCCCTGGCGAGCCCGGGCTGCGGTGGCGGCCCGATGGAGGCGTAGCAGCGCCCGGCGTGGGGTGACTGGGGTCGCTTTGCTGGCCGGGCTGGGGGTGGTCTTGGCGGCCTGTGGTAGCACCGCGCCTGCCGAGGCGACCAGCGCGGGGGTGGTGAACGTGACTCTGTGGGAGTCGCACCTGGCCGGCCCCGTGGGAGACGCAGTGTCGGCACTGGTTCAGAGGTTCAATTCAAGTCAGCACGGTGTTCATCTCGGCCTTGATGTCACCAGTGCCAGCACCAAGGCGCTGGGGGCGTTCGAGGCTGGCCATCCACCCCTGCTGGCCGAGATCAGCCACTACGACAACTCGTTTGTGAGCGCCCACGCTCTGATGAGCCTTAACTCCTTCATGTACGGGTCCAATGGACTCAGCCGACAGCAGTGGGCGCAATACGATCCAGTGTTTCTGACCAATGGGGAAGTCGGGGGCCAACACTACCGACTCATGGCCGGCATGAAAGTGTCCCAGCTGACCTACAACAAGACCATGCTGGCGGCGGCCGGGATCACCAGCGCGCCGGCAACGTGGAGCGCTCTCTACACGGACCTCAAGATCCTGAAAGCAAAGGACCCTGGGGTGATCCCCCTGGCATGGAAGAACTCCTCGGCCCACGAGATCCCCCCGTTTCTGTCGAACGGGGGGAGCATCTTCAAGCCCGGCACCCACAGCACCCAGACCGACTGGAACAGCCCAGCGGGGGTGGCGACGTTCGACTTCTTCCGCACCCTGTACAGCCAGGGGCTGATGATTTTCTCGCATGGCAGTACCATCCGGGCGGACTTGGCAGCGGGTAAGCTGGCCATCGGCGACGGTACCTCAGCTGGCTATGCGAAGGCGCTGGATGCGGTAGGGGGGAAGTTCCCAGTAGGCGTTTGGCCCTACCCTGCAGGTAGCAGCGGGCACACCGCCAACCTTGCCCAGGGGCTGGGCTTCGTGATCATGGTCGGCCACACCAAGACCCAGGAAGCGGCGGCATGGGAGGCTATCAAGTTCATGCTGAGCCCCCACGCGATGGCGTACTGGTCCATGCACACCGGGTTCGCGGCGGTGTCGGCGCCCGCCCGCGCCCTGATTCCCGCTAGCTTTCTCGCCAGTCACCCGGGGATCGCGGTATCGAACGAAATTGCCGGCTCGCCCTACACCATACCGCGACCGATCCCGGCGGCTTATGCGGAGGTCCAATCGGCTCTCGACACGGCCTTTTTTAATGCGGTGACAGGCAAGCAGTCGGTGTCAAGCGCTCTCGCACAACTGGACGGCAGCGACCAGAAGTACCTGACCGGCAAGAGCGGACTCTAGAGACCAGGAAGACGGGTCTCGCGGGGTCGGCGTGTGAGCGGAGAGGATGGCCTCGGCGAGGCGTCCCTGCGGCTGCGCGTCGGCCCCGCAGACCCCAGCGAGCGGAGAGCTCGGTGCTGAGCCAGGGTGCGCGGCACCCCCAGCCCTATTCGGCATCGGCAAACTGACGGTGGGGGGCGAATTGGTGCAGCGAGGCGGAGTCGGGCCCGGGACGCCGTGGCTAGGGCTGCCTCGCCGCCTGGGGCAGCGGTCGGCGAGCCCAAAGTTCTTCGCCGCGGAGTGGTCAGGGCGGTCGCCTTGGCGTCAGGCAGGTCGGAGGCGAAGATGGGTCGAGCGCCCGCGACACGCTGCTTGCAGGTGCTCCCTCGGTAACCCTTACCCCACCTTAACTTGTCCGTGGCACTGTGTAGCTGACGGGAGCGGACGGATCGGGAGGCATCGCTGCCAGGCAGCAGGGGTTGGGAGTTTTTGGGCAGTTGGGCGGGAGCGTTGACCGCGGACTCAGGCTTGGCAGGTCGGGCCGATCGCAAACTGCCCGGGGCCGGCTGTCTCGCTGGGCTGCCAAGTCGAGCATCGCGGCCGCACATGGACGGCCCACTTATGAAGGCTGGGCAGTCTGGCACTCACAGCTGGATTTTCCCAGGGGGCCTGGTTAGGGAATCCGGCCGTGAGGATGGGAGCCCCATTCTCCCAGCTGCGCCGTGGTGGCGGGGAGGCGACAGGACTTTGTCGAGAGACCTACCGACGGCTCGGGGCGGCTCGCCAGGCGAGGACAGGCCGCCCCCGGCGGACGCCTGGCGGTCGGGGTCTGGCTGGCCGTTGACAGAGCCCGTGAACAGCGGCGGGCTGCGGGTCTTGGTGGTAGAGGACGATTGGGAGATGGCGCAGCTGGTCGAGCAGGCGCTCTTCGACGAGGGCTATCTGGTGGATGTGGCTCGCGACGGAATCACCGGACTACAGGCTGCGCGATCCTCCAGCTACGGTGCCGTGGTCCTCGACGTGCTCCTTCCCAGGCTTGATGGACGGGCGCTGTGCTTGAAGCTTCGGGAGGAGGGACGGCGGGTTCCGGTGATGATGCTAACGGCCTTGGGTGAGGTGGTGGACCGCGTACAGGGGCTCGATCTTGGGGCTGACGACTACCTCGGCAAGCCATTCAGTTTGGAAGAGTTTCTGGCTCGACTGCGAGCCCTGATTCGGCGCGGCGAGCAGGGGCGGCCGGAGGTGCTTAGAGCCGGTCCGCTTCGCCTCGATCGTTTCAGCGGGCGGGCCTGGCGCGGGGACGTGGAAGTCGAGCTGACCGCCCGGGAGGCGGCCCTGCTGGAGCTGTTCCTGCGCTGGCCGGGGATAGTCCTGACCCGCGACTCGCTGCTCGCCCATGTGTGGGGAGACGAGCCAGGCCGGAGCTCCAACCTCATCACCCAGTACGTCGGGCACCTCCGCCGCAAGCTCGCTCTGCCCTTCGCCGGCTCGGACCTGGAGACGATCCACCGGCTCGGGTACCGCCTCACGGTGCATGACCGGACCTGAGTGCCGATCCGTCTCCGGCTGACGCTGCTCATGGTCGTGGGCGCGGCCGTTCTGGTGGGCGCTAGCAGCTCGGCGCTGGCGCTCAGCCTGGACGGCGGGGCCCGGGCCACTCTGCAGCAGGTGCTCCTGCACCGCTCGCGCCGGGTCGTCGCGGCGCTCGAAGCTGGCGACCTGCAGCGAGAGGGACCGCAACTACCGGCGGTAGCCCAGATCGACCAGAGCGTGGTCCAGATCCTGGCTGGAAGCGGTGCGGTCCAATACACGACAGAATTAGCCGGGACCGCGTCTCTGTTGCCGGGATCCGAGCTAAGGCAGGCGGCGCGCGGTCCCATCTGGCTGGAACTTCGGCGCCGGGCGTGGACCAGCCCGCGCCTGGTCCTAGCCGCGCCCACCGGGGTGGGGTCCACCGTGGTGGTGGTGGCCACCTCGCTTGATCAAGTCGACGACATGATGCGCCGCGTGGTCCTGGCGCTCCTGGTCGGCGGGCCACTCTTGTTGGTGTTCACCGCAATCGCAGCCTGGCTGCTTACCGGGGGCGCGCTGGCGCCGGTCGAGCGGCTGCGAGCGGAGGCGGCTGAGATCTCGGCGGCGGGCCTGCGGCGCCGGCTCAGAGTGCCCGGCACCCACGACGAGCTGACCGCATTGGCGAGAACGCTGAACCAGCTTCTTGAAGAGCTCGAGAGTGCGATGCGGCGCCAGCGCCACTTCGTGGCGGCAGCCGGGCATGAGCTGCGCACCCCGCTGGCGAGGATGCGAGGTGAGTTGGAGCTGGCGCTGCGCCCCGACCGCAGCGCGGCCGAGGTGCGCGCTCGCCTCAACCGCACGGTCGCAGGAGTGGACCGGGTGGGCCGGGTGATCAGCGAACTGCTGGTGCTGGCGCGCGACGACGAGGGACATCTGCCGTTGACGCCGGCGCGCCACGACCTGGGTTCGATCGCGGCCATGGAGCTGTCTACGTTCCGGAGCCACGCCCAACAGCTGGGCGTGATGTTGGTGCTGAGCGCAGAGCCAGAAGTGGTGGCGGTGGTGGATGAACTCTGGCTTCGTCACGCGCTCGACAATCTCCTGGACAATGCCTTGCGCTACACCCCCACGGGCTCGTCGGTGGACGTTTCGGTCCGGGCGGTCGGCGCTGACGCCATCATTGAGGTGAGCGATGGCGGCCCCGGTTTCCCGTTGGAACTTCTCTCTCAGCCGTTTCGGCGCTTTGGAGACTGGCCGAGCGGCGTCACTGCGGACGGCGATGCGAAGCGGGGCACCGGACTGGGGCTTTGGATCGTGGGAATGATCATGATTGCCCACCAAGGGCGAGCGGAGATTGCCAACCGCGGGCAGGGCGGCGCCACGATCAGCCTGCGGCTGGCTCGAGTCGCGCCGCTCGAGAGTCCTCAGCCAGATGGCGCAGTCCTTGCCAGTGGCAGCCCGGGCCCGAATCCGGCGCGCATGTAGGGCGCGCTTCCGCCCTCACCTTTTGCGGTCGGCAGTCTCGGCGACCGCGTTTCGAGATGCGGACTCGTCCGCCGCCGGGGCCTCCAACAGGGCGAACTCGGTCAGTTGCGAGACCAGCTCGGGCACCACCTGCTGCCAGTCGGCCACGATTCCAATGTCAGCGGACTCAAACACCGGTGCCTCCGGGTCCCTGTTGACGGCGAGCACGCAGCCCGCTCCACGTACCCCGATCATGTGGTTGAACTTTCCCGAGAGCCCGACGGCCACATATAGGCGGGGCCGGATGCTGAGCCCGGTGAGGCCTATCTGCCGAGACCTTGGCAGCCAGCCCCGGTCGGTGACCCGGCGGGTACCCGCTAGTCGCGCGTCGAGGATATTTTGTAGAGGGCGCAGGGCCGGGTACTCGTCAGCTGCTACTCCGGTGCCGACGCCGATCACCACCGAAGCCGTCGCCAAAAGATCCACGTCATCGTCGGTAGCCTTGCCGAGCACTCTGACTCGACTGCGGGGATTGACCATCACTTGGGTCACCGCTGCTGTGTGATTGCGCAGCGGTCGCAGAGGCAGGGCGCCTGGACGTACCGTGATCATCTGCACGGAAGAGGTGGCCGTCACGGAAGCCACCAAGCGGCCGCCGAAGGCTGGCTTCCAGGCGACCAGCCTAGCCCCCTCGATCCCCAAGTCGACCGCATCTCCAGTCAGCCCAGCCTGCAGGATCACCGCGACTCGTGCCGCCACCTCGCGGCCCCACATGGTGCTTGGAGCGAGGATTGCCCACGGAGAGGCTATCCCAGACCACTCGCCGATGGCGCCGGCGATGTCCTCTCTGCCCGCTCCGCCGCTGAGTTGCAGAACCTCGTCCGCTCCCCACGAGCCAGCCTGATCATGCGCGAGCGCTTCGCTGGCTATCGCCGTGACGGAGCCACCGATGGCGGTGGCGAGCCCAGCGGCCGCGCCCAACATCTCCCGCGCCAGCTGGGCACGGCCAGGCTCTACCACGACCGCCACCACTGGTGCCTTGACAGGACTCTCTCGGCGGGCGCGAACCGTGGCCGGTGAGTCAATCTGGGGCAAGAGGCCATCGACCGCAGCGTCAGTACCGGCTTCGAGATCGCTTCTGGCCCCGATGGCGCCCATATCCGCGAGCAGCTTCACTGCCGCGCTCACCTGGAGGGAGGCTGGCCCCTGCAGCTTGATCCGGCTCCGTACCACCTCCAGCAAGCGGACGGCCCCCACGGCGGTGGCGCTGCCAGTTTGGCCCCATGGCCCCGGACCAAGGTCGGAGGCGCCGAGGCGCACGATCTGAGCAGCGGAGACCGTGGCTCGGCCCACTTCGGGCACCTTGCATGGAGGGCACAGGCGCTCTGCGCAGGCGATCACTGCCGGCAGGGTCGCCTCAGCCAGCTCCCAGCCGTCATCCTGCTCCAGCCGGGCACGCACGATCCCATCCGCGACCGTGAGGCTCCGCGCCGCTCCCAGAAAGGGCAGGTCCAGAAACTGTGCCACCGCTGGGCCGACCTGGCCCGTGTCCGCGTCGACCGCGTTGCGGCCTACCAGCACCAGGTCGTATGGCCAGGTCTTACGGACGGCGGTTGTCAAAGCACGGGCGGTCGCCAGGGTGTCGCTGCCGGCAAATTCCGGCCCCGTAATGTGGACGCCAAGATCTGCGCCCCACGCGACCGCCTCCCGCAGCACGTCCGCCGCCGCCAGGGGCCCTAGGGAGAAAACCGTGCATGAACCGCCGCCTTCCTGAATCAGTGCCACGCCCTGGGCCACCGCGCGCCGGCAGAACGCGTTCATCTCCAACTCTAGGCCGTCGCGCTCCAGTCGTCCGTCCGCACGCAGCGACAAAGCCTCGGCGACTGGCACCTGTTTGATCAGGACAGCGATGCGCATCACCACAATTGTGCGGCATTGGGAGGGACCGGCGCTGCGGGGCCGCTGCCTTCCGGGCGGTCCCCGCAAAGGCAGCGGGATTCACGGAAAATGGTGGCAGTGCCTGCGTTGTCGTCAACTCCCAACGGTTGAGCCCTTAACCGTTCGTTAACCCCGACAGTGCCGAGGCAGGCTTGTCGGACGGTGACGTGCAAGCGCTGCTGCTACCACCGGAGAGAACGGCCGGCAGATGGAGTGATGGCAAATCACCAACCCTGACCCCGCAGAATGCGCCAGCGGATTGCGCGAGCGGGGTGTAAGCACAGCAGCGCGCGTGCAGTATGGGGCACGGCCAGCCCCAGTCTGTGCACGGGGCGCCCTCCGCCTGTACCATTGCAGCCATGGCCAAAATGCATGTGGGTTCTGACCAAGGGGCCGTGGCAGTGCTGGAGTTGCCGCAGGATGTCGCAGCCGGGTCCGAGCGTGCGGAGCTGGCCCGTCGCGCTGGAATCCGGGAGGTGGTGTTCGGAGTCCAAGATGGGCTGCTGACAACGCTTGGACTTACCACCGGCGTCGCCACGGCCACCGCAGGGGCGGCTGTTGCCCATACGACCATTCTCATTGCGGGACTGGTGGGCGCCTTAGCCGGGATGGTGTCGATGGGGACGGGGGCCTATTTGGCGGCAGGGGCGGAGCACGATCTGAACCGGGCCGCGATTCACAAGGAACGCTCGGAGTTGCGGACGCAACCGGAGGCAGAACATGCTGAGATGGTTGCGATCTTGATGGCCCGGGGAGTACCCTCGAATGAGGCCGACGACCTCTCGGCGACGCTCGCGCGTTATCCCAAACTTTGGGAAGAGACTCATATTGAGAAAGAACTCGGCATCGCGAGTGAGCCGGAGTCGACCTCAATCCAAGATGGTCTGGTCATGGCCGGGACATTCCTTATCGGCGCGATTCTTCCCATCCTTCCTTACGTGGTGCTGACGGGCCTACCGGCGGTCGTGATTTCGCTGTGGCTGTCCGCCGCAGGCTTGCTGGGAGTGGGGCTTATGAAGGCAGCGGTCGTCGGCCAGCGGATGGTGGTCGGCGGACTTCAGGTACTGGGGGTGGGCACCGCGGCGGCTCTGGCCGCATACCTGCTGGGAGTATTGCTGCCCCACGCCTTTGGGCTTCGCTTGCCACCAGCGTAGCAGCGCCGCAACGCCGTTTGGGGGACGGCCCACCTCGTTCGGGGTGGCTCAGCTCATGGGATCAGCTTGATGGCGCCGAGGCCGCGGAGCTAGCCACTTCCACCGTTCCTACTGAATGCCCATAAGTGGCACCCGGTCGGGACCCAACGGTCCTTCCCGACCTGGGCTCTGCTAAGCAATCCGTCGCCGTTTCGGGTCTCGGGCCACCTGTGTGGTTGCCCTGACGCCTTCGGTGCTTGGACTGGCCCTGGCACATGGTACCCGCCATGCCGACCATTCCCACCTGGTAGCTCTCCACGTCAGCGGGTTGCCCCGCCGCTTCGATCCTCCGGATGTGGTCACCCCTGGACGTGCCGGTAGTCTGCGCCGAGCGGATTGCCCGAGATGCGCTTCTACCGAGAACCACGGCCGCGGCCGTGGGCCGGGATACCTGCTGATGCTGTGCCAAGAGGGGGGCCATCCAGTGCTGGCGTCCCCAGATGGAGGAGTAGGCGGCGGGGACGCCGGCCACTGCGATACCTCGTCTGGAGGCCATCGCCACCAGCCGATCCCGATGTTCCACCACCACTGTTGTCACCTTGGGGTCCGCAAGCAGCCGCCTCAGTTTTGGACGATGCCCGTTCCTGCCAGAGCCCACTTCGGATTTCACTCACACCACCATCTGACCGGTCTTCGCCGCCCAGTCCGTGGGCCGTGCCACCTGACGCTCGAGGACCAACCCTTGGTCGGGCGAGGAGACTCGCGCATAGAGGCCAAGGCCGACTGCCGGGGCCGCCGTGGCTGCGCCAATGTTCACCAGGATGAGGCGCGGCCCCACCCGCTCCGCGGGCACCGGCAGGGTACAGTTCTCAAACCACCGCAATGCGGTGTGGGGGCGGACGCCTTGGCGGCGCGCCCACTCCGTCAGATTCACGGTCTGCACGACAAGACTTACGTACGGGTCCTAGTAGGGTGTTACTGGTGACCAGGCCCGTGCCACTCTGCGATCGAGACTGGATCTTCATGTGCCCAGTTGGGGAGTCCATATCCATAGAGGTCGCCACGCCCGGGCGTACTTGAACGGCGGCCCAGGGCGCCGCCTCCGTTGCCCACACGGCACCGGAACGTTGCACAAACGGGCGGCAATTGTCATCGGCGGCGGGCGCTCTGGCCTCCATGCTCGATATTGCTACCGTCAGGCTCGAATATTGCCATCTCCGAACTCGGTACGGGCGGTGGACCACGTGCCGTTCGGCCACGCCACGAGGAGAGTTCGGTTCATGGAATCCCGTCAAGACTCGTTCGCCACCGGCTTGAGCTCTGACCCTGGGCGCGCTTGCACCGAGCTGGCGTTGGCGGGCTACCTGCGGCTGGTCCCTGCTGGGCGCGCCAACCAGTCTGAACTGGGTCCGCGGGGAGAATCCGCATGGTCCTGAAGATAGTGCTGGAGGTAGCCTTCTACCTGGTGTCCGCGGCAACCCTGGTCACCTATCTGCGCCGCCGCCGCGCGCTCGACCGGGATGTGGCCGCGGTCTTCGGGTCCGTGGCGGTTCTTCTGACCCTGCAATTCCTGCGCGGCCACATCCCGGGCGGCCCGACTGCCATCGCCGATCTCGGCGTTGCCCTGCTCCTGGCCAACCCATTTCTGACCCTCCGGGTGGTCGCTCACTTCCGCCGCTTGCCTCGCGGGATGACGGTGGGCGCCCTGGCAGTTTTGGTTGGGATGATCGTTCTCTACATCGTCACGGGCAGCGGGCATGGCCCTGCGGCCAGATTCGCGATCGTCCCCGTGGTGGCCTACTTCTTCGGTGCGGAGGCGCTGGCCATCTTCTATCTGTTCGAGGAGGCGCGGCGGCGGGTAGGGGTCGCCAGGGTTCGGTTGGCCACAGCCGCGGTGGCCGCAGGCCTCTTTCTGGGGGCGATCCTGCTCGCCGCGATCGGAAGCGCGGTCGGATCCCTAAAAGGCTTCGGCGCGGCCGGCGACGCGGTGGCTCTGGCGGCGGCGGTGGGATACCTTGTCGCCTTCGTCCCGCCAGATCCGATCCGCCGACTGGGCCAGCGCGCGGCCGCCTATGGCTTCGTCCGTCGGCTGGCGTTGGAGACGAGCGCTGCGACAGCGCAGGACCTCTGGCAGCGCCTCGCCGACGCTGCCAGAGATGTCACGGGCGCGACCGCCGCGGTGGTGCTCATGCCCGGCCCCGACGGGGAGCTCGAGGTTCAGGCATCGGCCGGGCGGGCGAACGATCCTGCGCTGGCTGGCTTGACTCCAAGTTGGGATGCCTCTCCAACAGCGCGGTCCAGGGAAAATCCTGCTGGGCTCGCCGGCATGCCCGGGAATGTCGTGCGGATCCCAGTGGACCGTGGCCAGGGCCCCTTGGGGCAGGTGCTCTGCTACGTCACCGGAGAGCCACTCTTCAGTGAGGACGACATCGATCTGATCGAGCTCTTCGCAGCCCTGACTCTGCGCATGGTGGCAGGCGCCAGGCTCACCGATGAGCTCCGCCAGGCCAACGACGGTTTGGCTAAGGCCAGCGCCGCCAAGACGGACTTCTTGGCTGCCATGAGCCACGAGCTGCGAACGCCCCTCAATGCCGTGATCGGCTTCTCAGAGCTTTTGCAGGACCCGGCCGAGGCGAACAACCCCGCCCTCACCATGGAATTTGCGGGCCACATCCGCGCGGCCGGGATGCACCTGCTCGATCTGGTCAACGATGTTCTCGACCTGTCCAAGGTGGAGGCGGGCAGGCTCGACCTGCGGCGCGAGGAGGTTGACCTGGTACTTATCGTCCAGCAGACCATGGACATGATGCGGCCGATGGCGGACCGCAAACAGATCACCATCAAGCTGCAAGGGCTGGGATCGCTGCCGGTCTGGGTCGACGGGGGACGGATGCGCCAGGTCGCCTACAACCTTCTCTCCAACGCGGTCAAGTTCACCCCTGGGGCTGGCAAGGTGGTGGTGCGCGTGGAGTCCGATGCCAGTGGGATCCGCCTAGCGGTGAAGGACACCGGGCCCGGCATCCCCCAAGAGGAGCAGGAGCGAATCTTCGACGCCTTCGTGCAGGGCCAGCTCGGTGGGACCCAAGAGGAAGGCACGGGACTGGGGCTGGCGCTCACCCGCCGGCTGGTCGAACTGCATGGCGGTCGCCTGGAGCTGGACTCCCAAGTCGGGCTTGGCAGTGAGTTCCGAGTGCTCCTCCCAGCCGCAGCCGTGCGTCGCGCGAGCAGCCCGGCTGAAACTTCCGTGAATCTCGACCCCGCTGGGATCCCAGCTGGCCGGCGCGTACTGGTGATCGAGGACGATCCCAACGTCAGTCGGCTGTTGGAGATCTATCTGGAGGAGGCCGGATACCAGGTGGAGGTTGCGGCGAGCGGAGAGGACGGCCTCGCCCGAGCCCAATCCGGCCGCTTCGAGGCGATCCTGCTCGACGTTCTGCTCCCCGGATTGGACGGTTGGCACGTGCTCACCAGTCTCAAGTCCCAGCCGAAGACTAGCGAGATCCCGGTTCTCATAGTGTCGGTGGTCGACGACCGGCAGATGGGGCTGGCGCTGGGGGCCGTGGACTATCTGGTGAAACCCATCCACCGGGCCGCCCTAATCGGGGCCATGAGTCGCCTGGAGCAGGGTCGGGCCGTCCCCCACGCCGACTCGCTGGTGTTGGGCATAGACGACGACCCCGTCGCTCTGCGTCTCTATCAGGCGACCTTGGAGGGGATGGGGATCATCGTGGCGACAGCGTCTGGAGGCGAGGAGGGAGTGAGGTTGGCCCGCGCGCTCAAACCGGGGTGCATCCTGCTGGACCTGCTGATGCCCGATCTCGACGGCTTCGAAGTGCTGGCCCAGCTCAAGGCCGATCCTGAGACCTCGCATATCCCCGTCATTGTGATCACGGCCGTGCAGATCTCCGAGGAGGAGAAGCAGCGGCTGAACGGCCAGGTGGTGGCCGTCTTGGAGAAGGGCGATTCGGCGTTGGCAGGCCTTGGCGAGTGGCTCAGCCAGGCGGTACTTCCATTCCCCAGCCACGAGCATGTCTGAGCGCCAGGCGCCAGCGATCCTGGTGGTAGAGGATTCGCCCCGAAACTTGGCCCTGATTCAGGCCATTCTGGCTCGCCGACCCTACCGGGTGGCACTCGCCACAAACTTGGCCGAGGCGCGCAGCCGGGTATCCGACGCCACCCCGGACCTCATCCTGCTCGACATCAGGCTGCCCGACGGCAACGGCTTGGACCTGGTCCGGGAACTGAGGGCCGATCCGGCCCATCAAGGGATCAAGGTCCTGGCGGTCAGCGCCAGCGTACTTCCGGCCGACCGGGCCGCAGTTGTCGCCGCTGGCTGCGACAGCTTCATCGCCAAACCATTGCACCCCGCCGAACTGCTCGCTGAGATCGAAATGCACCTGGCGGAGGCTAGTGCACCAGGTTGCTCGTCGCCACTGGCCGCTTCCCATGGCGTTTAGCCGGGAGGGCGCCCGGCCCCTGGTCTGGAGGGCGGCGCCCTGGGAAGGCCCGGGGCTGGGTCGTCCGGCGCTGCGTGGCGCTCCACGATCGCGACCGGAACATGAACACCGCCTGAGTCCCAGGGGCGGTCCGGCAATGCCCGGAACCGCCTTGTCGAGTTCGGCTGCCACAAGATCACATCTGGAAGGACCCCAATCGATATGGCGCAACCAAGTCCGAAAATCCTGATCGCAGACGACGCCCAGGCCAACGTGCGCCTGTTGGAAACCATCCTGGCCCGCTCGGGCTATACCGAGGTGGTCAGCACCACCAAGCCGGCCGAGGTGCTGAGCCTCTTCCAAACAACTAAACCAGACCTCCTCATCCTCGACCTCCACATGCCGCAGATGGATGGATTTGAGGTGATGGCTCAGGTGCGTGCCACGGTGCCGCTGATGGAGTTCCTGCCGATCCTGATCATGACCGCCGACACCACCAGGCCGGCCCGGGACAGGGCCCTCAAGGCAGGCGCCAACGACTTCCTCACCAAGCCGGTGGACAGCACCGAGGTGACTCTCAGAGTCCGCAACCTGCTCCACACCAGAGCCTTGAACCGCCATCTGCTTGAGCGCACTGGCAACCTCCAAGTGGAGGTCGATCGGGAACGAGAGCGGCGCCAGCGGGTGGAGGACGAGAGGGACGCGAGCAGAGTGCGGATCCAGGGAGTGCTCGGCGGAACCGGTTTGGAGATGTATGTCCAGCCGATCGTCGACCTGCGATCCGGATCCGTGGCGGGGATGGAGGCCCTGGCCCGCTTTGGGGCCCCGCCGCCACGCACGCCTGATCTGTGGTTCGCCGAAGCAGCCGCAGTCGGGCTGGACTTGGAACTGGAGATGGCGGCGGTCCGGCAAGCCTTCGCGAAACTCCCCGCCCTTCCAACCGGGGCGTTCATGGCGGTCAACGTCTCACCGCAGACGCTGTGCTCCTCCGCGCTGCAACGCGCGCTCGACGATGTGGCCACCGAGCGGGTGGTGCTGGAACTCACGGAGCACGTCAGCGTGGAGGACTACGCAGAGCTTGAGCAGGTCCGGGGGACGCTCCGCAGTCGTGGGGTGCGGATCGCTATCGACGACACCGGGGCTGGCATCTCCAGCCTGCAGCACGTGATCCGCCTGCACCCTGATGTCATCAAGCTGGACCGCTCCATGATCGCCAACCTGGACAGCGACCCGGTGCGGCGCGCCCTGGCCCGGGCCTTGGTGGAGCTCTCCGCAGAGCTGGGCGCGGTGATCGTGGCCGAAGGGGTCGAGACCACCGCCGAGTTGGCCGCCCTCAGGACGCTCAACGTCCCCTACGGCCAGGGCTACCTGCTGGGCAGACCGGCGGCGCTGCCGGACTTGCCGGGGGAGCCGTCCCTGAAGTTGGCTGACGCGCTTGGGCGGTGACAGCTCCATCCTGATCCCGCTCGACACCTGCGGCGAGGATGCCGCGAGCCTGGCGTCGCCTGCCCTGCCGAGAGTTCAAGGGCGGACGCCGCCCGGGGACGGCCGCGATGTCAGCGTCCCGCCGCGGTCTGCCCGAGTCGCCGTCTGGGCCGAAACGGCGCCGAGGTCCTTGGACCTCGTCCGGGTCGGGGCCCAGTGCCAGCGCGCACCAGCGGGCCAGGGCGGGTGGCAGCCGAGGAGCATCGGGCCGCCCCGTCCAGACCGCACGCCCGGTGCTCGGGCGTCTCTGACAAATCGGTGGTCACAGGTCGAGTCCACGGAGCCTTCCGAGTTCTCTCCTCCCTGGGCTCGCGCCTCAACATGCCCGGCGCCAAAACCCAGGCGCGATGACGGTTGGATCAGCCGTGGGTGAGGAACGGGCGGGCGCCCACCGCCTTCTGGCCCCCCTGCGCCGTGTCGCCGCCGGGGTCGCCTCCGTGCCCTGGCGGAGGCGAGCCTTCTGGGTCACCCAGCTGCTGGTCCTGGCCGTGGTCGGCATCCACTTTGCGGACGATGTCTACGGCAGCGATCTCGCCCATGTGCCCGCAGTGGCCACGCTTGTCCTGGCCGTAGTCCCTGTCGGGTACGCGGCGATCAGGTTCGGTCTCCGCGGCTCGCTGCCCACAGCCATGTGGACGGTGGTCCTGATGGTCCCCGACCTCCTCTTTTTCGACACCGGACTGGAGCGCTGGACGCACGGCAGCATGCTGACGCTGGTCGTGATCGTGGGGTTGGCCGCCGGGCGGATGGTCGATGTGCAGCGCTCCTCCACCTCCCGCCTGTTCGCGAGCGAACGCTTTCGTGGGATTGCCCGGGTCGCCGATCAGCTGCCCGATGGGGTGTGCCTGACCGATCTGGATGGGGTGATCACGTACGCCAATCCTGCCTGGGCCCGCCTCCAGGGGCTGACCTCACCACGGGCGGCGGTCGGGCGAACCATGGCGAGCTTGCACGTCGATGAGCACGCCGAGCCGGGTAGCGCCCCCTATGAACAGCCCCTTCTCGCCGGCGGCCCGCTGCGCTCCCTGGTCGAGCACCACCGCGCCGGTGGGGACAGCCACTGGGCGGACGTCACGGTCAGCGCGCTGCTCGATGAGCAGGGGCAGGCGATCGGCAGGCTCGGCACGGTGCGCGATGTGACCGCCGAACGGGCGGCGGCGGCGGCGCTCCAGGAGGCACAGGAGCGGTTCCGGGTGACATTTGAGCAGGCTCCGCTGGGGATGGCCATCATCACCCTGGAGGGAGGCTTCCTCCAGGTCAATGACGCTCTCTGCCAGATTCTGGGGCGGAGCGCTGCCGAAGTCATCGACATGGGAGTCCTGAGCATGGTCGCCCCGGAGGACATCCAAGCCACTCAGCAGCTACTGCGGCATGGGGGCTCGCAGAAGCCCTTCGTGCAGCGGGTCCTGCATGGAGACGGCCATTTCGTCTCGCTCCAGATCAGCTCCAGCCTGGTCTCGGACGCTGCCGGGAAGCCGCTATACCTTGTTGCCCAGTTCCAGGATGTCACCGAGGAGCGGCGGCGCCAGAGCCAACTTCTCCACCGGGCTTCTCACGATCCACTGACCGGGCTGGCCAACCGGGTGCTGTTCGAGGATCGGGTCGACCGGGCCCTGGCTCGGGCGCGCCGGCACCCGGAGGTGCTGGCCGTCCTGTTCTGCGACCTCGACGACTTGAAGGGAATCAACGACCGTCTGGGCCATCCGGCGGGGGACGCGGTGCTCCGGACGGTGGCGACCCGGCTGCAACGCTGCGTCCGTGACGTCGACACGGTGGCCCGGGTCGGGGGCGATGAGTTCGTGGTGCTGCTCGAAGACATCGGATCGGCCGAGGGAGCGACGGCGACTGCCACTAGGATCCTCGATGCGCTGCAGCGCCCCCTGACCGTGGAGGGGGAGGTCGTGGTAGCCTCGGTCAGCATCGGTATTGCATTCAATGGCCAGGACGCCGTCACGCGGCAGAAGCTGATTAAGGGGGCCGATGCGGCGATGTACGCCGCGAAGCAAGAGGGCGGGGGCCGCTGGCAACTGTTCGATGCCCCAGGTCCGCGCCGGGTGCGGCGCTGAAACCGGGCCCAGCCAGATGGAGCGCTCCGGGCGCTGCCACCAATCGGCGTCCGTGCCACCAGATGTCTTCCCTGATCGAGAGTGGCGCGTGCCACTAGGCGTCCTGATATTCCTTCGAGACCGCCATGCCGGCGCCGCTGGCCGACCACGGCGGCATGGTCCCCAGTTCCGCTGGGCCGATCCGGCTACCTGGCCCGTCTCCGCCCCGGAAGACCGCGCGAGCCCAGAAGACACTCTGGCTGTGATGGGTCGCCCAGCCGGCTGGCTGCCTGACCTGGACATCTGCTGTCAGGCCTACCTCGGCCGGTTCTACATAGAGCGCACGCTCCGCCTCGCCACAACAATTCTCGACTAGCTCACCCCGCGGGGTCTGCGCTTCCAGTAGGCTGACCACGGGACCGGCCCGGTGATCGCCGGCACCGTGCTCTTCGTGGTCAACTGAGATGCCTTGTGATCATTGTGAGAGCCGCGTCGAGTTCATGGTGACTAGATGGCGGCGGTACTGGTGCCCAACATGGGCTGCGTCTTGCGAGGGGGGATGGTGCTGGGGGGCGTGTCGAGCCAGCCGGGTGCTCCTGGCGGGATCGGTGGCGGCCTTGCTCGCCAGCCCGCGGTAAAGACCCTCAGTCCTGACCGAGTGCCCTCGAGCCTGGCCGTCTTGAGCCCGCGAGTCCGGCGCTCGAGCCGACAACACCGCTTGGCTCGTCGTCCCGGGTGGCATCACAAGACGTGTACAAATTCGGGCCCACGCGGAACCGGTCATCTGGCTGACCGCACATACGGCTAGTGCGCGGCTACGGCCGCCAGACGGTCTGGATGTTGGTGAACTCCCGGATCCCGAAGCTGGCCAGCTCGCGCCCGAAGCCGCTGCGCCTGACCCCCCCGAAGGGGATCCGCGCATCTGAGTGGGTCATGCCGTTGACATAGACACCGCCGGTGTCTAGACGGGCCGCCAGCTCAACTCCGTGATCAGGATCGGCGGTCCAGATGTTGCCCCCCAGCCCGTAACGGGGATGGTTGGCCAGGCGGATCCCCTCCTCTTCGGAGGCGAAGGTGGTGAACGCCGCCACCGGACCGAATGTCTCCTCGTCGAACACCGCCATCCCCGGGGTCACCCCGGTCAGCACCGTGGCGGGGTGGAAGAACCCTGGAGCCGCTGGCACCGCTCCTCCCAGGGTTATCTGCGCGCCGGCCGCGACCGACCTCCGTACCTGATCCTGGACTCGGTCGCGAAGGTCGCGGCGCGCCAGCGGACCCAGGTTGACCGCCGGGTCCATCGGGTCGCCCATGAGTAGGCGGCCCGAGAGGTCCACGAACCGCTCCAGATACTCGTTGGCGACCTTCTCCGCTACCAGGAACCGCTTGGCCGCGATGCAGCTCTGGCCGGCGTTCTGGAAGCGGGCTCGCACCCCGACCTCGGCCGCCTGCTGGAGGTCGGCGTCCTCCAGGACCAGGAAGAAGTCAGAGCCACCCAGCTCAAGGACGGCCTTCTTCAACTCC
Source organism: Candidatus Nanopelagicaceae bacterium (assembly GCA_035531535.1). Lineage (GTDB taxonomy): Bacteria > Chloroflexota > Dormibacteria > Aeolococcales > Bog-877 > AG-12. The sequence continues at coordinate 50,723 of DATKSV010000120.1, read as the reverse complement.
TGGCCCGCCAGGGCGGCCACCCGGCTCCCGGCCAGGTCGCTGCCGGTCAGCGTCACCGCTCGGACCCTGGGGTCGGCGATCAGGCCGGGGACCGGCTCCGTGCCCGTGACCAGAGCCGCCAGTGAGCCGTCTGGAAAGCCAGCCTCGAGCACCAACCGTTCCAGGGCCAGGGCCGCACCGAAGGTGGTGGGGGAGTGCTTTAGCAGGCCGGCGTTGCCCGCCATCAGGGCCGGGGCCGAAAAGCGCAAGACCTGCCAGAGTGGGTAGTTCCAGGGCATGATCGCCAGCACCACCCCCAGGGGCCGGAAGGCGACGAAGCTGCGGGGAGAGTCGGAGGGGGCGGGCTGGTCGCGCAGAAACTCCTCCGCCTGATGGGCGAAGTACTGGCAGGAGATGGCGCACTTCTCGACCTCGGCCCGAGCCTCTAGGATCGGCTTGCCCATCTCGGTGGAGACCAGCGTGGCCAGGGTGTCCTGCTCCTGACGCAGCAGCTGGGCCAAGTTGAGCATGCGCTCCGCCCGCCAGGAGATGGGCTGCCGCGAGTTGATCGAGAAGGCCGCCTGCGCCCGGTCCAGGGCTCTCGCAACGTCCCGGTCCGACATCGCCGGGTACTCCGCGACCACCGCCTCGGTGGCGGGATTCACGCTCTGGAAGACCAAACCGGTAATCGCGTTCAAGCTCACGCTCTGTCACCTCCCTGTGCGCTCTGCTCGCTCTGGCCCGGATCCGTACTTGCTGGAGCGTAGCTCACCACAGAGTCTGCCACCTGGCGAGCCAGGAGCCCTCGCTCGGCGAGCACCAGGAGGTGCGCTTCCGACTCGAAGACCGCCAGCATCTGGTTGAAGGGGTCCAGGGTCGAAAAGTGGCGGCGGCGTCTGGTCCACGGCAAAGCCTCAGCCACCGCGCGAGCGCTCCGCGCCCCGTCCAGCACCACCTCGAGGCACTCCTCCAGACGCACGCGGTGGTGCTCCAGGAGCTCATCGACGCGTCCCTTCAGATCTGAGAACACCGGGCCATGGGCGGGCAGGACCAGGCTGGCCGGCAGCTGGCGCACCAGCTCCAGGGAACTGAGGAAGGCGGTCAGCGGGCTGCTTCGGTCAGGCAGCTCCACTCCCAGAGACGGTGTGATCTGGGGCAGGACGTGATCCCCGGCGAACAGGATCTCCCGGTCGCGGTCGAAGAGGCAGAGGTGCCCCCTGGTGTGGCCGGGGGTGGGAATCACCTCCAGCCGGTGCCCGTCCTGCAGCAGGACCTCCTCGCCGCTCAGGAGTATGTCAGGCAGGGGCGGGCGCCAGCCCTCACCGCCGCCGGCCAGCTGCCGCAGCCGGCTTGCCACATCGTCGGCCGCCGCCTGCCGCAGCCGCTCCAGGGAGGCTGCCCTGGCCCGCCGCGGGTCCCTGGCGAAGGCTTCCAGGGTTGCCTGGTCGCCCCGGCCCAATGAGACCCAGGCACCGGATTCGTCGCGCACCTGCCCGGCCAGGCCCAGGTGGTCGCGGTGGACGTGGGTGGCGAAGATCCCCCGCACCGATTCCAACCCGCCACCCAGCTCCCGGAGCGCTTGGCGCAGCCGCTCCATGGTCTCCTCGCGGTCCCAGCCGCAGTCGATGAGGAGGAAGCCGCCGGAACTCCGGATAAGGTAGGAATTGACCGCTCGCAGGGCGTCGTCTGGCAGCGGCAGTGGACAGCGGAAGACGGAGTCGGCCACCTCCTCCAAGGCGGGCTCAGCCCATCGATAGCGATCCTCCGTCGGCGGGCTCAGCTCGGCGCCGCCTCGGCCGCCGCTGCCGGTGGCTGACCCGCAGCCAGGATGACCCGGCTGACGCGGGCCAGGTCCACCGCGTGGTGGCTGCGGATCTGGAGCTGGCAGGTGAGCTGGCCGTCGCCGGCCGCCTGCAGCCGCACCGGGTGCAGGGTGACCGACTCCCCGGCCACCAGCCCCAGCTCATGCTCGAGCAGGGAGCGGAGCTGGATCAGCGACGACTCCGGGGGCAGCTGCAGCTCGATGTCGACCTGCAGGGGCATGTGGGTGACCGTGAGGGCCGCCATCAGGACCCCGCTGTTGGGAATCCGCACCGGCCTGCCGCCCACGTCGACTGTGGTGTAGACCACTCCCACATGGGTCACGATTCCGGAGTACTCTACCCCGCCGAACAGGTAGGTTCGGATGTGGACCCAGTTGCCGACCACGAACGGTCTGGCCACGAGCAGGACCAGGCCGGCGAAGACACTTCCCAGGGACGTCTGGGCGGCGACCCCCACCACCACGCCCACGATGGCCCCCGCCGCCAGCAACCCGGTCAGATCGATCTGGAGGGCGGAGAGCACCCCCAGCCCCAGCACCACGTACAGGCACCAGGTCACGATGGGGCGCCAGGAGTCGAGCGCACTGCCCCGCAGGTGGCTGAACAAGCGGGACACGAAGGCCCGGATGGCAAGTCCCCCCAGCAGCACCGCCATGATGAAGATGCCAAGTTGGGCGACCAGCTGGTCCCCTTTGGGAACCAGGCCGAGGATCTGTTGGCGAACCGCGAACAGGGCGGCCAGGGCCGCCACCGCCGCCAGGGTGGCCAGCCAGGGGCCGCGGCGCTCGACCGGATGCGGCCGGGGGTTGGTCAGCATCGGCACATCCTGCCAGAGCGGGCCGCGCCGGCGCAGCCTAGGCGGATGCCCCGGCTCACCCCTCGGCTGTCAGGGTGCGGTCGGAGTTGAGCTCGGTGTTGCCGCGTAGGGCCGCCAGGACCGCCGCCAAAAGGGAGATCGCGGCCAGGAATAGCACTGCCGCCACCAACCCCTTGGTGACCTGGCCCGGGGACTGGGCGTGGGAGGCGGTGGTGCCGGCCGCCAGGCCGAAGACCAGCCCGGTCAGCGCCACCCCCAGGGAGGTGCCCATGCCCCTGGTCATGTTGAGGATGCCGCTGGCCATCCCCGAATGCTGCCTTGGGGCAGCCCCCATGATGGCGGCGTTGTTGGGGGGCGTGAACATTCCCAGCCCGATGCCGGTCATCCCCAGCTCCAGCAGCAACACTCCACCCGGGACCGGATGTACTGCGATCGCCACCAGTGACACCGCGGCGACAGTCATCCCTCCGACGGTGAGGGGTCGGGCCCCGAGGCGGTCGGCGATGTTGCCGGCGATCGGGGCGGTGATCCCAAGCGCCACCGGCAGGACGATCAGCTCCAAACCGGCGGTCCCTGGGTTGAGATGTCCGGCGAACTCCAGGTAGAACGGCAGCACAAAGAGAACCCCGAAGAGGGCCAGGTAGGAGAGCAGCCCTGACGAGATGCCAGCCGAGAAGGCGATCACCTTGAAGATCCCCAGCTGCATCATGGGCGCCCGGGTGGTCAGCTCGCGATGTAGGAAGAGGCCGCCGAACACCACCGCGACCGCGAAGAAGCCGAGGATCTGGGGCGACACCCAGCCGGTCTCGTCGCCGAACGAGAGCGCCAGCAGCAGGCCACTGATGGCAGCTCCGAAGGTGGCGATGCCCCACCAGTCGACGCGCTGGCGCTCGGCCAGCTGGCGGCTGCGGGGGAGCAGGAACCACCCTAGAGCCATCCCGATCATTCCCGCCGGCACGTTGACGAAGAAGATCAGCCGCCACCCGCCCAGCACCACCAGCAGCCCGCCCACCGCCGGGCCCAGAGAGAGCCCGAGGGCCTGGGCGGCGCCCTGGACGCCGATCGCCTGGCCCAGCTTCTTGGGGGGCATCGCATGCACGATCAGAGCCACGCTGTTGGCCTGGAGCATGGCGGCCCCGAAACCCTGCAGGACTCTGAACCCCACCAGAAAGGGGATGTTCGGGGCCAGCCCGCACAGGGCGGTGCCGACGATGAAGATGGCGAAGCCGTAGATGTATATCAGCTTGCGGCCGACCATGTCGGCGAACCGCCCCACGGCGGTCACCATCGCCACCAGTACCAGCAGGTAGGCCAGGGAGACCCACTCCACCGCGCCCAGGGTGCTGTGGAAGCTGCGCTGCAGGGTGGGCAGCGCCAGGACCACGATGCTGGCGTCGAGCTGGCCCATGAAGGCGCCCACGCAGACCGTGCCCACCACGTACCAGTGGGCGTTGGGCTTGGCCGCGATCGAGGCCGGTCGGCGCGGCTCGGTTAGCAGCCTCCGCCAGCCGTGTGGAGACGGAGTGGAAGCTGTGTCGGCGGTGCCCATCGCCATCGAATATAGCGGCGGCAGGGCCCGAGGGCCGAGGTTTGGGACGCCGCCGCCTGGGCAACGGCCCGGCGGCGGCAAGAGGAAGGGCCCGCCCGGATCACTCCGGGCGGGCCCTTTGGCCGCGTTCTAGGATGCGGCCTTCAAGGCTTGCTCAGTCAGCCTCCAGGCTGAGAGGGGGGAGCTGGCGACGCGGCTCCTCCGAACGATGGCACCGGGCCGGTCTGGGCGATCGGGCCCTCTCCGACCAAACCGGAGCCGCTGAGGACGATCGCGGCGATCTCCTCGGTCTCGTAGCCGCTGTGGACGGCCCAGCCGTAGGCCAGCAAGCTGACCATGATCACGACCAGGATGTCGGCCGGGAATGGGATGCCAACGGTCTTGGGCGCGTCCAACGAGCCGGCCGCCCCATAGGCCCCGTAGTAGGAGATCGCGAACATCGCGAGCAGGAAGAAGATCAGCCACCAGGTGCTGCTGACCGCCTTGCGCCCCTCTTCGTTGGAGAGGTACCAGAGGGTCCCCGTGAACCCCACGATCAGACAGATGGTGACGAAGTAGAAGACCCCGAACTGGGGGTGGGTGACCGCCGCCGGGGACGCGGTGAGAGCGTATTGACCCCAGCGCTGGACGATGATCCAGAGGATCAGGAAGATCAGGCCCAGGACCCCTCCCGTGCCGGCGCTGATCCAACCGCGCATCGGAGCGTAGAACCAGACGAACAGGGGCAGGGCGACGAAGACCGCAGCGAAGACGACGGCCAGGGTGAAGAACCCCGCCCAGTAGACGATCAGGGCGGCACCCAGGAATCCGATGGGAGCCAGGATCTCCGCACCCCAGAGGCGGAATGGACGGGTCAGAGAGCCGGCCGTTCGCCGCAGGATGGGCAGCCCGATGCCACCCATGATGTAGGTGAGCACGGTGGCCGAGGTGATGATCCCCACCAGGGTGTACCAGCTCGGCAGGGGCAGGAAGAAGAGACATCCGACCACGGTCGAGGCCACCAGGGCCAGCCAAGGGATCTTGAACTGGCTGGTGATCCCCTGGAACTGCTTGGGCAGGTAGCCGACCACCGACAGTCCGTACACGGTCCGACTTGAGGTCCCGAGGTAGATGTAGCCGGTGCCGGTCGGGGATATGAAGGCGTCAATCAGAAGGATGGTGGCGAAGCCGCCCAGAAGTGCGGTGCCAGAGCCCTTCATCAGGACGTAGAAGGGAGCGTTGGCGGCGGCGCTGCCGGTCGCCTTGAGGCTCGCCCAGTCACCGACGTGGACGTGGAAGAAGCCCCAGTTGATGCCGCCGGTGAAGGCCACCTGCAGCAGCACGTAGAGGACCATTCCCGCCAATACCGAGGCGATGGTGGCGATGGGCACGTCCCGCTGGGGGTTCTTGGCCTCCCCGCCGAAGTCCAGCGCCTGCCGGAATCCGAGATAGGAGAACACGATCCCGGTGCTGGCCACAGCTCCCAGGACCGGCTGGGCGCCGAGCGGGAAGAAGCCGCCGTAGGAGCCGAAGTTCTTGGTGTGGAGGTCCAGGACCAGCAGGAAGATGATGGTCAGCCCGGGGATCAGGAACTTCCAACCGGTGACGAAGGCGTTGAACTGGCTGAGGAAGCGAATCCCGACGTAGTTGATGATGAAGAACAGGATCATCAACCCGATCCCGAAGAGGATGCCGCCGGGCCATACCAGCTCCGAGTTGGCGTTGATGATGCCGTGGATGTAGGAGCTGGCATAGGTGACCACCGCCTCAGCTTCGATCGCGGGCACGCTCACCGCGGAGAGCAGATAGGTCCAGCCCAGGATGAAACCGGTGTAGCCGCCGTGGGTGAGGTGGGGGTAGCGGACGATGGCACCCGAGCGCGGCAGCATGCCCGCGACCTCGGCGTAGTTGAGGGCGACGAACAAAACCAGCACCCCGCCCACGATCCAGGAGACGATCGCGCCCGGCCCCGCCACCGAGGCGGAGGCTATGGCCGCGAAGAGCCAGCCGGATCCGATGATCCCTCCCATGGAGAGGAAGAACAGTTGCCAGACCGACATGTGTCGGTCGAGCTTGCGGTCCGACGCGTCGTAGTCGGGTTTGGCTGTGACAGCCATAGACAGATACCTCCTCGCTCCCTTTGGTGGAGGCGGCCCGCCTAGAACCCAGGGCCCCCTCCGAATTCCCTGTTGCGGGCAAGATTACGGACTCGCGGGGCGTTTGGGAAGGGGCTTGACAAATTGCCTGCCGGAGTCACCGCTCACCGGGGGCGCTATATTCGCCTTTGAGTGATGGATGAACTGGGGCCCCTGGCCGCCTCCGACGAGGACTTCGAGCGGCTCGCGTCCTCCCTGCGGGCCGACTCCCGCGATCTCAACACCTTCCTCGAGGTGCTGGCCAGCAAGTTCGCGGGCTCCTTGCCCGGGCGCGCTCAGGTTGATTACCAAGGCGGAGGGATGCTGCGGCGCAGCAAGAGCGTCAAGCGGATCCGGGTCGCCCTCGGCGACGACCACTTCGAGCTGGCGCGGGACGGGGGCGCGGTGGTGGCGCGGCGCTCCAAGGTGGTGCGCGGGATCACTCTCAAAAGTGATCAGCTGAGCCTGGATGGCTGGGTGGCCGAGCTGACCCGGGCCTTGGTCCAGCAGAGCTCCGCGAGCGCCGCCGACCGACTGGCTCTCGAGCGACTGCTAGGCTGAGCGAAGGTGCGTTTCTTCCGCGGCGGAGGCGGCTCGGCTGGGGTCAGCCCCGAGCAGCTGGCGCGCGCCGAGCGCAGCCGGCAGCTGGTCGAGGCCGGCGGCATTCCCCTCGAGGCTGAGGAGCGCATCGAGCGCCAGCGCGAGGCGGGAGCCACCTTCACCTCGGACCTGTCGGTCGACGAGCTGGCGGCGCTGCGGGGGATCGGCTATCGGCCGGTGGCGCTGGTGATGGGCAGCTCGCTCTATCGGATGGGCTGGATCAACACCGGGATGGGCATCCTGGGGGGCCGCTCGAGCATGAGCTGGGGCGCCGTCGAGCCCCTGGAGAACGCCGCTCTCACCGCGGCTCTGTTCGAGGCTCGGTCGCGCGCCGTCCACCGCCTGGTGCTCGAGGCCTCTGGCCTCAAGGCCGAGGGCGTGGTCGGGGTCCGGCTGGAGATAAAGCGCTGGGAGTGGGCCACCGGGATGGCGGAGTTCACAGTACTTGGCACCGCGGTTCGCCGGATCGACCAGACGCCGACAGCTGAGCCCTTCACCTCCACCCTCAACGGTCAGGACATGGCCAAGCTGGTCATGGCCGGCTACCGGCCGCTGCGGCTGGTGATGGGCGCCAGCGCCTTTCAGGCCGTCGCCTTCTTCGGCGGCAGCCTCGGGATGATGGGCCAGGGCGCGGTCTCCGCCTGGAGCAACCAGGAGGTCGCCAGCTACACCCGCGCGCTCCGCCTGGCCCAGGCCACGGGCCGCCAGCGGATGGCCCATGAGGCTGGCCAGGCCGGCTCCGCCGGGGTCGTCGGCGTGGAGATTGACTCGCACATTTTGGAGTACCCCACCGGATCCGAATCGGTCGGAGGCCGCATCGTGGAGTGGGTGATCCTGGGCACCGCGGTGGCGCCCCAGGCCAGCCCCCCCGAACTGCTGCGGCCGTCCATGGTGGTTCCGCTCAGACCTTGAAGGAGGCAGCCACATGACCGATCAGCCGGCAGTCAACCAGCCGGGCCAGCCCGAGATCCCCCAGGACGCCATGAATCGGCTCCGGGAGATGCGCGGGACCGAGGGCCACCGCAAGCTCTTCACCAGCGACCTCTCGATCTCCGAGTTCCTGCTGGTCAAGGAGGCCGGCTTCGAGCCGGTGGGGCTGGTGGTGGGTAGCTCGATCTACCACATCGGCATGCAAATCGCCAACTTCGGACAGAACCAGGAGATGCAGGTCCTCAGCCAGGCCATGTACCAGGCCCGCGAGCTGGCCATGTCCCGGATGGAGGAGGAGGCTGATGTGCTCGGCGCCGATGGGATCGTTGGTGTCCGCCTGGACATCAACCGCTACGAGTGGGGCCAGGGACTGGCCGAGTTCATGGCCGTGGGCACCGCCGTCCGCAGCCAAAAGGGCAGCATGCGCACCCCTCAGGGCAAGCCCTTCACCTCCGACCTCTCGGGCCAGGACTTCTGGACCCTGCTGCAGGCGGGGTACGCCCCGCTCGCGCTGGTGATGGGCGTCTGCGTCTACCACGTCGCCCACCAGGGGTTGGGCCAATGGATGCGCAAGATGGGCCAGAACCAGGAGATGCCGAACTTCACTCAGGCGCTCTACGACGCCCGGGAGCTGGCCATGGAGCGCATGCAGACCGAGGCCGAGCAGGTCCAGGCTGAGGGCATCGTGGGCGCTCAGATCAAGGAGAACAACCATGGCTGGGGCAGCCACGTGATTGAGTTCTTCGCGGTGGGGACGGCGGTCAAGCCCACCAAGGAGGACCATCGCATCGCGCCGCCGCAGTTGGTGCTCTCCTTGGATCAGTAGCGGTTGGCTGCGGAGGCCGCCGCTGACCGGCCCGCGCTGGCCCTGATCTACGATCCGATATTCCTGGACCACGACAGTCCGGGCCACCCGGAGTCGGCCGCTCGCCTGCGCGCGATCACGGCCGCCATCCATCGCGAATCGCGGCTGCCGGAGAGCTGGTGGCGGGGTGCCGAGCGGGCCGACTTTGAGGACCTGCTCTTGGTCCACAGCCTGGCCCACGTCGACTACATCCAGGCGCTGGCGGCCGAGGGTGGTGGCTGGGTCGACTCCGAAACCTACTGCACCGCCTATTCCTACGACATCGCCATGGACGCGGTGGGAGCGACCATGGCCGCGGTTGGACTAGCCTGCGCGCCCACTCCGGTGCCGGGGTTCGCCTTGGTGCGACCGCCGGGCCATCACGCGACCCCCGCCCAGGCGATGGGGTTCTGCCTGTTCAACAATGCCGCCATCGCGGCCCGCCACGCTCAGGCTCGCTTGGGCGTGGAGCGGGTGGCGATCGTGGACCTGGACGTCCACCACGGCAACGGCACCCAGGACGCGTTCTGGGCCGACGGCGAAGTGCTCTACTGCTCGCTGCACCAGTGGCCGCTCTACCCCGGCAGCGGAGCGGCCAGGGAGAGCGGCGAGGGCGCCGGGGCCGGTAAGACCGTCAACGTGCCGTTGCCGACCGGGACCGGCGGGGGGCCCTGGCTGGCGGCCCTGCAGGAGGTGGTGCTCCCGGCCCTGCGGGCGCACCAGCCGGATCTGATCCTGGTCAGCCTCGGGTTCGACGCCCTGGCGGGCGATCCGCTGGCCGGACTGGAGCTGGACTGGCTTACCTACGCGACCGCCATGGCCCGCCTGTCCGAGCTGGCCGCCGAGATCTGCTCGGGCCGGATAGTGGCCGTGCTGGAGGGAGGGTATGACCTGACCGAGATGCCGGTGGCTGCCACCGCGTGCGCCCTGGCGCTGGCCGGGCTGGACCCTGTGCCCGACTTCCTGGGACCGTTCGAGCCTTCCCGCAGGCGCTGACCGTTCACGCCGCGACCAGGGCTGGCAGCACCTCGCCGATGGGCCCGCGGAGCACGCAGGCGGCCCGCCGGTCGTAGGAGGTCTCTTCCGCGTTGAGGATCAGCAGGGAGGCCCCGGAATTCAGGGCGAGGGCCGGCAGCTCGGCGGCCGGATAGACCTCCAGGCGGGTCCCCACCGCCACGAACAGGTCGCAGCCGCGGGCGGCTCGCTCGGCATTCTCCAGATCCTGAGCGCGTAGCCGCTGGCCGAACGAGATGGCCGCCGACTTCAGGATTCCACCACAGGCGAGGCAGGGCGGGTCCGCCTCGCCGCACCGGACTCGCTCCAGCACCTCGGCCATCGGGCCGCCCCGGCCGCAGCTGAGGCAGATGTACTCCCGCAGCGACCCGTGCAACTCCACCAGCCGCTCTGGCGAGGTGCCAGCCCCAAGGTGAAGACCATCTACGTTCTGGGTCACCAGCCGGGACAGCCGGCCCAGCCGCTCCAGCTCGACCAGGGCCAGGTGGCCGGAGTTAGGCTGCGCGTTCCAGACGGGGCGCTCTAGCCGTCCCCGCCAGGCGGCGACGCGCACCTCCCGGCTGCTGAGGTAGTGGGCCAGGGTGCTGAGGCGCCGGGCCCCCGGATCCCTGGTCCACAGCCCATTGGGGCCCCGGAAGTCGGGGATTCCCGACTGGGTCGAGATCCCGGCTCCGGTGAGCACGCAGGCCCGCCTGGCGTTGGCGACCAACGCCAAGGCGATCTCCAGGTGGGCCACCACCGGTTGGGATGGCACGGCCCGCACTCAGCTCAGTTGAAGGAGCCCGCCCTCGGGGGTGGCCAACTCCACTCCGTGCACCCCGGGCGCGCCTCCCACCGCGTCCAGTCCGGGCACCTCCGCGCCCAGCCAGGCGCGCAGGCCCGCCTCGTCGCCGCCCACCTCCACCCGGGCAATCGCCAGGGGCACGTTCGCCGGCCCGGTCCGGGAGGGGTGCCGATCGGGGTCGTCCCAGGCGATGAAGAAGGGCAGCCGCCGGCTGGAGAAGGCGGCCGCCATGGCCACGGAGCGCCAGCCCAGCAGATCCCCCGAGGGCAGGGTGCGCTGCCCTTCCACCGCGGCCATCCCCAGGCGGCCAGCCACCTGGTCCAGGTCGTCCGTCCAAAGACAGACCGCCAGCGGACGCGGGCTGTCCGGATTTGCCTCGGCCAGGACCGCCCGGCCGAAGGGGTTGGTGGCCGCCAGCTCGCGGTCGTAGACCGCCACCAGCTCCAGGTACTGGGAGCCGATGGGCACGATCCGGTTGGCGGTCCCAAAGCTCAGGTGGCGCCCGCCGTCGATCGACTCCAGCCCATGCCCGGCCCGCAGCTGGCTGGCTCCCAGCTGGAGGTCGCTGGTGGCGATGAGGACGTGGTCGATCCGGATCACCGCCGGGACCGCCTCAGCTCGACCCGCCCCTGATCGGTGACCCGCACCCGGTACCTTGGCAGCGGCGTGAATGCGGGGCCCCGCAGCACGGCACCGGTGGAGAGGTCGAAGCGGGACCCGTGCCAGGGGCAGGTCACCACTCCCGCCTCAACACTCCCGTCCTCAAGCGGGCCGCCGGCATGGGGGCAGACGCTCCCGACCGCGCAGATTTCGTCCTGGATCCGGGTCAGCACCACCGGCACTCCTGCGGGCTCGCACTTGAGCAGGAGGCCAGGCCGCACGTTGTCCGCGGCGGCGGCGTCACACCAGTCGCCGGGGCCATCCGTCCAGGCGTTGCGGTTGACCTGGGTGCCCAGGCGAAAGACCAGGTCGCCGCCCAGGTAGGCCCCGGCGGCCGCCAGCAGATAACCGGCCAGAGCCAGGGGCCGTGCCGGTCGCCGTCGGCCCGCCAGCCGCAACCCCAGCGCCCCTGCGAACAGGGCCAGGGCGGAGCTGTTCAGGAGACCATGGGCCAGGCCCACTCGGCGCTCCGGGCCGTAGCTGTCCTGCCAGTCGGCGAGCCCAGCCAGCGCCGCCAGCGCTCCCGACCCGCAACCGAGGGCGATCAGGGCGTCAGCCGCTGGCTCCAGTCCACTCTCGGGGCTGGCCGCGAGGTCGAGCAAGGTGCTCGCGGTCCAGGCCCCGATCGGCAGGTCGGTCAGCAGGGGATGGAGGGGGTGCCCCAACCGGCGGCCGTTGAGGAGGTCCTTGGCCGCGGCCGCGGCCGGGCCGCCGCCAGCCAGGGCGCGGCCGATTCGCTTCTGGATCGCGCCGGCGAGCGGATCCAGGAACCCGATTCCGGCCAACATCCCGTCCAGGTCTGGGACGCCCATGAACTCACCTCCCGAGCTCGCCAAAGCCGGGCCGCCAGGCGGCCCAGTGGTCGAGAATACCCTAATGATGGCGCTGATCCCAGGGGCGGACCGCGACTACGCCGACGTCGCCGGCCACCTGGCCGGGCGCGACCCCGGCCTCAACTACCAGGTGGCACCCACCCCCGAGCCGCCGGGCCACGCGATTCGAATCGAAAGCCCGGTCGCCATCATCGCCGTCACCTCCGTGCTCCGGGGGGTGCGGGAGGTGGAGGCGGTCCGGGCCCTTTCGTCTGCCGCGCTGATCGTGCTCAGCCACGACCTCCGGGACACCGCCGTCCTCATGGAGGCGGGAGCCGATTACGTCCTGCCCCAGCCGCATCCTCCCGCAGTCCTCAACGCGACCACTCAGGCGGTACTGTGCCGCCGCCACGCCGAGCGCCGCGGCGGCGGCCGAGTGGGGGAGGTCGGACCCCTGGTGGCGGAGCCGTCCCGGCGCAGCGCGAGGATCGAGGGCGGGCGCCACTTTCTCAGCCTGCGAGAGCCTGACCTGCGGGAGTATCGGGCCCGGAACGTGCCGGTGGTGTTGTCCCGGCGCCAGATCATCGAAGGCGCCTGGGGGGGCGGTCCCAGCGCCATTCCGGCGGCGGTGACCATGTGCGTCCACCGGCTGCGGCTCAAGTTGGAGTCGAACCCGAACAGCCCCCTTCTGCTGCGCATCCGTCGCGGGAACGGCCACGTCCTCCAGAGCTCCTTTACCGGCGGCGCCTGACCGAGATGGAGCGGACCTCGGCGATGGGACCAGGGCCGGTCTTGGTCACCGGAGCCTCCGGGTTCGTCGGAGCCTCCGTGGTCCGATCTCTGCTCCGACGCGGCCATCAGGTGCGGGCGCTGCTCCGCCGCCCGAGCGAGTTCTCAGCTCCGGCGGGCGTGCAGGTGGCTGCCGGTGATGTCACCGACCGGGCGTCCCTGGAACGCGCTCTGCGAGGGTGTTCGGCGGTCATCCACTGCGCCGCCGACTACCGGCTGTCGCTACTAGCCGCCGAGGTGGATCAGATGATCCTGGTCAATGTCGGCGGCACGCTCAACGTCCTGGAGGCCGCCCGCGCCGGCGGGATCCGGCGAGTGGTCCACTGCAGCACCGTCGGGACCCTGGACTTCGATCGCCGGGGCCGGGTCTGCACCGAGGCGGACCGAGCTCCCTCCGCCGCCGCTCTGGCCGGTCCCTACAAGCGTTCCAAGTGGGCGGCTGAGAGGCTGGCTCTCAACTTCGTCGGCGGCCCGACGGAGGTGGTGGTGGTGCAGCCCAGCACCCCCGTGGGCGCCGGAGACCACCGGCCAACGCCCACCGGATCCACCATTCGGGACTTCCTGGCGGGGCGCATCCCGGCCGTGATCCAAACCGGGCTCAACCTGGTCGATGTCGAGGCGGTGGGGGAGGGTCACGTGCTGGCCATGGAGCGCGGCATGACCGGGCGCGCCTACATCCTCGGCGACCGGAATCTGACCCTGGACCAGCTGCTGGGCGAGGTCGCCAGGATCTCAGGAAGGCGGCCCCCCGGCTGGCGGATCCCGCGCCTGGCGGCCTACGGCGCCGCCCTCACCAGTGAGGCGTTGGCCAGCTGGCGCGGTCGCCCGCCCGGCATCCCGCTGACCTCGGTTCGGATGGCCGCCCACCCCATGTACATCGACGCCAGCCGGGCCCGCCAGGAGCTGGGCTGGCAGCCCGGAGACCTAGGCCGGGCCCTGCGGGAGGCGGTCGCCGAGCTCGGGCCCAAGGCGGGACCGTGAGCGCGGCCCAGGCGCTGCTCCCGCTGCTGGGACGGTGGTACGCGTTCGGCCCCTGGGCCCTGGTCGGTGCCATCGTCTGGCGCTGCTTCGGGTGGCGCCGAGCCGTCCTTTGGCTGGGGTTCGGCTGGGCGCTGGCCTTTGGCGCTGAGTGGTCGTCCACCAGCGGCCCGGGAATCCCCTTCGGCGTGTACCACTACCGCCCGGCCGGGCTGACCCACGATTGGACCCTGCTCGGCGTGCCCCTGTTCGACAGCCTCAGCTTCAGCTGGCTAGCCTTTTGCACCTACGCCGTGATGGGCTCTCTGGGCGCTCGCGGCTGGCGCCGTGGCCTGCTCGGGGCGGTGGCCATGGTGGCCGTCGACCTGGTGGTGGACCCGGTATCCCTGCGGGGAGCCAACTGGTGGCTGGGGTCGATCTACAGCTATCCCGCCCACTCAGGCGCCTGGTACGGGGTATCCCTGGACAACTACCTGGGATGGCTGGTGGTGGGGGCCGCACTCCAGCTCTGGACCCGAGTGGCCCTGGGGGAGTTTCCCGGCCAGCTCCCGAGGCCGTTGCTGGCGACCTGGCCGCTCCTGCTGGGGGTTCTTGCCGGGAGCAGTCTGCTGGCCGGGATTTTGGGGGTGGGGCCCAGTGCGGGAGCCGCGCTGCTGCTCTTCGGCCTGTGCCTGATCTTGGCGCGGGCCAGTCGCCGCCACCAGCTGACCGGCCCTCCCCTGATCTTGGCCTGCGCTCTTGCCTCCGAGGCTCGCGCGGCGCGGCGCGCCCTCGGGCGGGGCTTCAGCCGGCTGCCCTCCGGGCGGCTCGTCCGTTGGATCAGCCCAGACGGAGGGGTCGAGGTCTGGGAGACAGGTGCCGGGCCGGCCGCTGCCCGCCAGGCGGCCGATCAGTCCTCCCCAGGAGGGCTGGTGCTGGTGCTGGGGCTGGCCGGAGCCTGCGCCCCGGGCTGGGCCGTGGCCGACGTGGGGATCGGGCAGTCCGTGCTTTCGCCCGAGGGGTTCTGGACCGAGCTCAGCCCGGATGCCCGCCTGGCGCTTGCCGGCTGTGGGCGCAGCTGCCGGCTGGAGACCAGCGCTTCGGTCGTGGAGGCCTCGTCACGGCGAGCCGAACTGGCTGCCCGAGGGGTCGATCTGGTGGAGATGGAGACCTCGGCCTGGAGCGAACGCCCAGGTGCCCGGGTGGCCGCCCTGAGGGTGGTGCTGGACACGCCCACCAGCCCGTTGGGAAGTGCGGCCACCCTGATCCCCCCGGGAGGGCGCGGTCCCGACCCGCGCCGGCTGGCCGGACTCCTGGTCCGGCACCCAGGCGCGCTTGCCGAGCTGCTGGCCGTGGGACGGCTCCAGGCCCGGGCGCTCGCCGCCCTCTCGGCCGCAGTCGGGCTGGCGGTGCCCAGGCTGCGGGCGCAGGGCCTGCACGGCGGCGGGCTGGAGGTCCGCCGCCTGCCGCGACCCGGGTCAGCCGACGACGAGCCGAGTCCGGCGGCCGAGCTCGGCTGAGCCCGACCCGGGCGGACAGGCCGCCGCCGCCGCCTGGCCGCTTCGAACCGCCCCCTCCATGGTCGCGGGCCAACCGGTGTCGGTCCAGCTGCCGGCCAGGAGCAGGCCCGAGAGGCGGCTGCGCGGGCCCGGGCGAAGGGAGTTGGAGCCGGGCCCGGCGGCGAAGGTGGCGTGCGCCTCACGGGTGACCCTGGCGTGCAGCAGCTGAGCCCGCGAGCCGCCCGGGAAGGTGCTCTGACACAGCCGCCACATCCGGGCGATCAGCTCGTCCTCGGGGGTTCCGATCTCCGCATCCGCAGCCGAGATGGAGATGGCGGAGTGGAAGGGCCCGTCGCCCGGGCTCGGATCGAGAGCGGAGCGGTCGAACAACCATTGCAATGGGGATCTGGGCACCAGAACGATCGGGCCCGGCAGGAAGGGCCGGTCGGTGAAGAGGTGGATGTTGACGATGGGTGAGTCGGCCAGTCCGGCGGCAGCCTCCACCTGGGGCTCGATCAGGCCGCCCTCCCGGAGCAGTCGGCTGGCCTGCGCGGCCGCCGTCGCCAGCACTACTCTGTCAGCCGCCATCCGGCCGCCGTCGGCATCCACGATCTCGAAGGCGCCATGCTCCGGGCGGCTGACCGCGGCTGCCCGAGAGCGCAGCCTGACCTCCACGCCGGCCTTCCGGAGCGCTCGCTCGGCGGGGGGGTGCAGCCAGGCGGTGAGGTCGGTGCCGGGCACCCGGATGGCACCGGCCGCCGGCGAGCTGAGCAGCCCCTGGCGAATCACGAAGGCGGCCAGGGCCGCGCTGCACCGCTCCAGGCTGACGTTGCAGGCGGCGACCAGGAATGGCTCCCAGAGGTTGTCTATGATCGCCTCCCCTTGCCCCAGGCTCTGCAGCCAGGACCTGGCCGGAACCTGATCCAGTTGGCCCTGGTCGCCGTGCCTCAGGGCGCTCCGGATGCGCTCCGCCTGGACCATCGCCGGAAGGCCCAGCCCGGGCCAGCCCAGGAGCACCGGCAGGAGGTGGAGGGGGGCCGGAAGAGGGGCGGCCGCCAGGCGCCGAGAGATCCCGCTGGCAGGGTCCGCCACCACCAGGGCGAGGCGGCGCTGGCGGTGCTGGGGGTGGGCGCCGATTCGCTGCAAAAATTCTTCCAGGGCGGTGCAGCTGCCCAGATAGACGTGTTGGCCGGTGTCGACCCGGCCCGCGATCGGGTCGACCACCGAACGGCATAGCCCGCCCAGCTGGGGAGCTCGCTCCAGCAGGCTGACCTGGTGGCCCTGGTCGGCGAGTCCCAGTGCGCAGCTGATCCCGGCCAGGCCGCCGCCGATCACCACCACCTTCATCGAGCGACCTGGTTCAAGTCGCCAGGGAGGCCCACAGCCAGGCTTTGGCCGCCAGCCCCACCTTGCGTGCCGGAGAGAGCGATATGCGCTCAGTCTGGACGTCGAAGTCGCGCCGCTCCAGCTCGCTGAGGAGGGCCTGGTAGAGGGCCGCCAGCGCTGCCGGGCAGCCCCGGGCGTCGCGCTCCACCAGTGGCACCAAACGGATCCCCACCTGGAAGTGCTCCCGGGCGCGGGCCACCTGGTGGCGCATCAGCTGGGAATATCCGCTGGCCCGCTCCCCAGCCCTGCCGGTGAGGAGGTCGGCGGGCTCCAGGCCGAAGCGGTGGAGATCATCCAGAGGCAAATAGCAGCGCCCATTGAGGAGGTCCTCCTTGAGATCTCGCAGGATGTTGGTCAGCTGCATCGCCTGGCCCAGCCGGATCGCCAGCTCCGGAACCGCCGGATCCTGGTAACGGAAGATCGCCGCGCTCAGCAGCCCCACCGAGCCGGCCACCCCGTAGCAGTACCGAGCCAGGTCCGCCTCGGTCCGGATCTCCAGGGGGGCGCAGTCAGCGGCGCAGCCGTCGATGACATCGTTGAGGGTCCGCGCCTGCAAATGGAACGTGGCGGCGGTGTCGGCCAGGGTGAGCCAGCCCAGGTCCGGGGGGCGGCCGGCCAGGGTCGCCGTCAGCGCCCGCCGGTAGTCCTCCAGCTGTCGGCGTCGGAGCTCGGCTCCTCCCGGGCCATCTGCGATGTCGTCGGCCCCACGGCAGAATCGGTACAGGGAGTGGAGCGCCCGCCGCTTCGCGGCGGGCAGCAGCTGGAACGCGTAGTAGAAGTTCGCTGCCGAGCGACGGACCTGGCCGGCGCAGGCCCGGTAGGCCATCTCCAGCTCGGCTGGGTCGGCGCTCATCTTCGGGTTGGGGGCGCCGGGCTGCGCCAGGCGGTGGCTGCCCGCAGCACCGCCCGGCGCCTGGCCCCAGGGCTGAGCCGGGCCTTCTGGGTGAAGACCAGGTCGCCCGCCTGGAGCACCGCGTCGGTCGCGGCCAGGCCGGCCAGGATGAAGGAGGCCATCTCCACTCGCATCAGCCCAGGCACCTTCTCTACCAGCGGCCAGCCCTCGAAGAGCAGGTCGCGAGCCCGGCCCACCGCCTCCGCCAGGGCCGCCCGCTGGCCGGAGGTGGCGGTGCCGCTCCACCACTCCTGCTCCGACCCGCCGTGCTGCAGGAGCACCTGCAAGGGCAGGTAGCGCCGCCCTCGAGCGCGGTCCGAGGCGACGTCCTGCCACATGTTCGCCAGCTGCAGGCCGGTGCAGACCGAGTCGGACAGGTGGATCCGCGGCGAGTCGTCGATGCCCTCTAGCGCCAGCACCAGCTCGCCGACCGGGTTGGCGGAGAGGGAGCAGTAGTCCAGGAGCTCCTGCCAGCTCTGGTAGCGGAGCTTTTCCTGGTCCTGAAGGTTGGCCTGGATCAGCCGCTGGAAGGGATCGGGAGCGAGCTGATGGCGCTTTATGACCGGTTCAAGGCGTCGGAAAACCGGATGCTGGGGCCTCCCGCCGTAGCACGCCAGCAGCTCCTCCTGGCAGAGCCTGAGCTGGGCCCGGGCATCGCCCAGCTGCTCGTCGCCGATGTCGTCCACCAGTCGGCAGAACCCGTAGATGGCAGCCCTGGCCTCCCGCCGCGAGGGCCGCAGCATCCAGGCCGCAATCGGAAAGTTCTCCCCCGCCCGGGCCTCGCGCTGGCGGTCACGGGTGTAGGTGGGCAGCTTGACCGTGGCTTGCTCGGGAACGGTGCTGAGGGTCACGACGGGACCGTCAGGCCCTTGTCCGGGTCGACCACGCGGGCCAGCGCCATCAGCGGAAAGACGGTCGCGTACATCTCGTAGCGAAGGTAGAAGGCGCGCGGGAACCCGGTCCCGGTGAAGAGGTCGTCGGTCCAGCCGCCATCCGCCTGCTGCTGCCGCACCAACCAGTCGGCGGCGGCCAGCGCCGCCTCCTCGAGTTCGTCGGTGCCCGCCAGCCCGTTGCTGCCATCGATGGCGGCCAGCAGGGACAGCAGCGCCCACCCGGTCTGCGACGGGGTGGCCTCACCCCGGCCGATGTGGCGAGGATCGTGGTAGGAGAGCACCGACTCGCCGAAGCCTCCGTCGTCGTGCAGGTGGCGCGTGACCCAGCGGCCCAAGCGCAGCAGTCGCTCCCGGTCGGCGCGCTCGCCGGCGGCGGCCAGGGCGGTGGCCGTCGCGGCTCCGCCATACACGTAGTTGACTCCCCACCGTCCGAAGTAGGCGCCGTCGCCCTCCTCCGATGCCCGCAGCCAGGCCAGTGCCCGCCGGCGGGCCAGCTCCGCACCGCCGCAGCGGGTGAAGGCCTCCACCACGTGAGCGGTGACGTCGGGGCTGGGCGGGTCCAACACCTCGCCGAAGTCGGAGATCGGTAGGCGCTCGACCCAGTGGCGGTTGTTGTCGCGGTCGAAAGCGGCGTAGCCTCCATCCGAGCCCTGCATGGCCTGCAGCCAATCCAGGGCTCTGGTCATGGCCGCCCCGGCGGGGGTGCCGTCGTCGCGACGGTGGCCGGCGGCGTCCAGAGCGCAGAGCACGATAGCGGTGTCGTCAGTGTCGGGGTACTGGTCGTTGTAGAACTCGAATGGCCAGCCGCCGGCAGCCACTCCCGGGACGTGAACCGCCCAATCTCCCAAGCCCTGGACCTCCCGGTCCACCAGCCAGTCCACCGCTCTGCGCACGGCCTCGTGGTCGCGGTCAAGGCCGGCGTCGAGGAGGGCCCAGAGTGCCAGCGCGGTGTCCCAGACCGGGGACACGCAGGCCTGCAGCCGGAACCCCTGCTCGTCCTCGATCCCGAAGGTGTCCAGAGCCTCCAGCCCCCGCCGCAGCACTGGGTAGTCCGGGCCGTGCCCGCGCGCCCGCAAGGCCATCAGCCCGTACACCCAGGGGGGTTGGATACCGGCCCATGACCCGTCGCGCTCCTGGTGCCGGACCACCCAGCGCTCCGCCTCCGCCAGCGCCAGCCGTCGGAGCCCAATCTTGGGCAGCTTTCCATAGAGCCGCACCAGCCGGTCGACCGATCTCCAGGTAAGGCTACCCACCGGCGGCACCGGGGTGCCCACGGGCAGCTCGGTGCGGCTCGGGCCGGTCAGCGGAAAGACGGTCTCGAGGGTGCGCAGAATCGCCAGCGGCACGGTGGTGGCGCGGGCCCAGGAGGCGAGGTCGTAGATGCTCCCGATCCGGTGCCCTGGCACCAGCACCCACTCGGGGGGGACGACCGGGAGCTCGGACCACGGCCACAGCCCGCCCAGGGCCAGCCAGATGCGGGTGAAGACGCGGGTGGCGTGGATCCCGCCATGGTCGGCCACGAACCTGCGGGCCGCCGCCACCGCCGGGTCGTCGGCGGCCACTCCGGCCGCCCGCATCGCCACCCACACCTCGGCGGTGACGCTGAGGTCACCCTCGACCCCGGGGGCGATGGAGTAACTGCCGTCAGCCTGCTGTTGGGAGCGCAGATAGCGGATCGCCGCCGCCTCGCGGGCCGGGTCGACGACCTCCAGATAGCGCCGCATCAGCAGGTATTCCGCCGTGATCGCGGCGTTGCTCTCGAGCTCTCCCATCCAGGAACCGTCGGGGAGCTGGCGCGAGAGCAGGTTGGCCACCGCCCGGTCCACGGCGGCCCGGGTGGCATCGACCGCTTCCTCAGAGGGCTGCGTCTGGGACCGCAGGTCGAGCGTCAACTCCAGCGCTCCCCGAGCCAGCGGCAGAGCAGCTCCACATCCGCCGCCACCCGGCCCTCCAGGGGCAGCCGGGCCAGGGCCACCAGCGAGCGCTCGGTCCAGGTGGTGGTCAGGCCCTGGCAGCGCTCGGCCACCCCGTGGTCCCGCAGGAGAGCCACGGCGGGGCCCAGCTGGGGCGCCGTAAGCCCCCCGGGCCGCAGCCAGGCGCGGGCGGTCTCGGCCAGCTCGCCATTGCTGTTGAGCGCCAGCAGCAGGGGCAGGCCCTGCTTGCCTCGGAGCAGGTCGTTGCCCACCGGCTTGCCCGTCTCCTCGGCGTCGCCGAAGACGCCCAGGGTGTCGTCCCGCAGCTGAAACGCGATCCCCAGGGTGCGGCCGAAAGCCTCGCAGGCGGCGACCGTCTCCGAGGTCCGCCCGGCCGCGACCGCCCCCAGCGCGGTGGCCGCCCCCAACAGCGCTCCGGTCTTCAGCTCGACCATCCGCAGATAGGCGCTCAACTCGGCCGGCGGTCTGCCCGTGGCGGCGATGTCCGCCTGCTGGCCGCCCACCATCTCCAGGGTGGCGGTGCCCAGGCTCGCACAGGCCTGCTGGGAGATCTCCGCGGGGACCCGGGAACCGGAGATCACCAGAAAGGCTGCGGTCAGGAGCGCATCCCCGGTGTTGAGCGCGGTGGGCATCCCCTCCTTGACCCAGAGCGCGGGCTGGCCCCGCCGGGCTTGGTCCTCGTCCACGATGTCGTCGTGGACCAGAGAGAAGTCATGCACCAGCTGCACCGCCGCCGCCAGTGGCGCGGCCCATCCCGCCGGCCCCCCCAGGCCCTCGGCCAGGATCATGGTCAGGGTGGGCCGGAGCGCTTTGCCGGGCCGTGCCCCGGGCTGCAGTCCGAGGTGGTAGCGGGATGGCTCAAGCATCTCCTGGGGGAGCAGCTCGGTGGCCCCCCGCAGGCCCTCGACGATCCGCTCCTGGTAGCGTCCCATGATCTCCTGGGCGGCCGCCGTCAGCTCCCGGTTGCGGTCGGCGTCCCCGACTTCCATGGCGGTGGGCTCAGAGATCACGGCAGGCCGCCTCCACCTCGTCGACCACCCACTGCGGGGTGGATGTGCCTGAGGTAATCCCGACCCGGTGCCCGGGCGCGAACCACTCCGGGCTCAGCTCAGCGGCGCTCTCGACGTGATGGGTGGGGCGCCGGCTGGCGCAGGTCGCGGCCAGGGCGCTGGTGTTGGCCGAGCCTCGGCCGCCGACCACCAGGACCACGTCGACATCATCGAGCATGCTGGCGACCGCCTCCCGCTGGCGCTGATTGACCACCGGGCAGGTGGTGTCCCGGACCTCGACTGAGCCGCTGCGCTCCCGGATCCTAGCCACTATCTCCCGGAAGGGGTCCTGGGGGAAGGTGCTCTGGCAGAGCACCCCACGGTGCTCGCGGAAAGGCAGCTGGTCGGCCTCCTCGACGGTGGCCACCACCTCCACCACCGAGCCGGCGCCGGATCGGGCCCAGCCCATCACGCCTTGAACCTCCGAGTGCCGTGCGTGGCCGACCACCACCACCGCCAGACCCGCCTGGCTCAGCTCTCGGGCGTGCCGTTGCACCCGCTGCACCAGGGGGCAGGTGGTGTCCACCACCTGCAGGCCCCGCGCCGCCGCCTCCTGGAAGAATTCGGGGGTGGCTCCGTGGGCGGTCACCACCACCTGGGTGGATTTGACATCCGCCAGGCTGGCGGCCTCGCTGAGGCCCCGGCCCTCGAGCTCCTTCAGGGCCCGGGCGTTGTGCACGACCTGGCCCAGGGCGACCGTGTCAGGGTCGCGATCCAGGGCTGCTCCCGTGAGCGCCAGCGCATCGCGCACTCCGAAGCAGAAGCCGGTGTGGCGGGGCCGCACGATCTGCACGTCCACGGAGCCTCTCCCTCATCGGCGATTCTGTTGCACGACCTAAACCATTCTAGTCGTCGACGCGGGCCCGGAATGATCTCCAGCCTGGTGAGGCGCTCTGGCAGAAAGATCACCAACTCGTGAGGCTGTGGCTCACCGTTCCCCGGGATACCGGACCTGCCTCGGCGGGGCCCGTGACCGCTAACGTTGTCTCGGTGCTCTCCCTGGTCTTCGATCCCTCTCCGGCGCGGCTGCCTCTGGCTGGGGTCGCCTCCCGGGTCCGTCCCCTGTGGGCGCTTCGCGGCCACGCCCCGCTCTCACTTCGGGAGATCCCCGATCCCGGGGCGCCAAGCCCGGAATGGGTCCGACTCCGAGTCCTGAGGGCCGGCATCTGCGGCTCCGACGTCACCCAGGCGCTGCTTCACGCCAGCTCCGACAACCCTCTCAGTGGGCTGGTCTCATTCCCCCACGTGCCCGGTCACGAGATTCTGGCCGAGGTCACCGACCCTGGAGCGTCCGGACGGCTGCCGGTCGGCGCCCAGGTCGCGGTGGACCCCTGGCTGGGATGCGTGGCGCGGGGGCTGGTCCAGCTCTGCCCGGCCTGCCAGGCGGGATTCCCCCCGCACTGCGCGGCGGTCCTCGACGGCGGTCCCTGGGGTCCGGGCAGGGGCATGCATCTGGGCAATGTCCGCGATCTGCCGGGCGGGTTCGGGCCCGCCATCTACGCCCACCCCAGCCAGCTTCACCCCCTGCCGCCTGGGCTGCGCCCGGAGCGGGCGGTGTTGGCCGATCCCCTGGCGGTGGGCCTGCACGCGGTGGACTTGGCGCCCGACGAGCCAGCCGGGCCGGTCCTGGTGCTGGGGGCGGGCACCATCGGGCTCTCCCTGGCCCTGGCCGCCCGGACCCGGTGGCCGGCAGCTGACCTTCTGGTCACTAGCGCCTGGGAGCACCAAAGGGAACTCGTCTCCCGGCTCGGGGCCGTGCCGGCTCCGGTCGCCTCGACTGCGGTGGTGGCGTTGCTGGCGGCGCGGACCGGGGCTCGGCTGGCCCGGCCCTGGCGGGGCGGGCAGTGGTGCGTCGGGAGCGGAGCCGCGCTGGTGTTGGACTCCATCGGCAGCCCCGCCACCATGGAGCTGGCCCTGCGGGCGCTGGCTCCGGGCGGGACAGTGGTCAGGGTGGGGGTGGCCCAGCCAGCCCGAACCGAGACCACCCTCGCCTACTACAAGCAGGCCCGGGTGCTGGGCTCGAACGGCTACGGGCGGAGCCGGCTGGCAGCTGGCTCGCCGCACCTGTTGGACCTTGCGCTGGGCCTGCTGGCCCAAAGCACGGCTGATGGCTGGCTCACCCACGTCTTTCCCCTCAGCCGCTGGCGGGAGGCGTTCCAGGCGGCCGCCAGGCCAGACCGAAGCCGGGCCATCAAGGTCACTCTGCAGCTTGAGGAGGGATGGTCGAGATGATGATCGCCGAGGCCAGCGCGATGGTCGACGCTCCCCTGGACCGGGTTCGGGAGGCGGTGCTGGATCCCAACGCCTACATTCAGGGCGGCACCAAGATCCAGGAGATGATCGTGGAGTCGCGCCAGGGCGACCAGCTGGTGGCTCGCATCAACGGTCACCTGGGCCCCTTCCGTTCCCACATCCGGGCCCGCTACACAGTCACCGAGGGAAGAGTCGACCTGGAGATGCTCTGGGGCCGCCTGCGCAACTTCCACGCCGTGTTCCTCCTCGAGCCCGGGCCGGAGGGCGTGCGGCTCACCCACCGGGAGGAGTACGACTTCGGCTACGGTCCGCTGGCACCACTTTTGGACCTCGGCCTGAGGCGCTGGGCTCGGCTGAGCGTGGAGGCCGAGGTCAGGGCTCTGAAGCTGGCCGCCGAGAGCGCTACCTGAGGTCAGGTTTGGCGCCATCGCGGCGCGGGCAGACTCCAAGTCGGCAGCCGGGCCGGGCCCGACCTACCTGCCAGCATTTGGAGTTCAACCTGTGAGCGTAGATAATCCAACGCCGGAAGCCGCCTCCGCCCCGCCCCAGGGTGGGCCTCCTGAGGCGGGCGAGTCCATCGAGACCATGCCCCTGGTGCCGCTGCGGGACAACGTCGTCCTGCCCCACCAGCTGGCCCCCCTGGGCGCCGGCCGGGACCGCTCGGTGGCCAGTCTGGAGGCCGCCGTCGCGGCCGAGGGGAAGGTGGTGCTGGCGGTGCAGCGCCAGAGCGACCTCGACGAGGTCGGCCTCGGGGACGTGTACCAAATCGCGACCGTGGCGCAGATCGGAGCTTTCCGGCGCGGCGCGGCCGGGGCCCAGGTGCTCGTCGAGGGCCAGCGCCGCGTCCGCATCCTCGAGCTGGAGGTGGGCGAGCAGTGGATCGCCAAGGTGGTGGCGATCCCCGAGGTCGAGCCCCAGGGGGCCGAGATCGAGGCCCTGACCGGCTCGGTGCGGCAGCTGTTCGCGGATTACGCCGGTGCGGGGGCCCAGGTGGCGCCCGAGCTGGCGGTGGCGGTGGCCCGGGCCAAGGAGCCCAGCAAGGTCGCAGACCTGGCCGGGACCGCGCCCGACCTGGACCCCAGGGACCGGATCGCGCTGCTCCAGGAGGTCGACGTCGAGCGCCGGCTGCGGGCTCTGATCCCGCTCCTGGCCCGCCAGTCTGAGGTCGCCCAGCTGCGCAGCAAGATCCAGCAGGACGTGGCTCAGACCATCAACCAGGGCCAGCGGGAGGCCATCCTCAGGGAGCAGCTCAAGGTGATCCGCAAGGAGCTGGCGGACCTGGGTGGCGAGAGCGGCACCGAGGAGGACCTCAAGGAGCGCATCGAGGCGGCGGGCATGCCGGACGCGGTGCGGCAGCGCGCTCTCAAGGAGCTGGATCGCATGGAGGCGACGCCCAGCGCCTCGCCCGAGGTCGGGATGCTGCGCAACTATCTGGACTGGTTGGTGGAGCTGCCCTGGGGCGACGCTGGCGAGGAGCGGGTGGAGATCCAGGAGGCGGCTCGGATTCTGGACGAGGACCATTACGGGTTGCCCAAGGTCAAGGAGCGGATCCTGGAGTGGATGGCGGTCCGGCAACGGGTCCTGGAGCACCGCGCCGGCCAGCCTCAGGCGGAGCCGGAGGAGGGAGGCAAGCCCCAGTTCACCCTGCAGACCCCGATCCTTTGCTTCGTGGGCCCCCCTGGGGTGGGCAAGACCTCCCTCGGGCGCAGCATCGCCCGCGCGCTCGGGCGCAAGCTGGTCCGGGTCTCGCTGGGTGGGATCCGCGACGAGGCGGAGATCCGCGGCCACCGCCGCACCTACATCGGAGCCCTGCCGGGCCGCGTCATCCAGGCCATGAAGCAGGCCGGGTCCAAGAACGCGGTCATGATGCTGGACGAGATCGACAAGGTCGGCCTGGACTTCCGCGGCGACCCCTCGGCCGCCTTGCTCGAGGTGCTCGACCCGGAGCAGAACCGGGAGTTCTCCGACCACTACCTGGAGGTCCCCTACGACCTCTCCCAGGTGCTCTTCATCACCACCGCCAACGTCATCGACACCATCTCGCCGCCGCTGCGCGATCGGATGGAGATCATCCGCATGACCGGGTACACCGAGGAGGAGAAGCTGGGCATCGCCAAGGAGCACCTGGTGCCTCGCCAGCTGGCCCAGCACGCCCTGGCCACCGAGGAGGTCGAGATCTCCGACGAGGCGCTGCGTCTCTTGATCCGCAACTACACCCGAGAGGCCGGGGTCCGCGGCCTGGAGCGTCAGATCGCCCAGGTCATGCGCAAGGTGCCCCGCCGGCTGGTGGAGAACCCGGAGCTGACCCGGATCGAGGTCGGACCCGCGCAGCTCATCGACTACCTCGGCCCGGCTCGCTTCGACACCGTCGAGGCCGAGCCCGAGGACCGGGTCGGGGTCGCCACCGGGGTGGTGGTGTCAGAGGTGGGCGGGGACCTGGTGACGGTCGAGGCCCTGGCCATCGAGGGCCGTCCCGAGCTGCAGCTTACCGGCCAGATCGGAGACGTGATGCAGGAGTCGGCACGGGCGGCGCTCTCCTGGGTGCGGGTCCACGGCCCCGACCACGGGGTACCCAGCAACTTCTTCGATGATCACGCGGTCCACATTCACGTGCCCGCCGGCGCCATCCCCAAGGACGGGCCGTCGGCCGGGGTCACCCTCACCACGGTACTGGTCTCGGTGGCCAGCGACCGCCCGGTCCGGCACGACCTGGCGATGACCGGCGAGGTGACCTTGCGCGGTCGCGTCCTGCCCATCGGCGGGGTCAAGGACAAGCTGCTGGCCGCCCACCGGGCGGGCATCAAGACCTTCCTCCTGCCCGAGCGCAACCGCCGCGACCTCCATGAGATCGAGCCCTCCCTGACCGAGGGCATGGAGGTGGTCTTCGTGCGCTCGCTGGATGAGGTGCTGGAGCGCGCCCTCACCCCGGCGGTGGTCCGCACCCGCGATCGGCGGCCGGTCGGGTTCGGCAACCAGGCTCAGGGGCTGGGTCCGATCCCGGTGGTGGTCGGGCCGCAGGCGCCGCCCCCGGCCTGAGCGGACCGGGTCAGCCTTCTTGGGACGGCTGACCCGGGGGCTCGCCCAGCCGCGAGAGCAGGTCGGCGAGGATCATTCCGGTCACGCCCCAGACGAAGTGGCCCTGGAACGCGTAGCCGGGCATCTCCACCGGGGGCTGCCGGAGCACCTGGCGACGCTCCATCCGGACCTGATGGGACCGGTCCAGGAGGGGGAACCAGAAGTATGCCTCCACCTCTGAGGCCTGGACCCGGGGCGTGAAGCGGTGGCGGAGCAGGCCGACCAGGGGGGTCACCAGGAACCCAGAGCGCGTGGCCGGCACCGAGTTCAGATAGCCCAGTGGATCGACCGCACCAGGGGGCACCCCCAGCTCCTCCTCGGCCTCTCTGAGGGCGGTCCGCCAGAGCCCGCCGTCACCGTCCGCCTGGCTCCCTCCTGGCAGTGCGACCTGGCCCGGGTGGGCCCGCAGGAAGCGGCTCCGACGGAGCAGCAGCAGGGGCAACTCGGCGGCCGTGGGGTCGATCAGGGCCAGCACCCCCGCCGGGCGCAGGTTGGGGATCGGGTCCGGTCGGAAGTCCAGCGGGGCGAGCCCGTCCGGAAGCCTGGAGAGGATCCCGGAGGGGCCGTCGAGGTCGGGCTGGCGGCTCAGAGGGTGAGCCTGCCGCTGGCTGCCAGCACCAGCAGCAGGAGGGCGACCACGATCAGGGCCAGAAGCAACACGATGCCGCTGCGGCGGCGGATCTCCGGCTCCATCTCGAAGGTCTCAAGCGGCACCAATGAGACCATGGTCGAGGCGCTGTGCCCCAGTCCCGCCGGGGCCGACCAGGGTGGCTCCGGGGGCGTTGTCGGCACCTCGGTCGCCGCTGCCACGGACGCCGCAACGACGGAGGGGGACGGCTGGACGTGAGCTGTCACCGAGCGAGCTGGGGGAGCGGATGCCGGCCGTGGGGCCGCTGTTGGGGCCGCCGCCGGAGTTGGCCCCGAGCTGCTCCCAGTCGCCGGTGGGCGCGGCCTCTCGGCCGGGGCCCGCAGCGCGGCCAGGAACTCCATTCCAGAGGAGAAGCGCTGCTGGGGGTCGCGGGATAGCCCGCGCAGCACCGCCCGGTCGACAGCGGGTGAGAGCTGAGGACGGAGCTGGCTCGGCGGCTCAGTCGGGCGGTCGGTCGCCGGCGCCCGTCCCACCAGGAGGTAGTAGACCAGGGCCGCCAGGCCGTAGAGGTCGTCGGCGGCAGTCGCCACCGGGGACGACTCCGCCTCCGGTCGCCGGAAGCCACGGGTCATGTCTATCCAGGCCGCCTGGGGAGTGACGCGGCGGACCACGGTGCGGATTCCGTAGCCGACCAGAACTGGACGATTGCCGGCGCCCACCGCCACCGTGGCGGGCTGGACGTCTCCGTGGACCAGACCCTGGGTGTGAAGGCCGTCCAGGGCTCGGGCCAGCGCCGCGGCGGTGGCGATCACGCCTGGAGCCCGCCCAGATTGAAGCAGGCCTACCAGGAAGCCTCCCGGGGCGTCCTCGCTGACCAGGTAAGCGATTGGGATGGGTCCCTCCTGGACGCCGATCTCAAGGGCGGCGGCAACGCCGGGGGTGCCGGTGACCAGGCGGTCCCCGGCGATCTGCTGCAGCGCCTCCAGAAACCCCATGGCGTGGCTGTAGGGCTCCCGAAAGCTCCACAGCAGGACCGGCCGACCGTCGGCCATGACGTTGGCTCGGTGCACCGTGGCATAGGGGAGCACCTGGAGCCGTCCTCCCACTCGGTAGCGGCTGACGGTGGTGCCCGTCAACTCATCGACTCGCAACTCGTCCCCAATCTTATGACCCGCCGATCACCGGCGCCTCGGCCCCACCCACCAGTGTGCGCCTATGCTGGTCGCATGCTGCCCGCGGCGCCTTGGATTGCCGGCTGACGATGGGTCCCACCGAGCTGCAGCGACTGCCGGAGCTGCCGGGGCCGCGGGGCTGCGCGTGTGGTGGCGAGCTGCGCCGCAGCCACCTCGAATACCTGGGCGGCGGGCGGACCCTTCCGATCTACACCTGCAGCGCCTGTGGCCTCGCCTACCGGGGCCGGAGTGGAGAGCGCCTGGCTCCGACCGGCGCCCGCCGCAACCGCCCGATGCCAGACGGTGGGCATCCCCCCAACCCAGTCATCGATCCAGCCCTGGCCGACCGGCTGCATGAGCTGATGGGAGACGGCTGAGTCTCATCCCTCGGGCCCGACGAACCGCTCCATCCAGTGGCCCGCCGCGGCCGCCACCTCGGCCTTGTCCACGTCGACGCTCAGGCCGTGGCCGCTGCGCTCGAAGCGCCGCAGGGCGCGGATGGGGGAGCTGGCCCGGGCCAGGATCTCGTCGGCGTTGGCGGGGTCGACCACCCCGTCGCGGCCCCCGTGCAGAACCAGCAGCGGCTGCACTATCGCCGCCAGCTCACGGTGGACCAGACGTCCCAGCCGGACCAGCTCAAGGATCGCGGTGGTGGGGCGGCGTCGGTAGCTGTGGAGGTCGTGGACCGCCTCCGGACGGTAGAGGTCGACCTCGCCCGAAGGCACGTCCCAGGGCACCAGCCGATGCAGCAGCGGGAGCAGGTGCAGGCGCCAGTCGCGCAGCCAGAGCATGCCCGCCTGGGAGACCACCGCGCGCACCTCCGGGCGGGTCGCGGCCAGATGCAGGGCCAGGGTCCCGCCCATGGACTGCCCGGCCACGCCCACCCAGCGACAGCGTCCCAGCAGCTCGTCCAGGGCCTGATCCGCGGAGCGCATCCAGTCCTCCCTGCCGGTGAGAGCCATCAGCTCCGGGGTCGTGCCGTGGCCCGCCAGCAGGGGCGCGTAGGCCAGGAATCCGCGCTCCGCCAGCCACTCGCCGAGGTTGCGCATCTCCGGCGGCGTACCCGCGAACCCGTGCAGCAGGAGCACGCCCCGGTCCCCCTGGCCGAGCCAGTAGGGCTGCGCCACCTCGGCCGACAGCTGCCCGTACCCTCTATCGGTCATCGGCGTTCACCAGCTCAGCGTAGAGCACCGGTCGCGACCCAGCGGCGGCACGGTCTTAGACTCGCTCGATGAGCATCTCCGCACCGGAGCCCGCGACCAGCCCGACAGAGCTCCTGGAAGAGCTGCTGGCAGGTGGGGACATCGGCGCCGCCAGCGCCCGACGGCTGGGCGATCTGATGATGGACGGCAGCCTCTCGGCGGCTCAGATCGGGGGGGTGCTGGCGCTCTGGCGGGCGAAGGGCGAGACCGCCTCGGAACTGGTGGGGCTGGTCGGCTCGATGCTCGACCACGCGGTCCGGGTTCGCCTCTCGGTTGATGCGGTCGACACCTGTGGCACCGGCGGTGACCGTCAGGGCACCTTCAACATATCCACCGTGGCCGCTCTGGTGGTGGCGGGGGCGGGCCTCCCGGTGGCCAAGCACGGCAACCGAGCAGCCAGCAGCCGCTGCGGCAGCGCCGACGTCCTGGAGGCTCTGGGCGTGGTCATCGACCTCGACGCGCAGGGGGTCGCCACCTGCGTCCAGGAGGTGGGCATGGGCTTCATGTTCGCCAACGCGTTCCATCCCGCGATGCGCCATGTGGCGGCTCCCCGGCGCGAGCTCGGGATCCGCACCGTGTTCAACATCCTGGGCCCTTTGGCCAACCCGGCTCATGTCCCCTTCCAGGCGCTCGGGGTCTCGGACCCAGCTATGGCAGAGCGGATGGCCCAGGTGCTGGCGGGGCTGGGACGCCGCCGGGCGCTGGTCTTCTCCGGCCCGGACGGGCTGGATGAGCTCGGGCTGTCCGGGCCATCCCGCTGCTGGGAGGTCTGCTCCGGACGGGTGGTGGAGACCGAGATCGACCCTTGGAGCCTGGGGCTGGCCGCCGCCCCCAGCGCGGCGCTGCGCGGGGGTGACATTGCCGCCAACGCGGCCACGGTGCTGCGGGTGCTGGGCGGTGAGCCCGGGCCGATGGCGGACGTGGTGCTGCTCAACTCGGCTGCGGCCCTGGTCGCCGGGGAGCGGGCCGCCGACCTGTCAGAGGGACTGGAGATGGCTCGGGAGAGCCTCCGGGCGGGGTCCGCCGCCGCGGTGCTCGAGCGCCTGGTGGCGGTCTCCACGGGCTTGCGGAGACCATCGTGACGGCTGCACCCGGGGCGAGGCTGGGTCCCCGGCTGCGCGCCCTGCTGGACCTCTGCCCGGTGCAGGGACCGGTGGCCGACATCGGCAGCGGCCACGGCCGCCTGGCGCAGGAGCTGGCGCTCCGGCTCCCGCCCGGCCAGGTCTTCGCCACCGAGGCCAAGCTGGGGCCGGCCGCCGAGCTGCGCCGGCTCCTGGATCCACAAAGCCCGGTGCAGGTGCTGCACGGCCCCGGCCTGGGCCCCCTGCGTCAGCTCGGCTGCCGCGGGGCAGTCATCGCCGGGATGGGCGGCCGGACCATCGCCCGCATCCTGGAGTCGGAGCGGGACCTGGCGCTTTCCCTGGAGTGGATCTGCCTGCAGCCGATGCAGCGGGTGGAGTGCCTGACCGACTGGTTGGACCAGCAGCGCTCCTGGGCCATTCGGCGCACCCTCGTCGTGGACCGCGGGCACAGCTACCACTCATTCCTGATGGTGCGGCGATGAGGCTGGGGGAGTCTCTCGCCCAGCTGGCCGAGGTTGAGAGCCGCCTCGATGCGCTCTCGGCCGAGGCCGCGGCAGCCCGGACCAGGGCCGCCGGAGACTCGGCCCTCACCGCCCTGGAGGGTCGGTCTGACGAGTTGGAGCAATCGTTGCGGCGCGCGTCGGCCGCCCTTCGGCAGATCGAGCTGGAGGTGGAGGAGCTCCAGGGGCGGGCCAGGACCCAGGAGCGTTCCATCTACGACGGCAGCGTCAGGAGTCCTGCCGACCTGCAGCGGCGCCAGCACCAGCTGCAGTCGCTGCGAGAGCAGATCTCTGGCCGCGAGGAGGTAGAGCTGGCAGAGATGGAGGGGCAGGAGCAGCTGGCTGCCGAACTCGGCCAGGCCCGGGCCGAGGTGGCGCAGCGCGCTCAGGAGCTGGAGCGGCTGCGCCAGGAGGATGCCTCGCGAGCGCCCCAGCTCGCAGAGGAGACCGCGGCCGCAGCCGGAGAACGCGAACAGCTCATGGGCGCCCTGCCAGAGTCGGCGGTGGTTTTCTACCGGCGCATCGCCGCCCGCCGCCAGCCCCCGGTGGCGCTGGTAGTGGGGGGAATCTGCAGCGGCTGCCGCCTACCCTTGCCCCACCGCCTGCTGGAGGAGGCCCGCCGCGACGCCCTGGTGACCTGTGAGAACTGCGAGCGGATTCTGGTGCTGTGACCGTGCCACCCCGCGGCCCCCTGGAGTGGGTCGACGCCTACAGCGACGGGGCCTGCAGCGGCAACCCGGGACCGGGCGGCTGGGCCTTCCGGATCGAATGGGAGGATGGGGTCGAGGAGGGCGCGGGCCCCGAGGCCCACACCACCAACAACCGGATGGAGCTGGTGGGGGCCAGGGAGGCGCTGGCGGCCTTCGCCAGGCGGAGCCGACCCGAGCAGGGGTTGCGCCTGCACGTGGACTCCCGCAACGTCATCGGTTGGCTGGTCGAGGGCTGGAAACGCAAGGCAAACTTGGACC
The DNA here is from genome assembly GCA_035531535.1 of Candidatus Nanopelagicaceae bacterium. Classification (GTDB taxonomy): domain Bacteria; phylum Chloroflexota; class Dormibacteria; order Aeolococcales; family Bog-877; genus AG-12. Next base: position 18,557 of record DATKSV010000120.1, on the reverse strand, counting down.
TGTTTCCCGGCATCGATGCCCTCCTGGCGCAGCTGCCCGGCCGGGTCGCGCTGGTGCATGTGCGCGGCCACGCGGACTCCGTGGGCAACAACCGGGTCGACGAGCTGGCGGTGGCTGCCTGCCGAAGTCTCAGGGCCGAGTAGCCGGGCCCGCGGTCGCGAAGCGGTACCTGATGACCTCGGCGGCGGCTCGGAACCCGAGCCGCCGATAGATCCGGTTGGAGGTCGGATTGGCGAGCTGGGTGTAGAGGATGGGTAGGACGTCGTCGCTACGCAGCTGCTGGCAGAGGGACGCCACCGCGGCGGCGGCATACCCGCGCCGCCGCCACCTGGGCGGCGTGTACACGGACCCGATCCGGCTGACGCCGGCCACCGGGGAGGTGGCCCGGCACATCGATCTGGGGCCGCCATCCTCCCAGATGAAGAGGCGGCCCGAGACCAGCTCGCGAGCGACAGCCTGGTCGGGGGCGAGCTCGCCCTCGGCACCAGTCTCCGCCGAGAAGGACCGCCACCACCGGAGCAGGCTGGGACGGTCTCGGTCGGTGGCCGGCCGCAGGCCGCCCCCCGGTGGCGGAGGCCACGCCAGCCGGCCGAGCCGGTAGAGGCGCTCCCCCTGCTCGGGGATGACGGCGGCGCCGGTCACCTCGCTCCACTGTCCGGCGAAGGCGGCGGCCGGGGAGGCTTCGGCGATGACTCCAGGCACGGATCCGTTGGCGGATCCGGCCGCCGCACTGGCCAGCGCCCGGGCCGCGCCAACCGTCATCGGGTTCAGCAGGATGGGCATGTGCAGTGGAGACTGCATCGCCATGCCGACCGCCCGCCCGGCGCTGCTGGCGACCCAATACCGTCCCGGCAGCGGCTCCAGCCGGCGCCGCTCGAGAAGGCTGAGCATGAGCGAGCCGCGCACCGGCTGCCGAAGCAGCGCTGGGCGAAGCCGCTCCAGCACCTCCTGGGGCTCCGAGCAGCGCTCGACTCGCACCTGTGGCATCGTGGGATTGTCCTCCCGCCGCGGGCCCGGCCGGGCTCGCCGGGAACGGTAGTGCTGGTTCGGGCCCTCCCATTGAGAGCCGCCCGGGTCCCCAGTCTGCCCAGGGAACGCTCTGGTCCCATCCAGCGGCCGCGTGTTCGCCGAGACGGGCCGTGCTCTTCCGCATCCCGCCGCCTCATCGGCGCCACCTCGTGGACCACGGCCAGGCCCTGGCCCGGCGCCGCCGGGCGGCTGCGGTCGAACAATCGACGGATGGGGCCATGGGGGCCAATCGCAAGCCGTAAAGGGAGCGCGCCCGATCCCAGGCGCGCTGGCCCACCCCGGGTGGGAGCGCCCGCCGGCTCCGGCGATGATGTTCCACCTCCGCCCGACGAATGGCGCCACACCGGCAGCGCGGGGCGGCGCCTTGGCCCGTCCCCGCGATCAGTCGCGGAGGTGTCTCAGCCAGGCCAGGGTCGGCAGCCCCAGCGCCCGCTGGAAGGCGCGGACGGTGGGCATGCCCGCAGGTGGAGGCAACGACTGGCGCAGCAGGAAGTAGCCGGCCATCGCCGCCACCACCGGAGCCAGCACTTCCTCCGAGACCGAGCGACCCAACGGGTGAGAGTCGAAGATGGTCCAGGGCGCAGGCCCTCCCTGGGCCGCCACGCTGGGCAGCAGGCAGGCCAGGTCCAGCCAGGCGGGCCCGACCAGCGCCTGGGCCCAGTCCACAAAGGTGACGTGCGAGCCCTGGACCAGGATGTTGTCCTGGCGCAGGTCGAAGTGACACAGTGTGTCACCGCGCACCGACCCGCTCCAGCTCGCCTCCAGGAGCTCGAGCCGTTCCAGGTTGCGCACCGCCCACGGGTCGATGTCGTCGAGCGGGTCGCCGGCCGCCTCGCGCCGTTGGCGCAGCCTTTTGAATCCGTCCGCGAACCCCACCAGCTCGCTGGCCGGGGCGGCGCTCACCGGGCTGGGTGTGAGCAGTTTGGACAGTCCGTCGACCGCGTCCAGCACCAGAGCCAGCTCCTCTGGCTGCCAGGGGAGCCGAGGCGGGCGTCCGGGCACGTGCTCCAGCACCAGCACCGTCCAGCCGGGCCGTGAGACCGACAACAGCAGGCGGGCAGCCGGGGTCGCCGGCGGCAGCGCCGCCGTTATCTCCGCTTCCCGCTGGTGCAGGGCCAAGGTGTCCCGGTTCCAATCCCTGGCGACGGCCTTGGCGAAAACCCGGCGACCATCCTGGAGGGTGAGCCTGGCGGCGACTCCGGGTGAGAAGCCGGCGGCCACCGAGGTGGCTGCTGTCACCTCGGCGCCGAGCCGGGCCGCCACCTCGGCGCGCAGCGGGATGGGCACCTCCTCCCAGCGGCGGCGCCGTCCGCGCGCGGGCGGCGCCAACTCCTCTGCGGTCACGGCCGAATGGTATCCACCGGGTCCCGGACCGGACCCAAGCCCCCCCGGTGGGCCCCGTGGAGGTTGTCTATGCTGGCGCCATGAACCCGGGCCCGCTGGAACTGAACCGCCGCAACTGGGACGACCGGGCCCGCGTCCATGGCCAGGACCGCGTCTACGACTCCGAGGCGCTGGTGTCCGGGGCCGGTTCGCTGGCGGCAGCTGAACTCGATGGCTTGCGCCGGGCGGTGGGCTCGGTGGCCAATCTCGACGTGATCCATTTGCAGTGCCACATCGGTTTTGACTCCATCCACCTGGCTCGGATGGGGGCCAGGGTCACCGGCCTCGACTTCTCGCCGGTGGCCCTGGCCAAGGCCGCCCGGCTGGCCCTCAGGAGCCGAGTTGAGCTGCGCTTGGTGGAAGCCGACGTGTGCGCTCCGCCGGCCACCCTTTTCGGGCACTTCGATCTCGCCTACGCCACCATTGGCGTCCTCTGCTGGATCGCGGACATCGGGGCCTGGATGCGGGCTGTCCAACACCTGCTGCGCCCAGGCGGAAGCCTGCTGCTGGTCGAGATCCATCCCTTCGCCGGCATGGTCGAGACCATCGATCCGCTCCGGCTGGACTTTCCCTACGGATTCGACGGTCCCCATCGTTTCGACTCTGCGGGCACCTACACCGACCCCGACGCCGTGATCGAGGCCACCACCACCGTCCAGTACGCCCACAGTCTGGGCGAGGTGGTCACCGCCGCGGTGGAGTCCGGTCTCGAGGTCCGCTGGCTGGAGGAGCGCACCGAGTCGAGCCGGGATCATCGGGGGGACCTCCCGGGCCCTGACCCGGACGGTCTCTACCGGATGCCGCTGGGCGGGCAGCCGGTGCCGTTGGAGTACACCCTGATCGCCGCCAAACCTGGCGGGATCGTCCCCCTTGGCCCCTGACCCGGCGCTCCCGGTCTCACCAGGGACCGTGGGGGCTGGCGTTGGCAGCCCGCAGGGCGGCCACGTAGCCCGCCCGGGCATGAGCCGTCGCATCAGTCCCGGACGGCACCGCCAACCTCCCCCGGAAGTCGTCAAGCCTGGTGAATCCCTTCCGCGCCATCCACTCGGCCAGGCCGTCGAGCAGCACCCGGGCATGTTGGGGCCCGTGCCGCAGCAAAGCCGAGGTGGTCATCACCACATCGGCTCCGGCGAGCAGGTAGCGGGCCACGTCGTCGGGCCCCTCGACCCCGGTGGTGGCCGCCAGGCTCGCCTTCACCCTCCCCCGCAACAGCGCGATCCAGGTGCGCGCCAGCCGCGCCTCACGGGGCTTGGACAGGCCCACCGTCGACACCACCCCGAGCGACTCTGAGTCGATGTCGGGGTAAAGGAACCGGTTGAACAGCACCAGGGCGCCCGCGCCGGCCCGGTCCAGCTCCGCCGCCATCTCCCCCATGGAGCTGAAGTAGGGGTTGAGCTTGACCGCGACCGGTACCGTCACCGCCGCCTTGACCAGCTGCAGGATCTCCAGGTGGCGGCGCTCGGCGTCGCGGCCCGAGATGCCGGGGTCGCCCGGCAGGTAGCTAATGTTGAGCTCGATCGCGACCGCGCCCGATTCCTGCATCGCCCTGGCGTAGTCGGTCCAGCCCGTGGGGCTGGCCCCGTTCAGGCTGCCGATCACGGGGATGTCCACGGCGGCGGCGGCCCGCTCCAGCAGGTCGAGGTACGGCCTGGGCCCGAAGCCAGTGGAGGTGGGGAAGTAGGAGAGCGACTCGGCGAAGCTGTCGCTGCCCGCCTCGATCAGCCGCGCCTGGCGGGCCGCCTCCTCGGCCAGCTCCTCCTCGAAGAGCGAGTGCAGCACCACCGCCCCCACCCCGGCGTCGGCCAGGCTGCGCACCCCGTCCACCGTGTGGCAGAGGGGCGAGGCGGACGCCACCAGAGGGTTGCGCAGCTGCAGCCCCATGTAGTCGGTGCTGAGGTCCATCAGTGCAGCCGGCGAGCGTCGGCCGCGAAGCGCTGGGCCGGCCAGGTCGCCATGTCCTCGTAGGTGTCCCAACGCAGCTTGACCGCGGCCTGAGAGAGCCCCGCCAGGCGCTCCGCCTCGGCCGGGTCGGAGTTGGCCAGGATCGAGTAGCGCAGCTCCCGCTGGCTGTACTCCTCCAGCCGCAGGTGGGGCCGGGCGGAGTCGAGCAGGAAGGGATTGCGACCGGCCGCCCGCAGCTTCGGGTCATAGCGGACCAGGGGCCAGTAGCCGCTGGCCACGGCCCGATACTGCTGGTCGAGGCCCTGCCGCATGTCGATGCCGTGGGCGATGCAGTGACTGTAGGCGATCACCAGCGAGGGGCCGTCGTAGGCCTCGGCCTCGCGGAACGCCTGCAGGGTCTGCTGGGGATCGGCGCCCATCGCGACCCGGGCCACGTAGACGGTACCGTAGGCGATTGCCTGCAGCGCCAGGTCCTTCTTCTCCACGGTCTTGCCGGCGGCCGCGAACTTGGCCACCGCGCCCAGTGGGGTGGCCTTGGACATCTGCCCACCGGTGTTGGAGTAGACCTCGGTGTCCAGCACCAAGACGTTCACATCGTGACCACTGGCGAGGACGTGGTCGAGGCCGCCGTAGCCGATGTCGTAGGCCCAGCCGTCGCCGCCCACCAGCCAGACGCTGCGCCGCACCAGGTGGTCGACCACGCTGGTCAGGTCGAGCACCGCCGGCGCCTCCAGCGCGGCCAGGCGGCGCTTGAGCTCGGCGACCCGCTCGCGCTGGGAGCGGAACTCGGACTCGGATCGCTGGGGCGCGCTGAGGATGGCGTCCACCAGCTCGCCGCCCAGCTTGTCCCGCAGCTCGGACAGGAGCCGGCGGGCCAGCTCGACATGGCTGTCCGCGGCCAGGCGCAGTCCCAGGCCGAACTCGGCGTTGTCCTCGAAGAGGGAATTGGACCAGGCCGGGCCGCGACCGTCCGAGTTGAACGTCCAGGGGGTTGTGGGCAGGTTGCCGCCGTAGATGGAGGAGCAGCCGGTGGCGTTGGCAATGGTGGCGCGGTCGCCGAACAGCTGGGAGAGCAGCTTGAGATATGGGGTCTCGCCGCAGCCGGCGCAGGCCCCCGAGAACTCGAACAGCGGCTGCAGGAACTGGGCGCCTCTGACGGTTCCGAAGTCGACCCGCGAGCGCTGGGCATAGGGCAGGGTCTCGAAGAAGGCGATGTTGCCGCGCTCGATGGTCACCAGCGGCTCGCGTTCGGCCAGGTTGATCGCCTTGCGCTCGGCGTCGCCCGGGTCCGTGATCGGGCAGGCCTCCACACAGAGGGCGCACCCGGTGCAGTCCTCCGCGTAGACCTGCAGGGTGTAGGCGGTGGCGGGGAGGCCGCGGGCGGAGAGGGGCGCCGCCCGGAAGCTGTCCGGGGCCCCGGACAACGCGGACTCGGGATAGTACTTGGAGCGGATCACGCTGTGAGGGCAGACGAAGCTGCAGTTGCCACACTGGATGCAGAGGGCGGGGTCCCAGAGCGCGACCAGGTCGGAGACGTTGCGCTTCTCGTAGGCGGCCGTGCCGCTGGGCCAGGTCCCGTCCACCGGCAGCGCGCTGACCGGCAGCTGGTCGCCGCGGCCGGCGATCATCTCCGCAGTCACCCGCAGGACGAACTCCGGAGCGTCGGTGGGGACCGGGGGCGGCAGCTCCGCCGTGGCTGTGACCTTGGCGGGCAGCTCGACCAAGGCCAGCGCCGCCAGGGCCTGGTCGACGGCCTGCAGGTTGGCCGCCACCACCTTTGACCCTCGCGCGCCATAGCTCTTGGTGATCGCCGCCTTGATCCGAGCGATCGCCTGCGCCGGCTCGAGCACCCCCGAGATGGCGAAGAAGCAGGTCTGCAGCACCGTGTTGACCCGTCCTCCCAGACCCACCTGGCGGGCGATCCGGCCCGCGTCGATCACGTAGAGCTTGAGCCCTTTGTCCAGGATCTCGGCCTGGATCGGGCGGGCGAGCGCGTCCCACACCTGGTCGGGGGGGTGGGGGGAGTTGAGCAGCAGGGTAGCCCCCGGGGCGGCGCAGCCGAGGATGTCGACCCGCTCCAGGAGCTCGAAATGGTGGCAGCCGACAAAGCTGGCCTGGCTCACCAGGTAGGGGGCCCGGATCGGGTCGGGCCCGAAGCGAAGGTGGGAGACGGTCTGCGACCCCGACTTCTTGGAGTCGTAGACGAAGTACCCCTGGGCGTAGAGGTCGGCCTCCACCCCCAGGATCTTGATGGTGTTCTTGTTGGCGCCCACGGTGCCGTCGGAGCCCAGGCCGAAGAAGACCGCCCGAACCGTGCTTGGCGCCTCGATGTCGAGTCCGGAGGGGTAGGTGATGCTGGTGCCGGAGACATCGTCGTTGATGCCCACGGTGAAGCGGCGGCGGGGGTGCTCCCGGCCCAGCTCGTCGAACACCCCGGACACCATCCCGGGCGTGAACTCCTTCGAGGAGAGCCCGTAGCGGCCGCCGATCACCATCGGAATGGCCCCGCGCTCAGCGTGGGTCTGAGCCTCCGCCAGGGCCGCCAGAACGTCCAGGAAGAGCGGCTCGCCCAGCGATCCGGGCTCCTTGGTCCGGTCCAGGACCGCCACTCGGGTTGCCGTCGCCGGCAGCGCCGCCAGCAGTTCGGCGGCCGGGAATGGGCGGTAGAGGCGGACCGTCAGGACGCCGACCCGCTCACCCTGGTGGTTCAGGTGGGTGACCGTCTCCCGCGCCGTCTCCGCCCCTGAGCCCATCACCACCACCACCCGCTCCGCCTCAGGGTGACCCGTGTAGTCGACCAGGTGATAGTGGCGCCCGGTGCGCTCGCCGAGCTGGGCCAGGGCGCCCGCCACCAGCTCAGGGACCCGATCGTAGTAGGGGTTCACCGTCTCCCGCGCCTGGAAGTAGACATCAGGGTTCTGCGAGGTGCCGCGGATGAACGGATGCTCCGGGGACAGCGCCCGCTGGCGGTGGGCTCGAACCAGTTCCAGGGGCACCATCGCAGCCAGGTCCTCGTCGGACAGTGGCTCGATCGTGTTCAGCTCATGTGAGGTCCGGAACCCGTCGAAGAAGTGCACGAAGGGAACCCGCGCTCGGAGCGTGGCGGCCTGGGCCACCGCCGCCAGGTCCTGGGCCTCCTGGACCGACGACGAGGCCAGCATCGCGAACCCGGTCTGGCGGACCGCCATCACATCGGAGTGGTCTCCGAAGATCGAAAGGGCCTGGGCCGCCAGGGAGCGCGCCGCGATGTGGAACACGGTAGGAGTCAGTTCCCCGGCGATCTTGTACATGCTGGGGATCATCAGCAGCAGTCCCTGGGAAGCGGTGAAGGTGGTCGCCAGCGCCCCGCCCTGGAGGGCCCCGTGCAGGGCTCCCGCCGCGCCACCCTCGCTCTGCATTTCCACCACCCGGGGGACGTTGCCCCAGATGTTGGGTCTCCGCTGGCTGGCCCACTCGTCGGCCAGCTCGGCCATCGGGGAAGCCGGGGTGATCGGGAAGATGCCGCAGACCTCGTTCAAGCGATAGGCGACCGAGGCGACCGCCTCGTTGCCGTCGACCGTCGCCGACATCAGACGGCCTCCGGCACCATCTCGATGGCGTGGACGGGGCACTGTTCGAAGCAGACCCCGCAGCCGGTGCAGCGGTCGTAGTTGAAGCGATATCGGTGCCCGACCCCGAGCTTGATCACGGCGTCTTCTGGGCAGGCGCCCAGGCAGCCGTCGCACTCGAAGCAGTTGCCGCAGGAGAGGCAGCGTCCACTCTCGTAGACGGCCGCCTCAGGGGACAGCCCTCCTGCCACCTCAGCGAAGGTGCTGACCCGCTCCGAGGGGTCCAGCTCGGGCTGATGACGGCGGTCGGCGTCCCCGAAGTACCACAGGTTAAGGCGGTCGAAGCTGGCCAGCTGGTGCTTGGGGAGATCAGTCATGGCGGCACTCCGCAACCAGGCGTCGATGTGCCCGGCGGCCTTCTTGCCGTGGCCGACCCCCACTGTCACGGTGCGTTCAGCCGGGACCATGTCGCCCCCGGCGAAGACCCCGGGGCTGCCGGTCATCATCGAGCTCGAGACCACGACGGTGCCGTCCGCCTTGAACTCCACCCCGGGCATCGACCTCAGGAAGTCGGTGTCGGCGTCCTGGCCGACGGCCAGGATCACGGTGTCCGCAGCCAGGCTCTCGAAGCGGCCGGTGGGCTGGGGGAATCCCTCCTGGTCCAGCTCCATCGCCTCGACGGTGAGCTCCGGGCCTTCGAAGGCGGTGATCGTGCGCAGCCAGTTGATCTTGACCCCCTCCCGCTCGGCCTGGTCGGCCTCCTCCTCGTGGGCCGGCATCTGGGCGCGGGTCCGGCGGTAGACAATGACCGCCTCGTCGGCGCCCAGCCGGCGGGCCGTGCGGGCCGCGTCCATGGCGGTGTTGCCGCCACCGTAGATGGCGACCCGGCGGCCGATCACGGGCCGCTCTCCGGCGGCGACGCTGCTCAGGAACGAGAGGGCGTCCACGATCCGACTGGCATCCTGGGCTGGGATGTCGACGTGCTTGGAGAGGTGCGCGCCCACGGCCACGAAGACGGCGTCGAAGTTTCCCTCCAGGCGCTCGGCGTCGAGATCCCGGACCCGATGCCCCAGGGTGACCCGCACCCCGAGCGCGGTTATCCGGGCCAGCTCGCCGGCGAGCACATCTCGCGGCAGCCGGTAGGCGGGGATCCCATAGCGCATCATCCCGCCGGCCTCGTCGCCGGCGTCCCGGATCTCTACCTGGTGACCCCGACGCGCCAGGTGGTAGGCGGCTGAGAGGCCGCTGGGCCCGGCTCCGACTACCAGCACTCGCTTCCCGCTCTGAGCGGGTGGGGCCGGGAACTGCCAACTCCGCTCCAGGGCCAGGTCCCCCAGGAATCTCTCCACGGAGTGGATGGAGACCGCGCTGTCCAGCTCGGCCCGGTTGCAGACGCTCTCGCACGGGTGGTAGCAGACTCGGCCATGGATGGCCGGCATGGGATTGTCCGCGACCAGTTCCCGCCAGGCCGCCTCCGGATGCCTGGCGTGGATCTCGGCCAGCCAGGCCTGAATGTTCTCGCCCGCTGGGCAGCCCTGATTGCATGGTGGCAGCAGGTCCAGATAGACCGGGCGGCGGCTGCGCACGGGGCCGGCGCCGGAGGGAGGCCTGAGCAGGTCGGCTGGGGGCGTGAAATCCCTCCCCATCATCGGTCCCCGCGGGGCCGGCCCCGGTTGGAGCGGCCCCCGGATGGCGCCACCTCGCTCCATTGCGGCGACGGTACCGACAGGGCCCCCCGGCCCGTGTCCCCCCTCATGGGCCGAGGATAACTCAGGCCCCGGTAGCGGAGGCGGAGGTGAGATTCAGGCTCGAACGAGCCCGTCCCGCCAGATCCGGTGGCGGCGGGGCGTTGCGGCGGCCTCCCGCCGGCTCCGCTACGATGGCCCTGGGTGGCGGGCAGATGGCCGCGACCGGGACGTCCCGGTCGAGGAAAGTCCGAGCTCCAAAGAGCAGGGCGCCGGGTAACCCCCGGCGAGGGAAACCTCAGGGAGAGTGCCACAGAAATACACAGCCGGCGGCGAGGCCGTCGGCAACGGTGAAATGGTGGGGTAAGAGCCCACCGGCGGCCGGGTGACCGGCCGGCCAGGTAAACCCCGTCCGGAGCAAGACCCGGCAGGGTGCGGGTGGCGACACCCCTGGACTGCTCGTCCAGATGCACCCGGGTGGGTCGCTGGAGGTGGCGGGCAACCGTCACCGTAGATGGATGGCCATCGCCCCTCGGGGGGAGTCCCGCCGCGCGGGAGGCCCGGGGGGTACAGAACTCGGCTTACCGCCCGCCTTCCCCATTCCCCGCAGGGGGGCCCAGCCCCCCTGCGCCACTCCCTGCCAGCGCCTGCCGGGCTGGTCCAGGGACGAAGTGGGTTTCATTCCCCACCATGTATGAATTCAGGATTTGCATTCAAACCCCACGTGTGGGGATTGACCTATAGCTCTTGAACTGATACAGTCCTCCCATTCCGGACTGCGGTGGGGAGAAGTGGTGAACCGTCGCGACCAGCTGGCAACCGATGGGTCCTGGGGCTGAGTGCCGATGGCCTTCTACGGCTCCTATGTGCATGCCCTCGACGAGAAGGGGCGCTTGGCGGTGCCAGCCCGCTTCCGGGACAGCCTCCTGGGCGGGGTGGTCACCAAGGGGCCGGAGTACGCGCTCGTGATGTACCCGCCCGCCTACTGGGAGAAGCTGGTGGCGCAGCGGGACTACTCTGATGTCGCCGAGCCTGAGTACCGGGACTACCTGTTCCACTTCTTCTCGTCCTCGCAACAGATCAGCTGGGACGCGCAGGGACGGCTGCTGTTGGCCCCGCCCCTTCGGGAGCATGCGGAGTTCAACCGCAACGCCGTCTTCGTGGGTTTGAACCAGGCGGTCGAGATCTACAGCGAGGAGCACTTCGCGCAGCGGGCCCAGCGGCTCGAGCCGGCCACCTGGGATCGGATCCGGAGCCATATGTCCGGGCTGCTCGCCAAAGGGGTCTCTGGCCCGGAGCTTCCGGCATGAGCGTCATGCTGGGAACCATGGCCCATCACCGCACCGCGAGGACCCGCCGCCCGAGGCCGGTCGCGACCAGCCTCCACGTGGACGGCGTCCACCAGCCGGTGCTGCTGGATGAACTGATCACGGAACTGGCGCCGCGGCCCGGCGAGGTCGCGGTCGACGCGACCCTGGGCGGGGGCGGAGTGGCGGCGTCTCTTCTGCACAGCATCCTCCCAGGCGGCCGGGTCTTGGCATTGGATCGAGACCCGGTCGCTGTAGCCCTGGCGGAGGACCGCTTTGCCGCGGCCGGCAGCGCCTTCTCGGCCCGGGTCGGCCGCTTCTCAGATTTGGTGGCGATCGCCGCCGCGGCGGCGATCGAGCCAGATCTGGTGGTGATGGACCTGGGGATCTCATCGCTGCAGTTGGACGACCCCGACCGGGGATTCAGCTTCCAGCGCGAGGGGCCGCTCGACATGCGCCTCGACGCCACCGGCGACGGCCTGACCGCTGCCCAGATCGTGGCCACCTACGATGAGGACCGGCTGGCCTCCTTGATCGCGGAGTTCGGCCAGGAGCGTCACAGCCGGGCGATCGCCCGGGCCATCGTGGACCAGCGCCGCCAGAGCGCCATCCGCACCACCATCCAGCTGGCCCAGGTGTGCGCGGGGGCGATCCCGCGCCGGCTCTGGCCGCCCCGTATCCATCCCGCCACCAGGACCTTCCTGGCCCTGCGGATCGCCGTCAATCAGGAGCTCGACGAGCTCCGTTCGGGAATCTCTGCTGCCATTCAAATTCTTCGGCCCGGTGGGCGATTGGGGATTATCTCCTTCCACTCCCTCGAGGACACCATTGCAAAACGCTCCCTCCACAACCTTGCACTGACCTGTGTATGTCCTCCCCAACAACCCATCTGCACCTGCGCCCACCGGGCCACCCTCTCTCTGCCGCGGCGGCGAGCGATAAAACCCTCCGCCGAGGAGATCGCCCGGAATCCCCGGGCCCGCTCCGCCCTGCTGCGCACGGCGATCAAGCTGCCGACGGCGACGACCTGACCCTGGCTCCCGGAGCTCGTCTCTTCAAGCGTTCCTCTCCCGCGTTCCAGTTCACATCTCAGCACCAAGGGCACCATGAGTACCATCACCGCCTCCCGTCCCCGCGTCGGATTCCTGCCCTTCGACGAGGAGGAGCCGGTGCCCTCGCGCAGCCGCACTCGCAGCAAGGCGCGCAATGGCGTGGCCTGGGCGATGCTGCCGGTGCTGGCGCTGCTGGTCCTGTTCGGGACCGCCTATGTGTCCCAGACCGCCACCGGCACCGCGCTCACCTACCAGGTGGCCTCGCTCCAGGCCTGGAAGGCCCAGCTCAGCAATAGCGACCAGCTGTTGACGCAGCAGCTGGACCAGCTCCAAAGCGCGGGCGTGATCAATCTGGCCGCCAATCACATGGGGCTGACCCCGCCGCCGAGCTGGACCGTCGTCAGCGCTCCTCCCACCCATGGCCAGGACCCGCTGCTGCCGGTACTGCTAGCCCTCAAGGGTGCCTGACCAAGTGGCCGGCAGGCCCTACTCGGCGCGCCGACCAATCAGCCACCGCCGACCCGCCGAGCAGGCACGGCGCGGCCACGGGCACCAGGAGATGGCGGACCCCAGGCGGCGCATGGCGGCGCTGTCGGCGATCCTCCTGGTGGCGGTATTCGGCCTCGGGGCCAGGCTGGTGGAGCTCCAGGTTCGCCAAGGGCCGCAGCTGGCAGCGGCGGCCGTCTCCCAGCAGTTGCAGCAGATCACGATACCCGCCACCCGCGGGCTGATCCTGGACGATCAGGGCCAGGTTTTGGCCGGCAACGTGCCCACCTACGACGTCTTCGCCGCCCCCAACCAGATCCCTGCCACGGAGCGTGTCCGGGAGGCGACCCAACTGGCCCGGGTGCTGAACCTGCCGGCCAACCAGCTTGTCCAGTTGCTCACCAAGCCGCTCGCCTTCGAGTACCTGGCCAAGGGCCAGAGCGCGAATGTGGAGGGCCAGCTGCAGCGGCTGAACCTGGCCGGGATCGGGTCGATCCAGGGGGAAACCCGCTACTACGGTCCCGGGCCGGTGCCCGGCACCACCCTGGGGTCCGACGTGCTGGGGTTCGTCAATGCCAGCGGCCAGGGTCAGTACGGGCTGGAGGGTTACTACAACTCGGTCCTCTCGGGGAAACCGGGCAAACAGTCGGTGGTCAACGACCTCCAGGGCAACCCGGTGGTGCTTAGCTCCGCTCCCCAGCAACCGGCCGTCAACGGCCGCAACCTGCAGACCAGTCTCGACGCCAGCATTCAGTCCTCGGTGGAGAAGGATCTGGCGGCCGAGGTGAAGAAGGTCAACGGGAGCTCCGGGACCATGATCGTGATGAACGTGCACACCGGGGGGATCGTGGCCTGGGCCGACTACCCCTCCTACAACGCCAACAACTACGCCACCGAGCCGGTCAAGCTCTTCAAGGACGCCGGGGTGGCCGACCTCTATGAGCCCGGCTCGGTGGGCAAGGTGCTCACTTTTGCGGGAGCCTTGAACCGGCATGTGATCACGCCCACCGAGACATTTGACGAGACCGGGCAGGTGACGGTCCAGGGTTGGACCATCCATGACTGGGACCTCAAAGCCCACGGCGTGATCAGCATGAACTGGGTGCTGGAGGACTCCCTCAACGTGGGCGCGGTCCACATCCAGCAGTGGGAGGGGGCCCGGCCCTTCTACAACAACATGCAGGCCTTCGGCATCGGCCATCCCACTGGGATCGACCTCGCCGGGGCCTCCAACCAGCCGCTGCCGGCCTTCTCCAAGATGCAGCCCATCCAGCTCGCGACGGCGAGTTTCGGCCAGGGCTACGTGACCACCCCGATCCAGATGCTGGCCGCTGTCAACGCGGTCGCCAACGGCGGGGTCTGGATCCAGCCCCATGTGGTCACGGCGATCACCGGCGGCGGCCAGCCCACCACCTACATCAAGCCCAAGACCCATCGGGTGATCTCAGCCGCCACCGCGCAGACCCTGTCCCAGATGATGGTGGGGGTGGTGGACGTGCCCGGCGGCTCCGGCTACCAGGCCAGGATATGGCCCACCTGGAAGGGTCAGATCGCGGGCAAGACCGGCACCTCCTCGGTCTCCAACGGCCAGGGTGTCTACGGCAACAACACCATCGACTCCTTCACGGAGTTCTTCCCCGCCAGCAACCCCCAGTTCTCGATGCTCTGCATCATCCGCAACCCTCAGGTGCCGCCAGCACAGCGTGAGGGGGCCTACGACGCCGCCCCCACCTCCAAGCTGGTGACCCAGCAGCTGATCGACCGCTTCAAGCTCCAACCCTAATATGCCCCGAGTGAACCAACTTGCGGTGGCGGGCGCATTCGTAGGTGGCCTGGCTCTCTACCCCCCTGCCATCGTCACCCTGCGCCGGCTCGGCCTGAGGCAGGTGGAGCGGACCGAGGGGCCCGCGTCGCACCTCAGCAAGGCGGGCACCCCGACCGCCGGTGGAGTGATCTTCTGCCTGGTGCTGGCGGCGGTTTGGGGGGTGGCGCTGCGCGACTCCGCCGGCGGGGTGGTGGTCGCCGCCGCCGCTCTGGGGACCGGCGTTGGGCTGGTCGACGACTGGACCAAGGTCCATCACGGCAGCGGCGTCAGGGCGCTGCCCAAGTTCGCCTGGCTGGGGCTCTGCGCCGGGCTGCTGGGCTGGGCCCTGGCCGCCAGCGGGGCCGGCTGGCAGCTTGTCCCCGGCCTGGGTTGGCGCGACCTCGGAGTCGCCGGGATCGGCCTGGCCGCTTTCGCCGCCCTGGCCACGGCCAACGCCTCCAATCTCACCGATGGGGTTGATGGCCTGACCGCCGGGGTGGCGGTGCCGGCATTTGCCGCCTGCGGCGTGGCGGCAGCGGTCCAGCACCGCCCGGAACTGGCCTCAACCTGCCTGGTGGTTGCGGCTGGACTCCTGGCATTCCTGGTCTTCAACCGGCCCCGGGCCCGCATCTTCATGGGGGACGCTGGCTCCCTGGCGCTGGGGCTGATGCTGGCGGTGGCCGCCGCCGAGACCGGGCTGCTGCTGCTGCTGCCGCTGCTGGCGGCGGTGTTCCTGATCGAGGCGCTGTCGGTGATGGCCCAGGTCGGGTACTTCAAGCTCAGCCACGGCCGCCGGTTGCTGCGCATGAGCCCCTTCCACCACCACCTGGAGCTGGGGGGCATGAGCGAGTGGGAAATCGACCTGCGGCTCTGGAGCGTGTCTCTGATCGCGGCAGTGCTGGTGATCGCCTGGGCGATGTGGACCGGCCTCTCCGGGGCACGCTTGTGATCGCCCGGGTCGAACGCTGGATACCGGCCGCCCGGACCCCGGGCGAGCGCCGCGCCCTGAGCTGGGCCCACACCCCTGATCTGGACATCTGGCTGCTCCTGACCACCGCTGTGCTCTGCGCCATTGGCCTGATCATGGTCTTCGTCGCCAGCGCCGGGGTGGCCTACACCGATTACGGCAACCCCGCCTACTTCTTCGAGCGCCAGGTGGTCTGGCTGCTGCTGGGCGCGGTCGCCTTGGTGGTCGGACTGCGACTCGACTACCACCGCTGGCGCCAGCTGGGCCCCTGGCTGGCCGCTGCCAGCGCCTTCCTGTTGGTGGCGGTGCTGGTGCCCCACATAGGGGTTCAGGTGCAGGGCGCCCGGCGCTGGATCGGGGCGGGTTCGATCGAGATCCAGCCCAGTGTCATAGCCCAGTTCATGGTGGTGGTGTTCGGGGCGGTCTGGCTCGACCAGCATCGCCGCAGCATCACCGACCTGCGTGAGGGCGTGATCCCCTACGCCTGGCGGATCGGAGTGGTGGCGGCTCTGGTGATCCTGGAGAAGGACCTGGGGTCGACCATGGTGGTGGCCATGGTCGGGCTCGGGTTGCTGGTGCTGGCCGGGACCAAGCTCCGCTACCTGCTGGGCTTGGGCGTCGTGGGAATGCTGGCCGGGGGCCTGCTGATCGCAGCCGAGCCCTACCGGGTGGCCCGCCTCCTGGCCTACCTCAACCCCTTCGCGCATCCCCTGGGCTCCGGGTTCCAGGCGGTGCAGGCGCTCTCCGCCTTCGGTGCGGGGGGCGTCTTCGGGACCGGCTTCAGCAGCCCGGTGCCGTCGGCCCAGCTGTTGCCGGAGGCTCAGAACGACTTCATCTTCGCGGTCATCGGCCAGGATCTAGGGCTGATCGGGACGCTGGCCGTGCTGGCGCTGTTCGGGCTGTTCGCCTGGCGCGGCTACCAGATCGCCCGGAACGCGCCCGACCACCTCGGCGCCCTGCTGGCGGGCGGGGTGACGATCTGGATCGTGGGCCAAGCCCTTATCAACATCGGCGGGGTGACCGACACGATCCCCTCGACGGGGGTGCCGCTCACGTTCATAAGCTACGGGGGCTCTTCGATGGCGCTGTCGCTGGCCGCCACCGGGATCCTGTTGAACATCTCGGCCCGGCGACGCCGAGCTGGGAGTGCCAATGCGCGTGCTGATCACGGGAGGCGGAACCGGGGGCCACTGCACCCCCGCGATAGCGGTAGCTGAGGCACTCAGCCAGATCGATCCCCAAGGTCATGTCACCTACGTGGGCAGGGCGGATGGGCCGGAGTCCCGCCTGGTGCCGGGGGCCGGGCTCGACTTCATCGGGCTCAGCCTGGGCAGCATGGGATCCAGCCGCATGACCGCCACGCCACGGCTGCTGACCAGAATGCCGGTGGCCTACCTGCAGGCGCGCAAGGTGATGGCGGACTTTGATCCGGACGTGGTGCTGGCCACCGGCGGCTACGTGTCGGTGCCGGTGGCCATGGTGGCCGGGCGTCGGGGGGTCCCGGTCGTCCTCCTGGAGCAGAATCGGCTTCCCGGCCGGGCGGTGGAATGGCTGGCCGGGCGGGCGGCGGTGGTGGCGACGTCCTTTGCCGGCACCGCCGCCTCGCTGCCCGGGGCACGGGTGGTCTGCACCGGCAATCCGGTGCGGAGCGAGTTCAGCGCTCTGGCGGCTTCGGCGAGCGTGCCGGAGCTGGCCCCCATGCTGCTGGTGATGGGCGGTTCCCAGGGGGCTCGGCATCTCAACCAGGTGCTGGTGGAGGCGCTGCCCCGACTGCTCGCTGCCCTGCCTCAGCTGGCGATAACCCACCTGACTGGTCCCGGGGATCACCAGCGGGTGCTGACGGAGGTGGCCGCACTCGACCTGACCGAACCCGGACGTTACCGGGCGCTGGCCTTTGTGGATGGCATGGCGCCCTTGATCGCCGGGTCGGGGCTGGTGTTGATGCGCGCCGGGGGCAGCTCGCTGGCGGAGGTGGCCTGCCTGGGCAAGCCGATGGTGCTGGTGCCATACCCACATGCCGGCAACCACCAGACCGCCAATGCCACCCCATTCGTGGAAGCTGGGGCCGCCGTTCTCGCCGAGGACCCAGGTCTGACCGCTGAAACCCTGGTCGGGGAGGTGGCGGGGATCCTCGCCGACCGCGCCAGATGGGAGCGGATGGCGCGTGCCAGCTCGACCATGGCCAGGCCGGGGGCGGCCGGGGAGGTGGCAGCGCTGCTGGCTTCCCTGGCCCGGCGGGCCAATTGAGCGAGTCGCCCGCTCTCGGCCTGGTCGACTGGCCTGACCCACCCGCCCACATCCACTTCCTCGGTATCTGCGGCTACGCGGTCTCGGGCCTGGCCCTGGCCTGCCAGCAGCTGGGCTACCTGGTCACCGGCGCCGATGAGGACGCCTATCCGCCCACCACGACGATCCTGGAGGCGGCCGGAATCCAGTTTGCGAGTGGTCACAGCCCCGAGAACCTGCGGCGCTGGGGGGCGCCTCAGATGGTGGTCCTGGGCAATCAGGTGCAGCGGGGCAATCCCGAGCTGGCGGCTGCCCTTGGGGCCGGGATGGTGGTGGTGAGCGAGGCGGAGGCGCAGGGCCGGCTGGCACAGGGCCGGCGCAGCGCTGTCGTCTGTGGCACCCACGGCAAGACCACCACCACCTCGCTGGCCGTGTGGATGCTGGACCAGGCCGGGCTGCGCCCGGGCTTCCGACTGGGCGCGACCTCGCGCGATTTCGGGCTTGCGGTCAGCCTCGGAGATTGGCAGCGGCGCTCGCCGTTCGTCTTCGAGGGCGACGAGTACACCACCTCGGCACTGGACCGGCGGGCCAAGTTCCTGCAGTGGCATCCCCAGGTGGTGACCCTGCTCAACCTGGAGCTGGACCATCCCGACCTCTACCCCGATCTCGCCGCCTACATCGCCCCCTATCGGCAGCTGGTGGCGGCCATGCCGCCGGACGGCCGTCTCCTGGTGAACCGCGAGAACGCGCCCGCCCTGGCCCTGGCCCAGGAGGCCGGGTGCCGCGTGGCCACCTGGGGCGTCGGCGGTGATTGGCACCTGGCTGAGGACCCCCTGGTCGACGGAGACCACCAGCTCCTGCAGGTGGTCGGCCCCGGGGGAGCGACAGTCCCGATGCGGCTGCCGATCTTCGGCGCCCACAACGCCAGCAACGCCCTGGGAGCGCTGGCCACCGCAGTCGAGCTGGGTGCACCCCTGGACCTGGCGGCCGCGGCGGCCGCGACCTACCGGGGAGTGGCCCGCCGCTTCGAGGTGGTGGCCGAGGCGGGCGGGGTGACCGTGGTCGACGACTACGCCCATCACCCCACCAAGCTCCGGGCCACCATTGCCGGAGCCCGCCAGCGAGTTGGAGATGACGTGCAGGTGGTGGTGGTGCATGTGCCCCACAC
>DATKSV010000119.1:0-4869 GCA_035531535.1 Candidatus Nanopelagicaceae bacterium | reverse complement strand
CACGGCAGGCCAGAGGCGGGGGACCACCACCTCAAATCCCACGACGATCGGGACAACCTCGGATGGCGCCCAACCAACCGTGTGGGCCCCACTGCCAGCGGATCCGCCCAAAACTTGCGATCCCACGTCTACAAATGTGGCATCACATATGGCCCCGCGAGGAGGGTTGCATTTGTGCCGGTTCAGGAAGCTGGGAGGGTCATGACTGTGACAGGGAGGCTGCTGCGTCGCATTGGACTGTCGGTTGGTGCCGGGGCGCTAATGGTCCTCAGCTTAGGTGCTGGGCCGGGCTCCGCCCTGGTGAAGGAGGGTCCGGGCGCGAACACTGCGGCGGGGATCGCGCCGCACGCGATGCCGGGGCTGGCCAGCACCGGACTGGTGCCCCAGTTCGTGAGCCTGCCGCGGGTGCCGGGCCTGTTCACTTCGAAAACCACGTCGGCCACGGCGTGCACCCTGCCGGATGGCACCGATGTCTCCTACTTCCACTGCTACACGCCGCAATAGATCCGGGACGCCTACGGAGTTAGCAGCGTCACTCTGAAGGGCGGCGCTCCGGATTACGGCCAGGGGCAGACGATAGTGCTGGTGGACGCCTACGGCAGCCCGACCGCCGCCCAGGACCTGGCGACCTTCCGGCAGACCTTCTTTCCCCAGCTGCCGGCACCGAACTTCCAACAGATCTTTCCCCAGGGCGATCCCCAGTACAACAACACCTCGCACGGGAGCGGCCTTTCCGGGTCGAACGGTGCCGCGGGGTGGTCTGGTGAGGCGACCCTGGACAGTGAGTGGGCCTATTCGATCGCGCCCGAGGCCCACATCATTCTGATGGCGGTCCCCCCGGCGGAAACCGAAGGCGTCCAGGGCTTACCCAACCTGTTCAACGCGATCTCCGCCGAGATCGCGGCAACCCCTCCGGGAACGGTCTTCTCGATGTCCTTCGCCGCCACCGAGCAGAGCTTCGGCGGTGCCGCCGCAGCCCAGGTCGCCAAGTTCGACCAGGTGTTCCAGCAGGGCCTCGCCAAGCACGACAACTTCTTTGCCGCGGCCGGCGACACCGGCACCTCGAACTCCAGCAAGCAGCACAAGGAGAGTGTCTCGTACCCGTACCCGACTGTCTCCTGGCCGGCCAGTTCGCCCTACGTGGTCGCGGTCGGGGGTACTCAGCTTCAGTATGGTTGGACCTGGGCTCCGTCGAGCAACACCGCGTTCGTCCCTGTCACCACAGCCAACCCGACCGGGTTCAACCCCTCCTACTGGGCATCCACCGTCGGAGGGAACACCCAGGCGGTGTGGAACGAATCGTGGGCGCCGATCGCCACCGGGGGCGGCGCCAGCGCGATCTACGCCCGGCCGTCCTGGCAGGAGGGTGTGGCGAGTGGCTACGGAAACCACCGGCTGGTGCCTGACACCTCCTGGAATGCGGCCGTCAACGGTGGGGTGGATGTCTACATCACCGCCTACCCGGAGTACAACTGCGGTAACTCCACCGGTTGCTGGACCATCTACGGGGGCACCTCCGCAGCGACGCCGCAGACAGCAGCTCTGGTGGCCTTGACCAACGCCGCCCGTGCCTCCTTGGGCAAGGGGCCGATCGGTTTCCTCGATCCGCTGCTGTACCAGATGGGAGCAGGTCTTTACACGAGGGGGGCCTACCAGGACATCGTCCCGCAGACGTACGGCACCGCTGCGCCAACCTTCGGGGGGAGCGAGGTCGGCGTTAGCGATCAGGTGCTGAAGTCGGTTGGAAGTCTTTTCGACAACCAGCTCTGGCAGACCTCCACGCCCGGCTACCCGACAACTACCGGATACGACGCGACCACAGGTTGGGGCGTCCCGATCGCACCGGGGTTCGTGGCGGCGCTGGGCGGGTAGCCGCGGGTAGGCGTTAAGGAAGAGTTCGCGGTCCGGCCAAGGCCAGACGGGGGGGCGGGAGTCAGCCTTCCGCCCCCCTTCGACCCTCGAAAGAGCAGTCTGGAGAAGGTGGGTCTTGTCGTGACGGCTTGAGCCGCTGGCGGCCCTACTTGGTCCGGGGAGATCCGTAAAGTGAGGCTGTGCGCGAGCTGGAAGGTGAATCGACCCCGGGCCCGGCGCATCCGAGCTGGCACCGTTAGAAGCGGGAATGGCCTCGTTGCGGCGGTCACCGTGCAGCCGCCGGGCGCAGTGCGGGCAGGCCCCGGGCCGGCCGATCCCGCCGCCCCTTTCAGCACCCGTGAGTAGCCGCTCGGAGGGACGCCGCCTGTCCCGCGGTCCCTCCCCGGCCCTCTCCCATCGAGCAGCTCGGCTCGCCGTGGCCGTAACGGCCGTATTTACTCCCGCTCTTGCCAACTGGGCGGAGGGCACGCTACCCTACCGGCTCAAGGCCGTTAGCCATCCGCCGGGCTGCTTTTGGGTGTGAGGAGTGAGATGAGAGTTGGTACAGCGGCCTCCCTGATCGCGGCGGCGGTGGTGGCGAGCGCCGCGCTGGCGACGGCTCCAGTGGCGGCCGTCACTCGAGTGGTCGTGGCCAGCCAGTTCGCCCCGGTTTGTCCGGGCCCCTCTGGCCCGGGGCTGGCCCGTTGCAACGCCATCCGGCTGCTCAACCCGGCGCTCAACTGGCGGGGAGTCCATGTGATCGCGGCGCCCAAGGGTCCCGGCCACAAGCCGGGAGGTGGGGGGGGAAGCACGACGCCCACCGGGTACGCTCCGCTTGACTTGCAGACAGCCTATGGCCTGCTCTCTGCGAGCGCTGCCAGCGGCACCAACCAGACGGTGGCCCTGGTGGACGCCTACGACGACCCCTACGCAGCCTCCAACCTGGCGGCGTACCGGAGCCAGTGGGGGCTTCCCATCTTGTGCGGGACGGTGCCCGCTGGCACAACGTGCTCCGGTTCCTTCACCAAGGTGAATCAGTCGGGCCAGCCGTCCGGGTACCCGAGGGGCAACAAGTCATGGTCGGAGGAGATCTCTCTGGACCTGGACATGGTGTCGGCTATCTGTCCCAACTGCAGCATCCTGCTGGTGGAGGCGAACTCAGCCAGTTTCTCAGATCTCATGGCGGCCGAGGCGACCGCGCTGAGCTTCAACCCGGCAGCTGTCTCCAACAGCTACGGCGGGTCTGAGTTCGCCGGCGAGCTGGCCGACAACTCGGCCTATGACTCGACCAGGTCGGCGATCACTGCGAGTGCCGGCGACTCCGGCTACGGGGTTGAGTTCCCGGCGGCCGACCCCTACGTGGTGGCGGTCGGCGGGACCTCCCTGCCCAACCCATCCAATCCCAGCTCCCAGACCGTTTGGTCGGGGAGCGGCAGCGGCTGCTCCGCCTATGAGGCCAGCCCAAACTGGCAGCCTGTGACCGCTATCTGCGCCAGCCGGACGGTGGCGGATGTCTCCGCCGACGCCAATCCCGCCACCGGGGTCGCGGTCTACGACAGCTACGGCGAGCCCGGCTGGCTGGTCTTCGGTGGCACCAGCGTCGCCTCTCCAATTGTGGCGAGCGTCTTCGCCCTGGCGGGTTACCCCGGCTCGGGCGCCTCGACAACGTCGACGGCGGCGGCCAGCGTGTACACCGATGCGTCAGCACTCACCAAGGTGACTAGCGGCAGCAATCTGAGCGGCTGCAACAACTACCTCTGCAATGCCGGGGATAGCCTGTCGGCCACCAGCTCGGATCCCGGCTACAACGGCCCCGCCGGCAACGGGACCCCCTACGGCGTACTCGGCTTCTGAACCGGGCCCGGGCAGCTGAGTCTCCTCCACACCGGACCGGTCGCGGGCGGCCGGGGGAGCCCCCGGCGTTCCTGAAGGTTCCACCGCCGCCTTGACATTTGCGCGGTCCGGTGCGACAAATGCTGCCAGCGGCGGCTGCGGCCCTGGTCCCGGCGGCGGTGCATCAGATCTTGGAGGTGCCAGGCTTGAATCGCACGCCCGGCGTCTCGGCGCTGGCAGTGGTGCTATGGGCCTGATGGAGGCGGTGGGCCCAGCCGGTGGTTGCCTGCCGGAACCGAACCTGAGGGGCGTTGGCTCGGGGGATTGGGACTGACCGTCTCCCGAGAGTCGATGACCGAGTCCCCTGACGCCGGGCGCGGGGCTCTGTCCGGGGCCAGGGTGAAAACTGGAGACACGGGTTTGGAGGCAGCGCTCCTTCCCTACGTTCCCCAGATAGCCCTCGACTGGGTGGCGGCAGGGACCGAGGAGCTGGTGCGGGTGCTCGATGGCACCCTGGCCTTCGTCGACATCTCGGGCTTCACCCGCCTCACCGAACTCCTGGCGGCGCAGGGCAAGGCTGGGGCCGAGGAGCTCACCGGATTCCTCGACTCGACCTTTGCCACCTTGCTGGAGATCGCTTACTCGAATTCGGGGCAGCTGGTCAAGTGGGGAGGGGACGCGGTACTGGTCTGGTTCGACGGGGCGCACCATGCCGAGCGGGCCGTCGAGGCGGCCTGGCGGATGCAGCGGGCGATGCGCCGGTTGGGCCAGCTGCGAACCTCCCGGGGCGCGGTGACGCTGCGCATGTCGGTCGGCATCCACAGCGGATCCTTCCTCTTCTTCCTGGTGGGGCACCGCCACCTAGAGCTGCTGGTGACCGGTCCCGGGGCGACTGCTACTGCCCGCATGGAGGCGCTCGCGGAGGCGGGCGAGATTGTGGTGAGCCCGGCACTGGCCGACCAGCTCACCTTGAGTGTGCTGGGGCCCCGCAAGCGGGACGGCTTCCTGATCGCGTCCGCGCCCAGGGTGTCGCGATCGCCAGAGTCCCGGCTTGCCAAGCCTGCTGGGGCCAGAGCGGGCCGATGTCTTGCCGCCGAGCTAAGCACCCACCTGCTGGCCAGCCCGGTCGAAAGCGAGCACCGCCAGGTGGCGGTCGCCTTCCTGGAGTTCAAAGGGGTGGACGGG
>DATKSV010000118.1:0-3937 GCA_035531535.1 Candidatus Nanopelagicaceae bacterium | reverse complement strand
GCGGCTGAGGTGAGGCCCCAATGAGCCCAGTCGCTGGTGCCCTCGATGGTCAGGTTGGTGGTGGCTTGCGGCAGCGCCGAACTCCCCACCAGGCTGCCGCTGCCGGGGACGGCGGTGGGCGTGGGGCTCACGGTCGGCGAGGGGGTGCCGCTCACCTGCCCGATGGTGCTGCTGATCCGGTTGAGCCAGCCCGTGGGATCGTAGGCATACTGATACGTGTTGGTCAGCCCCACCGTGGGGTCGCCGATCGTGGCCTGGGTCAGCCGATTGGCCTGGTCATACTGGCGCCCGATCGTCACTCCGCCGGGGAAGGTGGCCTGGGTCACCAGGTTATCCGCGTTATAGGTGAAGCCCACCGGATAGAGGCCCGTGCCCTCGGCGATCTGGGTCGCCCGTCCCTGGCTATCGAGCTTCGTGGTGAACATCGCCGCCCCGTTCGCCACCGTCACCTGCCGCTGCCGCCCCGCCGCGTCGTAGCCGTAGCTGGTGGCCAGCCCATCATCGCTCCCGCTCACCGCCCGGTTGGCGTTCTGGCCCACTCGTGAATGGCCGGAAGAGCAATTAGAGCTGGAACACTTGTGAAATGCTACAGTTGGGTAGGGCACGGCGGAGCGCGTTCAGATCCTGCTCGGTGATGTGCGGGCTGGAAATGGTCAGCCAGTGGAGATTGCCGAGCGTGGCCAGCCGAGCAAGACCGGCGCGGGTGACCTGGGTGTGTTCGAGATCGAGCCGCCAAAGCTGGCGCATATCCTCAATCCAGGCCAGATCCTCCGTACCCACCGCAGTATGGCTGAGGTTCAACTCCTCTAGCTTGATGCACCCGCGAAGGTGCCACATGCCTAGGTCGGTGACCTGCGTCTCTCCTAGGTGCAGGACGCGAATTTCCGTACACGCTTGCAGCGGCCGCAGGCCGCTATCGCTCACCTGCCTGGATCCGAAGCCCAGGGACAATGCTTCCAGACGCCGGTGCTCAGCCAACAAGGCCAGGTCGCGATCGTCCACCTGTTGATGGAGTTCGAGCGAGCGCAGGCCCCAGAGATGCTGGATGGGTTTCAGCCCGTCGCCCACCAGGCGCGTATCGCTGATGGCAAGCTGATAGAGGGCATCGGGAGCCAGATGTTCCAGAAAGGCCAGGTCGATGGGGTCGGGCCGCACGGGTGGCGGGTTGTCAGCCAGGATTTCCGCAGCGGTTCGGTCGGCAAGCGCGCGAATCTGCTCCGAGGTCATCCGAAAGAGCCGGGGTGGTTCCTTCACTGGAAGCGGCGACGGATCCCATCTACCGTTCTCGACCATCAGCAACTCCAAGGGCATGCCCTCGGGTGCCACCACGTCCCCCTGTGCTACTGAGAAGAACTCCCACACAAAGAAGAAAGGGTTGCTGGGAGGATGATGGCCACGCAGCCCAACTTGCCGAACGCCATGCGGATCATGGCGGCGGAGGATGCCCACTGAACGATCGGTTGGGAATGAGAGAATCCGCATATCCGGTCCAGCCACGAACTGGCGACGGGATAGAGCGGCCTCTACTTCGCGACCGAGCACTTCTTGCACCCAACGCAACCAGTTCGTCCAGGTTTGATGTTCGGGGACGGGCTCGGCGAAGCACGCCAGATCCTGGCGCAGCACGTGGATCAACTCGGCCTCGGAGTGCATCAACGCCAGCAGTTGGTCGATCTCCGCCGCCGCCGCCAGCGGAGTAGGGAGGTCACGCCGCTTGACAAAGCTGGCGATCGCTGTGTCCGCCGTGCCAAAGGAATCCTGCCAACTCTCGAAGAACCCCTCGCCACAGAGGTCCGCCAGGTTGGGCAAGCGATATTTCAACGGTTCCATAGCTATGCCTCCTGCTGGCCGTTGCCGGGGCCCTCTGGCAAGGGCAAAGGTCCAACCGATAGCGTACAACAGTACGCAAGCGACAGATGATGCCGATCAACGCTAAAAGCTTGGGCTTTGGGCAGCACTGAGCAGTCCCGGCAGTGTGTCGACAACTATTATTCGGTCCTTCCCATACATTCGCTGTAACTCAGTCCTCGCCCAAAGGTTGAGTTTTGGCGCGTAAACGATGAGCTGTCTCTGGGCAAGAATGACATTCCCATAGGGGTCTGTGTAGTTTTGTGCGAAGGGGCTCGTCAGGAGCTTTTCGTACTGCGTTGATTTGCCGCTGAGTGAATCCCCAACGTAGGAGTCAATGAGATAGCGCGCTGTCCCTGCGTCGATCTCACCGGCAGCTACCGGACTACCGTCCAGCGCGGTGGCTGGGCCAAAATTTTGACCCGCCTGGATGAGTAGGCCAGGTTGCTCCCGTTGTAGATAGCTAATCATGTCGCCTTCCTGCCCGTACCCCACCGCGCAGTTGTAATTCCCACTATTCATCGCGGCTGCCGCTTTGCTGTAGCTATTGGCGGCTGCGGCCCTGATTTGCTCGGCCGACATCGTCGGAGCAGGGGCAAGCCCGGCCGCCGCCGCCATAGGTGCCCTGGTTCGGCCAGTCGGCGATGGGAAAGCCGCTCCCGCCGGTCTGGCCCACCACGTTGATCGTGTGATCGGCGGCCGCCACCAGGCCGTAGACCGCGTCGAAGCCGCTCCCCCCAGGTAGGTGCTGAAGACCAGGGCGGTCCCATCTCCGGTCAGTTCGCTGACGAAGCCGTCGCTTCCGCCCGCGTAGGTTTTCTGGCCGATCTCATCCACCTGGGGGAAGTCGTCGGCGGTGGTCTGTCCCCCCACCACCACATGGCCCAGCCCATCCAGGACCAGGGCCTGGGCCGTCCCCGTCTGGTCGCCGGGCAGGTAGGTGCTCCAGCGCAGGCTCGTCCCATCGGCGGCCAGTTCGCTCACGAAGGGATGGCCGCCCGGCCCCCCGGGCGTGGTGGCCAGGACACCGGCGGTGGTGGGGAGTCCGGCACCCGCCTGCCCCGCCACCACCGCCTCGCCCGCCGAGTCCACCGCCAGGGCGTAGGCGGAAGCGTCGCTGGCCCCGCCCAGGTAGGTGCTATAGCTGGCGCTGGAGAGACTGCTATTCAGCTTGACCGCGAAGGCATTATGGCCAACCCCGCCAAAGCTGGACTGGGCCGCCCCGCTGGTGGTGGGGAAGTCGGTGCTGTTGGTGGTCCCGGTCACATAGAGGTTCCCCGCCCGATCTTGGGCCAACGCGGCGGCGGTGGCGGAACTGCCGCTGCCGCCCAGGAAGGTGCTGTCCAGCAGACTGCTCAGGCTGCTGTTCAAGATGCTCACCGTCGCCGTGGTCCCGCTGCCGGTGTGGCTGGTCCTATACGCCCCGCTGGTGGTGGGATAGCTGCTGCTCCCCGCCCCCGCCACCACCACGTTCCCGCTCCCGTTCAGGGCCAGGGTGTTGACGCTGCCCTGCGCCCCGCTCCCCAGGTAGGTACTGTGCAGGAGGGTGCCCGTCCCATCCACCTCGCTGACGAAGCCGCCGGGGCCGCCGGCCCCGCTGGTCTGGTAGGCCCCACTGGTGGTGGGAAAGTTGGTCGATTGGGTGGTGCCGCCCACGTAGGTGTGGCCGCTGGCGTCCTCCGCCACGCTGGTGCCGATGTCGCTGGCGCTTCCGCCCAGGAAGGTGGAGAAGACCAGCCCGGCGGTGGCATACTGGATCTCGCAGACGAAGGCGTCCCCCGCGCCGCCATACGAGGGGGAGTTGGTGGTGGGAAAGCTGCTCGAGCCGGCCT
The DNA here is from genome assembly GCA_035531535.1 of Candidatus Nanopelagicaceae bacterium. Classification (GTDB taxonomy): domain Bacteria; phylum Chloroflexota; class Dormibacteria; order Aeolococcales; family Bog-877; genus AG-12. Next base: position 257 of record DATKSV010000118.1, on the reverse strand, counting down.
GCCCGACCACGAAGAGATCGGCCGCCGCGTCCTCGGTGATTGCCAGGGCTCCATCGGTGCCGGTGCCGCCCAAGTAGCTGCCGTACTTCAGGATGGGGTCGACGGTCAGGGGCTGGGTGGGGTCATAGGCGCCCAGGGCCAGGCCCACGGTGCCGTCCGCCTCCGCGACATAGTGGGCTTCGACCAAGCGGCGCCCCCCGTGCACGGTCTGGTAGGCCACCGGGGGGATCAGCCGGGCCGGGACGCTGGGGCCGCTG
>DATKSV010000117.1:0-10322 GCA_035531535.1 Candidatus Nanopelagicaceae bacterium | reverse complement strand
CTCTGTTCGGCGTGCTGGGGGTCTTGAATTGGCACCGGCTCCAGGTACCCATTCACTTCGGACCACCTCCAATTGGCGGAATCCTAATCGTGGCGGTGGTGGCGGCCACGATCCTGGACGGTTGGGAGATCGACAGCTACGCGGCTGAGGAGTCGGTCAAGCCGCGGGCCCACCCCGGGGTGGGTGGCATCATCGGCGCCGGCGGGGCGCTCCTCTTCTATGCCGTGCTCTATCCGCTGATGCTGGGAGAGACCCCCCTGCACCTCTTGGCCGGATCCACCAACCCGCTGGCGATGTGGTCGGCGCGGTTGCTGCCGGGAGCGCCCTGGGTGATGCTCATCCCCATCCTCGCCTCCACCGCCGGAGGGCTCTGGCTGACCACCTTCATCCTGACCCGGGCCCTATACGCCATGGGACGGGAACGCCTGGTGCCATCTGTGTTCGCCAGGTTGAATCGCCGGCAAGTTCCTTTTGTGGCCATCGTGGCCAGCCTGGGGCTCACTCTGGTGGTGATCAGCATCCAGGTCCTGGTCTCCTCGCTCAGCTCGTTCTTCAACCTGGTGCTGTCGGCGGCCGGCTTCTTCCTCCTGGCCGAGTTCTTCCTGGACTCGGTCACCGCCACGGTGTTCCTGACCGTCGGCCACCGCCGCATGCCCGAGGTCGGCCTGGACCCCCACGCTCATCGCCTGCTGCGGGTGGGGGCGATCTTCTCCACCTTGGTGATGGGAGCCCTGCTGGTGGCCTTCTTCGTCTATGGGCCCAAGGCGATCGGGGGTGGCATCGACCAGACCATCGCGGTGCTGCTGGTGCTCGGCCTGGCGTTCGCCTGGTGGACCAAGCGGCGCAGCACCGGCACCGTCGTCTTCGCCGGCGGCGACGTGGAGAACAAGCCCCGGGTCAGCAAGGCCATCGCACCTTGAGCACCGGATCCCGGTAGCGGTAAGACTGCCTACGCGGGCAGCGCCACCGCCGACTGGACCCCGGCTTCGGCCAGAGCCTGCTGGCACAGCCTGTCGATACCGTCCCAGTTGTGAGTGGAGAGCAGCTCGGGGCGGAAGATGTCATTGGTCAGGCCCACCACCCGAACGCCAACCCTGAGATAGGCGGCTACGTCAGGGATGCCGACTCCTCCGCTCACCCACAGGGGCACGTCGGGCATCGGCCCCCGGATCGCCTGGATGTAGGCGGTACCGCCGATGGGCGCCGCCGGAAAGACCTTTACCAGTCCGGCACCGGCCGCGGCCGCCTGGGCGATCTCGCTGGGCGTGGTGGCTCCCATCACCAGGAACAGGCCGGCCTCATGCGCGACCGGCGCCACCGCGGGGGCCAGGTAGGGCGTCACCAGGTACTGGGCTCCACTGGCTACCGCGCGCTCGGCCAGGGCGGCATCGGTGATGGTGCCGGCTCCGACCACGCAGGTGTCACCAACCTCGGCCCGCAACCGGGCGATCAGCTCGAAGGCCTGGGGAGTCCCGGATGTGATCTCCACCGACCCGATCCCGGAGCGCGCCGCCGCGAGCACCGCCTGATACGCCTCCTCCGGGTTGCCCCAGCGGATCACGGCCGCCAGGCGGTTGGGGAAGGTGGAAACGATGGGATCGGCTGAGTTCGCCATGCTGGTTGGCTCCTTGGGTCGACAAAGCGTCATTGGCTAGATCACTGGGCAACACTTTAGCGCAGCCTAGGGGTTGACATGGATCGGTCAGCCCTTGCCCAATTTCTGACCGTGCGTCAGTAGCAGGCGAGGGCGTAGAAGATTGGGGCGCAACGGCCCGACTGGCAGTGAGCACCGAGAGATGCCGGACCGTGGCATACAAACGGTCAGGCCCCGAGCCGCCGTCGCCCGCCCGCCTCAGCGGGCGGTGTTGAGATCGTCCCGGTACTCGCCCTCAGGCAGGATCGGGCTGCCTTCCGCGAAGCGCTCGGGCCGGAAGGCGTGCAGGTCGACGCTGGAGGCCGCCCCGTCGGCGACCAGCTCCGCCACCGCCACACCTACGGCGGGAGAGATCTTGAAACCCATCCCCGAGAAGCCGCTCACCAGCAGGCACCCCGGGAGCGAGGGAACCGGCCCGATCAGGGGCCTGGTGTCAGGTGTCATGTCGTAAACACCGGTGACGGCTCCGGCGATGCCACCGTCGGCGAGCCCGGGCACTCTTCGGCTCGCCGCTTGGACCAACTCCATGGCTTCAGCCTCGGTGGGCTGCTGCGGGAAGTTGTCGGGGTCGACGCCGCGCGGTCCGTAGAAGCTTCCCACCAGAGTTGTCCCGAGCACATCCGGCCGGAAGTAGGTCCGACTTACCGAGTCGATGCAGGCTAAGCCGTCCCCCTTCTCCGCCTGGGGGCGACGCACCAGGGACACATGGTGGAACTCAGTCTCGATCGGCGGATCCCAGCCTGCCGCCCGCAGCAGCGGCCGGGTCCACACCCCGGTAGCGCAAATCACAAGGGGGGCTTCGATCGGACCATCCGGGGTGTCGACCCCGGTGACCCGCTCGCCAGTTCGGCGCAAACCCAGCACCTTGGTGCCGGCGTGGTAGACGACCCCGAGCTCCCGTGCCCGAGTCAGAAGGTCGGTCGCGACCTGGCCGCCACTCCCATACCCAGACTCAGGCTCATAGGCAGCTAACTCCACATCCTCCACCGCCCAGGTCGGCGCCAGGGCAGCCAGGGTGGAGCCGTCGATCAGCTCAACCTGAGCACCGCACTCGCGCTGCATGGCTACGTTCTGGCGCAGCTTGTCCGTCTCGTCGGAATGGACGATACGGACGAAGGGGGCTGGGTGAAACACCGGCTGACCACCGATGATCTGAGTCCACTCTCGGAACATCCGAAAGCTGAGGACGGCCAGCTCCACCTCTTCACGGAAGGTGTAGTGCATGCGGATCAGGGCCGAGGAGCGTCCGCTCATCCCCTCGCCGACGGAGCCTTGGTCGCAGATCACGATCCGGCCCAGCCTGCGGGCGGCGAGCTGGTAGGCGATTGAAGCTCCCATGACCCCGGCGCCCAGAATGCAAACGTCGGCGCCTCCCGGCTGCTCACTGCGACTCATGATTCCCCCTTCCAGTAGCCCCCCATGGCCATCCGGGCTGCCCTTCCGGAGCCAGCCTCCGCGCCGCAACCGCTTCGGTATCGATCAAGTCTGCCCTGCAGCCAGCTTGGCGATGTCGGGAGCGGGGATGAGCGGAGAGGAACGCCTGCTCCTCCCTCCCGGGCGACGCAGGTGCAGGGCGAGCTGCTCTGGCCGGTCCCTCCAGCGGAAGGCGGCAGCTTCACAGCTGTCCCCAGTTGGCGACGGGACGATGAGTCCGATGGCCGCTGGGAGCCATGGTGGAGCGCTCAGAGCTGTTCGGCGACACTTTGCCCCTGCAAGTAGAAGAGCAGGTAGTCAGGTCCTCCGGCCTTGGTGTCGGTGCCACTCATGTTGAAGCCACCGAAGGGATGCACGCCCATGTACGCTCCGGTGGAGCGGCGGTTGATGTAGAGGTTGCCCACGTGGATCTTGTCTTTGGCGTGGGCGATCCGCCCTGGGTCCCGGCTGAAGTAGGAGCCGGTCAGGCCGTAGTCGGTGGCGTTGGCGATCCGGATTCCGTCCGCGAAGTCGCGAGCCCGGATTACGGCTAGCACCGGCCCGAAGATCTCTTCCTGGGCAATTCGCGCATCAGGGGCCACACTCCCGAAGATGGTGGGCTCAATGAAGTGCCCCTCCCCCGGCCGGCGGCCTCCGCCCAGCAAGAGTTCACCCTCATCTCGGCCGACATGGATGTAGTCGAGGATCTTCTCCTCGGCATCCCCGTCGATGACGGGGCCCAGGTCGACCTCGGGGTCAACCGGGTCGCCCACCTTGAGCTGGCGCGTGAGGGCCAGAATCCGGGTCACCAGCTCTTCGTAGATCGGCTCAGCGACCACGGCCCGAGATCCTGCGGAGCACTTCTGGCCCTGGAATCCGAAGGCCGACGCCGTTATCGCCCGGGCGGCCAGGTCTAGGTCGGCGGTCTCGTCCACCACCACGGCGTTCTTGCCGCCCATCTCCAGCTGGATCCGCTTCAGCCAGCGCTGGCCAGGGTGGACCCGGGATGCCCGCTCGTAGATGCGCACGCCCACCTCACGGGAGCCGGTGAAGGCGACGAAGCGGATCTGAGGGTGGTCGACCAGGGCCTCGCCGACAACCTCCCCTCGGCCGCTGAGCAGGGTGAGCACGCCAGGGGGCAGCCCAAGCTCTACAAAAATGTTCGCCAGCCAGGCGGCCGTGGTGTTGGCGGTTTCGGCCGGCTTGAGGATCACGCAGTTGCCGGCCACCAGCGCCGCCGTCGTCATGCCGGTGGCCAGGGCCAGGGGGAAGTTCCAAGGAGAGATCACCGCCCCGACTCCCAGGGGCAGATAGCGGAACTCGGAGATCTCCCCGGGCCATGTGACCATCCGGTCCCGGGAGGTAAGTTCTAGCGCCTGGCGGGCGTACCACTCCATCAGGTCGACGGCCTCGGCGGCCTCGCCGTCTGCCTCGTCCCAGGGCTTGCCGACCTCGTAGACCATCAAGGCAGCCAATTCGTGGCGACGTCGCCTGATCACCTCCGCCGCCCGGAAGAGCAGCTGGGCCCTCTGGTCCACCGGCGTCCGGGACCATCCCGGGAAGGCGGCCCAGCCGGCCGCGACCGCTCGCTCCACGTGGGACTGCTCCGCCGCCGCATGCCGCCCCACCAGCTGCTCCGGATGGGCGGGATTGAACGAGTCGATCACAGACTCTGTCTCCACCTTCTCGCCCCCGATCAGCAACGGGTAGCTGCGTCCGAGCTGACCGCCGATCCGCGCCAGGGCGGCCTCGAAATCGCGTCGGTTTGACGCGATTGAGAAGTCCAGGCTCGGCTCATTGCGAAATGCGGGGATGCTCATCAACTGTTCTCCTACCGTGTGATTTGCTGGCCCAGCGGGGTGCCCACCAGGCGCCGCCTCAGTGCCGAGCCAGGTTGCGGGCCAGGAATAGGACGTTCGCCGGCCGCTCGGCCAGCCGCCGCATGAAGAACGGATACCAGTGAGTGCCGTAGGAGGTGGCCACCAGGACTGTGTAGCCCCGGGCGAGCAGGGACCGCTGCAGCTGCGGCCTGACGCCGTAGAGCATCTGGAACTCAAAGCGCTCTCGGGCTATCCCGCGACGCGTGGTGAAGTCCACGGCGTGCTCGATGATCCGTTCATCGTGGGTGGCCAGGGCGGTGTACCCGGCGCTACCCAGCGCCATCTCCAGCATCCGCACATAGTTGCGATCCACATCGCTCTTGTGGGGAAAGGCAACTTCCCGGCTCTCAAGGTAGGCGCCTTTGACCAGCCTCAGGTTGGGGGCCAGCGGCAGCAGTGCCTCCAGATCGGCGGCGCTCCGATAAAGATAGGACTGCAGTACCGCGCCGACGTTGTCATAGCCGCGTTCGCGAAGTCTCCGATAGATTCGGAGCGTGGCGTCGACATGGCCCGAGTCCTCCATGTCGATCCGCATCGTCAGGCCCAGGCTGCGCGCCACGTCCAGCAGGTGAGCCAGGTTGCCCTCCGCCAAGTCCTCGTGCAGATCCAGTCCCATCAGGGTCAGCTTGACCGCCACATTGGACGTGAGCTGCTCCGAGGCGAGGCGCCTGAGCAGAGCCTCGTAGTCCTGGACGGCACTGAGAGCGTCCGCCTCGCTCTGAACGGCTTCGCCAAGCTCCGTGGCATTACACCTGAATCCCTGTTGGTTCAGGCCACGGATCACCTGGACGCACTGGTCCAGCGTCTCACCAGCCACGAACCGGGAGGCTCCCAGCCCCATCCCATAGCGGTTCATGAACCTCTCGATCACCCGGTTGCCAGCGGCAGCCAGAATTGCGCTCCTAGCGGCGGCGTTAACAGACGGCAACTTCAGCCCCCCTCTACCCAAAGTCCAGAGCAATCATCGCGCGGCCGAAAAAGATCGATGCTGTAGCGCCCAGGCTGTCGCACGGTCAACTCCTAAAAGCGCGCGGGCGAGAAGGCGGCAGTGAAGGCAGGCCGTGGGCGTCCCTCCAGCATATCTGCGACCAGCTCCCCGGTGGCAGGAGCCAAGGTCACGCCCAGCATGGCATGGCCGGTGGCCGCGATCACATTGGGCATCCCTCGGAGCGGCCCGATCACCGGCAGGCCATCAGGCACCATCGGGCGCAAGCCCGCCCAGGGTGGCGATGGCTCGGCCAGGGCCAGCTCGGGCAGGTAGCGCGCCGTCGTGCGTAGCATCGCGGCGACCCGCCCCGGGTTAACCCGGGCGGGGTCGGATCCCAGTTCCATGGTGCCCAGTACCCGGACCCCGTCCCGATACGGTGAGACGGCCACTCTGGCCTCGCTGAGATAGATGGCGTGGCTCAGCGGCTGACTGCTACGGGCGAAGGTGACGCTGTACCCCTTGCCGCCCTGCAGGGGGATCCTGGAACCTAGTCCGTGGCTGAGGCGGGCGCTGTCAACGCCGGCCGCCAGCACAAACTCGTTGGCGCGGAGCCTGACGCCCCCTGCCGCCACAGCCGCTACGGCTCGGCCCCCCTCGGTCTCGAACTCAACCACCCTGGTCCCGGCGAGGATCCTGACCCCGTCCTGCTCCAACCAGCGGCTCAGGCCAGATGTGAGAGCCTCCGGGCGGACGTGAAAGTCCCCGGGCGCGAGGACTCCAGCGGCCGGCAGCCCGCCGGTGGCCGGTTCCTCCTGGCTCAACTGACTCCGCTCCATGAAGGTTGCGGGAGGGAGTCCGGGAATCTTCCCCAAGAGGACCATTTCATCCTCGGCCGCCCGACGGCTCAGAAACAGCAGGAGCAGGCCGTGATGATGGACCTCGAAGGCAACTCCCGCCTGCTCGAGGTGACGAAACTGCTCAGCGGCTGAGCTGGCGAGGGCGGCGACCGCGCCCAGCCCCAGGTCGTGATCACGTCGGTTGCAGTGGCTGGCGAAAGCGACCATCCAAGCCCAGAACGACGGGTCCCAGCTGGGGCGGACCAGGAGCGGGCTATTCGGATTCAGCATCCACCGCACCGCCTTGGCCAGCACCCCCGGGCCCGGCACCGGCGCTGAGAGCGATGGGCAGACCCATCCGCCGTTGCCTGCTGAGGCGCCTCCGCCAGGGTCTCCCGCCTCCACCAATGTGACTTCGAAACCCCGCCGGTGGAGCGCATAGGCGCAGCAGAGGCCGATGACTCCGCCACCGATCACAAGCACCGATCCGGCGGACCTCGCTCCCGCTTTCCCCACCCCGTCCACCCCTTTGAGACCGCCCCCCCAACTCCGCTGGCCTTCGACCCCCGCCCCGGCGATCTCCCGCCGGAAGTGCCTGCGACCGTGGTCCCGTGGCACGGTTGACACGGGACACCCGACGCTTCTATAGAAAGTATCATGCGGGTCTGGTCGCCGCCTGACCGCAGCTAAATGGCGAACATTCCCGGATGGAGGTGGACTGTGGCCGGAACTCAAATCGGCACTGACGCGCCGGCGGCGAGCCACCCCCCTCCTCCGCGCGCCGCGGCTGAGCCGGCGGTCGGCCAGTTGCCCCGCGCAATCCCGTGATGGCAGGATCGCTGCCGGCCAGTGCTGAGATCACCATTGTTGGCGGAGGCGCGATGGGATGCAGTCTCGCCTACCATCTCGCAGCCCGGGGCCGAAAACCCCTGGTGCTGGAACGGGCACACCTGGGTGGCGGGTCCACCGGTAGGTGCGCCGGTGGCGTCCGGCAGCAGTTCTCCACCGCCATCAACATCCGTCTGGGTCAGCGCGCGATCGAACTTCTGGAACAGTTCCAGGCGGCCACCGGGACGGATCCCCAATATCGGCCCATCGGCTACCTTCTCTTGGCCACCTCCGGGCCCCAGGCCGAGGCGCTGGCCCGCGATGTCTCCCTGCAACGCCTTCTCAAGGTGCCGGTGGAGGTACTGGGGCCATCCGAGGTCGGACGGCTCGTCCCTGGTCTGCTGACCGACGACATCCTCACAGCGAGCCTCTGTCCCAGCGATGGGCTGGCCGGCCCCAACGAGGTGACCACCGGCTACGCCGCAGCCGCGGTCCGGCTCGGCGCTCAGATCGAGGAGGGTGTCGAGGTGATCGGGATCGATCTCCAGGGAGAGAAGGTGATCGGGGTTCGCACCGACCACGGGTCAGTCTCGACCCCGGAGGTCGTGGTGTGCACCGGCCCCCAGTCCCGGCAGCTCGGCGAGATGGCCTCGATCGCGATCCCGGTAGACCCCCTGAAGCGGCATGTGCTGCTCACCGAGCCCTTTCCTGGGCAACCAAGCCAAAGCCCGATGACCATTGACCTGGCCACCGGCTTCTACTTTCACCCGGAGGGGGATGGTCTGCTGATGGGGATGGGCGATCCTGCCCAACCCTTCGGCGATGATCTAAGTGTCGACTGGGACTTCCTGCCGAGGGTGGTTGCAGAGGGAAGCCGAAGGCTGCCGTCCCTAGAAGGTGCCGCCCTTCGGACCGTTTGGGCAGGCCTCTACGAGATGACCCCCGACCGCCAACCGCTGGTGGGCAGCGTGCCCGCCCGTCAGGGTCTCTGGCTGGCCTGTGGGTTTTCGGGCCATGGCTTCATGATGGCGCCACCGGTGGGGGAAAGCCTGGCCGCGCTGATGTGTGGTTCGGCGCCTCACGTGGAGCTGACCCCTTTCGCTCCACTTCGCTTTTCAGGCGGGAAACTGGCTCCGGAGTCCGTGTTCATATGACTACCGCGACCACCTCCAACTCGCGCCCCGGAACGACTGCTGTTCAGGACCAGAGGGGGAGGTCGCTGGATCGAATCTCAACCATCCCCCTCAAGGCCCGCCCAAAGGCCTCGAGTGTGGCGCAGATGGCTCCCCATCCGTGCCTCGACCAGATCCACATCCCCGCTTTCGAGGGCGTCGAGCAGCTCGCCGTGCTCGGCCGCAGTGTGGACCAACTGTCCACCCGCCAACAGACTCGCGATCCCATGGAGCCGGGCCTCGTCGCGGAGCCTCGCAACCATGTCCACCAGCCGTCGGTTGCCGAGTCCGGCGAGCACTTCTAGGTGGAAGGTGCGGTCAGTCCAGAGAAACTCGATCAGCTGGCGGTGCTGCGCCTGGGTCACCAGTTCGCCGGCGAGGCGTCGGAGGAGCGAGGTGTCCAAGGTGGCCCGCTCGCGGGCCACCCGCACCACGGCCGGCAGCTCGACCAGCAGGCGGAGCTCGTACAGCTCGTCGAGATCATGCTCGCTCAGCAGCGGAACCCTGAAGCCGCGGTTGCGAACAACCTCGATCAGGCCTTCGCCAGCGAGGTCGAATAGGGCCTCGCGAATTGGGGTGGCCGAGACTCCCAGCTGAGCGGCGAAATATGACACCGGGTGAAGCTCTCCGGCCCCGATCTGGCCGGCAACGATGCTGCCGCGAATGGCGCGTCTAGCCCGGTCTCTGAGGCTGGCCCTATCGAGCACAGGAAGTCCGTTCTCGAAGGGGGCGGCACCGCCGCGGTCCTGGGCCCCCACCCCCGGGGTCTCCTGGCGAACAGCCACCCCAAGCCTGCCTATTGACTCCGACCCCATTTCCGTTCTATATAACACAGAGTTACGGTGGAGCACCGAGCAAATGGACCTCCACCGACGAAGTACGGGAGGGTCGAACCGATGACCACGAACTTGCGGCACGGACTGCGATGGGTCGGGGTGGTCGCCGCCACGGGAGGGCTGGCCGTGTTGATCGCGGCCTGTGGCTCCACCACCACGACAACTGCGCCTAAGGCGCAACTGGTGATCGGCTTCGCCAACCCGATCACGGGTGCTGAGGCGACGTACGGGGTCAGCGACCTCAACGCGGTCAACATGGCGGCCGCTCAGCTCAACGCCAAGGGCGGCGTCAGCGGCCATAAGATCAAGATCATCTCCTGCGACACCAAGGCCGATCCCGCCACCGGAATTGCCTGCGCGCACCTGTTCGTCTCTGACAACGTCAACGCGGTGATTGGGTTCTTCAACTCGGACATCTCAATTCCTGCGTCCGGGGTACTGAATGCCGCTGGAATTCCCCTGGTCTCGGGCGCCTCCACCAACCCCCAGCTCACGCTCCAAGGATTCAAGAACGTCTTCCGCATCTGCGGCACCGACAACTTTCAGGGTCAGGTCGAGGCCGACTTCGTCTATAACGTCCTCCACATCAAGACCGCGGTGGCCATCAACGACGAGGAGACCTACGGTCAGGGCGTATCTCAATACTTTGTCTCTAACTTCCAAAAGCTCGGCGGGAAGATCCTCTCCCAGCAGGGGGTTCAGGCGAACACCACCGACTTCAGCTCGCTCCTGACCCAGATCAAGACCCTCAACCCTGGCGCGATCCAGTTCGGAG
>DATKSV010000116.1:0-3230 GCA_035531535.1 Candidatus Nanopelagicaceae bacterium | reverse complement strand
AGTCAACGAAACCCCGGAGAGCTGGTAGGTCTTGGCCGGCTTCCCGGGCCGCCCATGCCTCTGGCCGCCCACCAGGTAGCCCAGCGCCAGCAGCTTCTCCAAATGGCTGTAGACGACCGATCGGTGCACCCCTGCCGTCTCGGCCACCTCCGCCACCGTTCGCGCCGCGGGATCGCGATAGAACGACAGCAGGATCGCCCGCCTCGTGGGGTCCTGCAGCGCTGCCACGACCTTTTCCAAGCCCTTGACTTCGTCCACGACTGCAGTATGCTCTCAATTAGTTGCTATGCACGATTTGAACAGGGGATACGTCCCACCTCTGGCGGCCAGGGCAGGGGTAAGTGGAGAGGGTGGTTGTGCCAGAGCCGTTGATCGATCGAGTAATACGCCGCCAGGGCTGGTTGGAGGGAGTCGGTGACTTTGTCCAGGCATCCATCCGGCGGTCGTACCGTGCACTTGGGCCTCTCGGTCCGGGGCTTCGCGATCTGCTGCATGGCTCGAGAGGGCTGGGCCATCCGCTCCACCCGGCGCTGACAGACGTGCCCCTGGGGGCCTGGACGGCGGGGGTGGTGATGGACTACGTGGCCCACTTCACCAAGGCGATAGGGCCCCAGGCGGGGGACATCGCGCTGGCTGTCGGGTTGGTGACCAGCCTCCCAGCAATAGCCAGCGGGTTGACCGACTCTCAGGACACCTACGGTCACGAGCGCCGCGCCAACATGGTGCACGGTCTGACGATGACCTTGGCGGTCTCGCTGATGGCGGGGTCCCTGGGGCTGCGCTGGTGGGCGGGCCTCGGCCTCCATCCGCTTGCGGTGGGAATCGCGACCGTTGGGCTGGTCGTGGCCATGGGCGGGATGTACGTGGGCGGCCATCTCACCTTCGCGATGGGGACCATGGTGAATCGGAGCGCCTTCTTCAGCGGACCAGCGGACTTCGTCCGGCTGGGAGCTTCCGGGGACTTTCCCGAAGGGGCCCTGCGACGCGTCGAGGCCGGTGGTCTGCCGGTTGTGGTGGTCAGGCGTGGCGGGCAGCTGTATGCGATGGGTGCTGTCTGCTCCCATGCGGGCGGGCCGCTGGAGGAGGGTGAGCTTGACGGAACCATCGTCACCTGTCCCTGGCACGGGTCGAGGTTCGACATGAGTAACGGCCATGCACAGCGGGGCCCGGCCACCTTCGGCCAGCCCCGGCTGATCGTGAGGGAGACCGGTGGAGTTGCTGAGGCCAAGCTTGAGCACCCGCTTCCGTGAAGGGTGAGGGAGATGTTGTGATGCCCATGAGTGAGGGCCCTCGAGCCCCTGACGGCGCCGCGCGCGCTCGAGGCAGTGTGGTCATCGACGCAGGGATGCGCCATTGGTACCACTCGTGCCCGTGCTGTCTCAGTGCGGCTTACCCCGATGTCAAGCGCGTCCTGGACGGTGAGGGACGAGCTGAGCCGGGTGACGGTAACGATAGTCCCGGGCATTCAGGGTAGGTGGTCAGCGTGAGTCCCTCTGATTCCGCGCCGACCCCCCGGGCGAACGCGCCAATGCAACTGGTACACGCTGGTCAGTCCCTGTGGCTGGACAACTTGAGCCGCAAGCTCTTGGCGACAGGTGCCTTGAAGTGGTACGTAAGCGAGTTCGGTCTCTCTGGCCTCACCTCCAATCCCACGATCCTCGCCCATGCCATGACGGCCGGCAAGGACTACGACGCCACCCTTAGGACTCTGGCTGGTCAGGGTGTCAGCGACCCGCAGGACCTGGTCTATGGCGCCGCACTTGAGGACCTGGCGGCTGCGGCGCACATCTTCCATCCGGCCTGGAAGGCGACCGGCGGGAGAGGTGGTGCGGGAGATCGCCGAGGGCGCTGAGGTGCTGCTGCGGGCACGCTGTGTGCAATTGCTCGACTGATGGGTGGACTTGGACTCGGTCACGGGGGCCGATTCCACCTCCTGTCGCACGGCGCTGGACTCCGTCACCCGGGTCGATCAGCCTTGAGCGGGGAGCCGAGATCTCAACTCTGATGTCCGGCACCAGCCGGTTCCGCAGCCAGGGCGCCGCCAGTCCGCACTTATCACCGTGGGTGCTGGTGATGGGCGGTGCGTATACAGGCGTGGCGGCAGCACTCCGTTTGCCCCGCACTGGGATCCGGGGTCGTCTCCTGGCTGACCAAGTGCGCTCAGAGCCAGCGCCCGCCCACCGCGGCCCCAGACTCCCCCGCAGATCACGCTCGGTCGCTCCCAGACGCCTGGTCGACCTGGTCGGCACCCACCTCGCCTGAGCGCACATTCCCAACTTGGATTTCACCTCGGGGCCGAGTGCTTGGGCGGGCTCCAGTCCGTTCGTCTGGGCACGGACTGACCGAGGGATAATTACACGATGGAACTCGTGCTAAAGCTTGGCCTGTGATCAGGCCCCAGCGCTCTCCAGAGATTTGGTTGCCTCTGAGGTATCTCGCAACCGGCATGCTGGCGTGGCTGCTGGCGGCGGCTGGGGTGCCCCTGCTGGCTGCTCATCTAGTCGCCGGCTTCGATGATCCGAAGATCTTCGCGCTCACCCACCTGGTGGTGCTGGGGTGGGTGACCATGACCATCATGGGGGGGCTCTACCAGCTGTTCCCGGTTGCGCTCCAGGCCTCACTGGCGGCACCCGCCGTCGGACGCTGGAACTTCATCTTGTACGCCGCCGGGGTTGCCGGCTTCGTGCCCAGCTTCTATTTCGACTGGGCGCCGGGGGTGGCCATCTTCGGCAGCCTGGCGGTGGTCGGCATCGTCATCTTCGCGATCACCCTGCTGCTGAGCTACCCCAGCGTGCGGGCGCGGCATCCCATGGGCCCGTTCGTGCTCTGCGGCCTGGGTTGGCTGGTGGTGGTCATCGGCTTCGGCCTCACCTGGGCGCTGGACTTGCAGTTCCGGTGGTTCAACATCACCCCGAACCTGCTGGCAGCGCACGTCCACGCGGGCCTGGTGGGATGGCTCGGATGCACCCTGATGGGCGTCTCGTACAAGCTGATGGAGCTGTTCGCACTTGCCCACCGGCGCATCTGGAGGTCAGCCTATCTGATCCTTGCCGTTTGGAACGCGGCCCTGGTGGCCCTGATCCTCAGCCTGCTGCTCTGGCCGGGCGGCTGGGAGCTCACCGGCGCAGCCATCGCTCTGGGCGCGACCATGCTCTGGTTCGCCTTCGACCTGGCTCGGATGTGGACCCATCGACGGCGGCGGCGGATCTCAGTCGAGCAGGGCCACATCG
>DATKSV010000115.1:0-13013 GCA_035531535.1 Candidatus Nanopelagicaceae bacterium | reverse complement strand
CAGTTCGGAGCGGTTGAAGAGCGAGCGCAGCTGGTAGCCGGCTTGCTCGACCCTGGCTCGGCCGCCCTCTTCCCGATCCAGGAGGGTGTAGATGGCCACGATCCGGGCCCCCGTCTCAGCCACCTTGGCAGCGGCCGCCAGCAGTGAGCCGCCGGTGGTCAGGGCGTCATCCACCAGCGCCACTGGCTCCCCAGGCTTTGGCTCGGGCCCCGCGAAGCTGCCCCCGGCGCCGTGGTCCTTGGACTCCTTGCGCACGATGAAGGCACCGATTCGAGGCCCGTCGTCGAGAGCGCTGCAGAGGGCTATCGCGGTCACCATGGGGTCAGCGCCGAGGGTCGGGCCGCCGACCCTGACGACGCCGTCCTGCCGGGCCCAGCTGGCCATCTCCCGCCCGATGAGCAGGGCGCCCAGAGGGTCGAGCGTGACCAGTCGGCCGTCGAAGTAGTAGCGGCTTCGCCGGCCACTGGTGAGCAGGAAATCTCCCACCCGGAAGGCCCGGGCGAGCATCAGATCAAGCAGCGCCTTGCGGTCGCCCCCCGACAGCGTCAAAGGCCGGCTTCGGCCTGCCGCCAGCGGAGCACCAGGTGGCGAGCCGCCTGGACCTCGTCCACCCGCCCAACCGGGGCGTTGTGGGGCGCGTGGCGGAGCATGTCCGGGTCCCGCTTGCCCTCCTCGAGGATCGTGATCACGATCTCGGCGAGCTGGTCCAGAGCCCGCTTGGACTCGGTTTCTGTGGGCTCGAACATCATCGCCTCAGGGACCGTGATCGGGAAGTACACCGTGGGCGGGTGGATACCGTGGTCGATCATCCGCTTGGCGATGTCGAGCGCTCGCAGCTCCGAGTAGTCCGAGCCCTTGGGAGTGGCCACGAACTCGTGGAAGCTGTCGGTCGGGACGGCGGTCGGCAGATGCCCGCTGAGGCGGTGGCGCAGGTAGCGGGCGTTCAGGACCGCGTCCTGGGCCACCTGCCCGATCTCGTCCCCGTAGGCGCGGATGTAGGCGTAGGCTCGCACCAGCATGCCGAAGTTGCCGTAGAACGAGCGCACCTTGCCGATGCTGTGGGGTTGCTCGTAGTCGAGCTCGAACCGGTCGCCCCGCCGCACCACCCGCGGCACTGGCAGGAACTTGGCGAGGGCGCCGGCTACCCCGACCGGCCCAGCGCCCGGGCCACCTCCTCCGTGGGGCGTCGAGAAGGTCTTGTGAAGGTTGAGATGGACCACGTCGAAGCCCATGTCGCCCGGCCGCGCCATCCCTACCAGGGCATTCAGGTTGGCGCCGTCGTAGTAGACCAGCGCCCCGGCCTCGTGGGCAAGGCGCGCCATCTCCTCAATGTTCCGCTCGAAGATCCCCAGCGTGTTGGGATTGGTCAGCATCACCGCGGCCACCGTCGGCCCCAGCTTGGCGCGCAGATCAGCCAGGTCCACCGTGCCATCCTCAGCGCTCTTGACCGTGATCACCGAGTAGCCGCACTGGACGGCGCTGGCGGGGTTGGTGCCGTGGGCAGTGTCCGGGATGATCACCGCCGTGCGCTGGTGCTCTTCTCGACTGAGGTGATAAGCCTCGATCATGCGCAGTCCGGTCCACTCCCCGTGGGCGCCTGCGGCCGGCTGCAGGGAGACCGCGGCCATCCCGGTGATCTGAGAGAGGTACTGCTCGAGCCGCCACATCAACTCCAGCGCGCCCTGGATCGACGCCACCGGCTGCCAGGGATGCAGGTCGCTTAATCCGGCCAGGTTGGCCGCCTGCTCGTTGATGGCGGGGTTGTACTTCATGGTGCAAGACCCCAGCGGGTAGGGACCCTGCTGGAGGTTGTGGTTGCGCCGAGCCAGACGTCCAAAGTGACGGGCCAACTCGGGTTCGTTGAGAGCGGGAATGTGGGCCCGGCGGCGACGCCGCAGAGCAACCGGGAGATCGGCGTCGATCCCCGGGGCGTCGACGCCGGCGCCGGGCAGCCGGGGGGCTCTATCGGGGTCGTGCGCCAGCTCGAAGAGGAGCGGCTCCTCGCCTGACCAGCTCGGCTGCTCGATCACACCCGCACCACCTGCGCCGCACTCCTGGGCACCAGCTCGCCAAGGGCGCTCTGGTAGCGGGCGATGGCCGCCGGCGAGCTGGTCTCGGTGGCGCACACCAAGTGACAGTTGACCAGCTCCGGATCGACGCCGCCCAGGGGATAGCCCCCCAGGATCCCCTGCTGCTCAAGCTGCCCAAGCGTGAGCTCGGCCGGCTGCGGCCCCTCCAGCACGAACTCCCACAGAAACGGTTCTTCTGGGAACCGGAGCCGGAAACCTGGCACCGCCGCCAGCCGGGCCGCCAGCTCGTGGGCTCGGCGGTAGGAGATGTCGGCCACCTGCCGGAGCCCGGCCTCGCCCATCTTGGCGAGATAGGTGGTGGCGGCCAGAGCCATCAGCGCGTGGTTGGTGCAGATGTTGGAGGTGGCCCGCTCGCGGCGGATATGTTGCTCTCTGGTCTGCAGCGTGAGGCAGTAGGCCCGGCCCCCACGGGAGTCCGTGGTCATGCCGACCAGTCGGCCAGGAATCCGGCGGACCAACTCCTGGCGACAGGCGAGCAGCCCGACGGTGGGACCTCCCAGCTGCGGGGGTATTCCCAGCTGTTGCCCGTCGCCAGCCGCTATGTCGGCGCCCAGAGCCCCCGGCGGCTCCACCACCGCCGCCGCCACCGGATCCGCCACCACCAGGGCCAGGGCCCCGGCGCCGTGGGCCAGTTCCACCAGCTGCGCGACGGGTTCGAGGAGGCCCAGGAAGTTTGGCTGCGGCGTGATCACGACCGCCGCCTCGCCCTCGCTCAGGAGTTGGTCCGCGGCGACCAGGTCGGCCGTCCCCGCCACGGTGGGGATCAGGACCAGGTCGGCACCTCTCCCTGAGATGTAGGTCTTCAGCACCGCCAGGATCTCGGGGTGGAGGGAGGCGACCGCCAGCACCCGGCGCCGACCGGTGTGCAGGGTGGCCAGGAGCGCCCCCTCGGCGGTGGCGGTGGCGGCGTCGTACATCGAGGCATTGGCGACATCGAGGTCATAAAGCTCGGCCACCATTGACTGGAACTCGAATATGGTCTGCAGGTAGCCCTGGCTGGCCTCCGCCTGATAGGGCGTGTAGGCGGTGTAGAACTCCGGCCGGCCGATCGTCGCTCCCACCACTGCCGGGATGAATCGGGAGTAGATCCCGGCCCCCAGGAAGCAGTCCCACTGCCCGAGTGGTCGGTTGGCATCGGCCAGACGCCGCATCTCCTGGCCCAGTTCCAGCTCGCTCAGCGGCGAGGGCAGATCCAGGTCGGGGTGGAGCAGGTGCTCGGGAATCTCCCGAAACAGTTGCGCCTGGTTGTCCAGGCCGAGCGCGGCCAGCATCTCGGCCCGATCGACGTCGGAATTGGGCAGGTAAGCCATTGGTCAGAAATTATCCCTGCGATCCAGCTCGGCTCTCAATGGGGGTCGGACTGCGCATAGGAATCGTACGCGGCGGCGTCCATCAGCTCGGCGGGGAGATCGCCCTCCAGCTTCAACCGGAACAGCCACCCCGCCTGGTATGGGTCCTGGTTCACCAGTTCCGGGGTCGACGCCAGCGCGGGGTTGACCTCGACCACCTCGCCGCTGGCCGGAGAGTAGAGGTCGCTGGCTGCCTTGACGGACTCGATAGCCCCCAGGCGGGAGCCAGCTTTGAGGTGGGCGCCGACGCTGGGCAGCTCGAGAAAGATGACATCGCCCAGCTGGGACTGGGCGTGATCGCTGATGCCGACCAGAGCCTCGCCCTGGCCTTGCGGACAGACCCACTCGTGACTCTTGGTGAAGCGGTAGGAATCGAGCTCGGGCACCTGTTCAGCCTCCTCCTGGTGATGTGGCCGCGATCTGGCCGTTCCGGCTCAGCTGCCGGGCCTACGGTAGAACGGTAGCGGGACCACGGTGGCATGTGCCCACTGCCCGAGCTCGGGCCTCAGCGACACCTCCAGCTCCCCGCCCTCCACTTCCGCGCCCGGGATCACGCTGCCCATGGCGATGCCGTGCCCCAGGGTGAAGCTGAAGGACCCGCTGGTGACCACTCCCACCGGCTCCTGATTGCGATAGAGCTGCTGATGCGGGCGGGCTATCTGGCGGGCGTCCAAGCTCAGGCCCACGAACCGCCTGGGCGGAGCGCTGGCGATCGCCTGCAGCGAGTCCCGGCCGCGAAAGTCGCCCTTGGCCAACTTCACCACCCAGCCCAGGCCGGCGGATATGGGGTCCGTGGTCTCATCGATGTCCTGCCCGTAGAGGCGCAGCCCCGCCTCCAGCCGGAGGGTGTCCCGGGCCCCCAGACCCGCGGGGAGCAGGCCCAACGGCCCACCCCGGTGTTGGATCGCCTCCCAGAGCTGAGCCGCGGCCTCGGCCGGCCCGTACAGCTCGAAGCCGTCCTCCCCGGTATAGCCGGTCCGAGAGATGCGCACCGGCACACCCGCGACCGTTCCCGCGAGGTGGTGGTAGTAGCGGATGCCGGCCAGGTCGACCCCCTCCGCGAGGGGGGCGAGGATGTCCAGCGCCAGCGGTCCCTGCACCGCCAGCAGGCAGGTGGCGGCGGAGACATCATCCAGCTCAACTTCGTCGCCGGGCAGCTGGGCGCGCATCCACGCCAGATCGTGGTCATGGCAGGCGGCGTTGATGACCACCAGGTAGGCTTCCTGGTCCTGATAGACGAGAAGGTCATCGACGATGCCGCCATCGTCCCGGCACATGACGGTGTAGAGGGCCCGCCCCGGGGACAGCTTGCTGAGGTCGTTGGTGACCAGCCGCTGCAGGTAGGCGAGCGCGCCGGGACCGCGCACGGCCACCTCACCCATGTGGGAGACATCGAAGATCCCAGCCCTTTGCCGGACCGCCAAATGCTCCTCGCGGATGCTGCTGTACTGCATCGGCATCAGGTAGCCGCCGAAGGGCACCATCCGGGCTCCCAATCGACGGTGGATCTGATCCAGGGGTACCGCCTGAACGTGCTCGCTCATTCTTCCTCCATCTCGCCCAGCGACTCCATCAGCTCCGCGTCGTGCTGTGAGCTCGCCTCGGCCACCGCCCGCCGCAACTGCTGCACGCGCTCCTGGTCCCAGCCCAGATGGGAAGCGAGCTGGCGGTCCGTGGGCGGCTCCCCCGACTCCAACCGCAATTCGGCCTCGGTGACAAACAGGCGTTCTGCATCCCGAGCCCACTGCTGGTCGTGCTCGCGGGCTTGGGCCTCGTCCTCAAGGGTGGCGCTGATGGCCGTCGCCACCGCCGCTCGGACCTGGGCGAGGAACTCGGCGGCGCTGAGGCCGGTGCCGGGGGCCAATCCATGCGCCAGCTTTAGAAGAGCGGTGGTGCCTTCCTGGAAGAGATCGGCGGCCGGAATGCCTGGCGAAGCGGCCGCCTCCGCCGCCTCCAGCACCAACCAGAGATGCCCCTGGACCAGCTGGCGGCGGGGATCAGCGTCGAGCCCCTGATCCGCCACCTCTGACAGCAGCCTGGCCGTGGCCCGGCTGTCAAGAGCAGGGAACTCGGCCACCATGCGCTGCAGGTGGGCGAGTTCGTCGGGGACCTCGTCGGGATCCTTCAGAGGGCCCTTAGCCGTTGCCACTGGTCGAGTATAGGCGCGCGCCAACACCCCTCTACCGCCGCCTGGTGGCAACCTCCCTTAAACTCGCTGAGTGCCCCAAGAGCCTCTTCTCAGGATCCCCCCCAACCAGGACCTGGTGGTTTTCGGGGCGACCGGTGACCTCGCTCGCCGCAAGCTCCTGCCAGCCCTCTATGAGCTCAGCCGTCAGGGCCTGCTGCCCCGTCGGGGGGAGATTGTCGGCACCGCCAACGAGGAACTGGACGATGAGGGCTTCCGGCGGCTCGCCCATGAGGCGATAGGGGCGTTCTCGCGGACCGGCCTCGACGACCGGGCCTTTGCGGATTTCGCCCAGCGGCTGCGCTACATCCCGGCCGTGAACGACCCCGGGCCAACCCTCGCCCGGACCCTGCAGTTGCCCCACCGGATCGTCTACCTGGCTGTGCCCCCATCCTCGTTCGAGCCGATCCTCCAGGAGTTGAAGGGAGCGGGCATCGCCAAGGGTTCCTCGATCATCATCGAGAAGCCGTTCGGTCACGATCTGGCCTCGGCCCAGGTTCTCAACCGGGCGCTGCAGCGGATAGTCCCTGAGGAGAGGATCTATCGGATCGACCACTACCTGGGCAAGGAAACCGTTCAAAACCTCCTGGTTTTCCGCTTCGGCAACACCTTGATCGAGAAGATATGGAACCGCGAGGTGGTGTCCCATGTCCAATTGACAGTTGCGGAAGACATCGGCGTTGAGAGTCGCGGACACCTCTACGAGGAAACCGGGGCCATGCGTGACATCATGCAGAATCACCTCTTCCAGCTCCTGGCCCTGACCTGCATGTCTCCTCCCAGTTCTTTCGATCCCGAAGCTCTGAGGGACGAGAAGGTCAAGGTCCTGCAGTCGATCCACCCGGTCTCCCCCCAGGACGTCGTGCGGGGCCAGTACACCAGGGGCTCGGTGCGGGGCAAGACTATGCCGGGCTATCGGGAGCTGGAGGGGGTCTCCCCCGACTCAAACACCGAGACCTACATCGCCCTTCGCCTAGCGGTCGACTCCTGGGAGTGGGCCGGAGTGCCCTTCTATCTCCGCTGCGGCAAGGCGTTGGTCACGCGCCGGACCGAGATCATGCTCTTCTGCCGCGACGTGCCGCTCCACCTATTCGAGGGGACCGGGATCGAGGCTCTGCAGCCAAACCGGGTCACGATTCGCATTCAGCCGGACGAGGGCATCTCCTTCTCCTTCGTGGCCAAGAAGCCGGGTCCGACCGTGGTCGAGCAGGGGGTGCGGATGGACTTCTCCTACGGCCAATCTTTCAAGACCGAGCCTGCCGAGGCGTACGAGCGGCTGCTCCACGACGCCTTGCTCGGCGACCACACCTTGTTCATCCGCCAGGACGAGACCGAGTACGCCTGGAAGGCGCTCCAGCCGGTCCTCGACGACATGCCCCGGATCAACCTCTACCCGGCTGGCAGCGAGGGGCCGGTGGAGGCACAGGACCTGATGCTCTCCGGGGCTTGGCACAGCCTCGCCCACCACGCCGACGACTAGCCGGAGGCCCCGCCCATCCGAGCCGGCACCTGATCGGGAACCAACTCATCGGCTTCGATCCAGCCCTCCTCGGCGTCGTCTCCCGCCCCAGCCCTGACCTTCACCCAGCGCCCGTGCTGCTCTAGGGCGACCAGCGCGCTGGACGGCCGCACCGCGCGGCCCCGACGCGCCTCGTGAGCGGGTTCCAGGTAGACCGGGTAGCCAGTGCCCGCCCAGCTCTGCACGATCGTGCAGTTGCCGGGGGGGATGGCGCGGTAACGATAGACCGTGTGGGAGTCGACCTCCCCCTGGCCCAAGATCCGGATCAGGTTGGCGGCCCGCATGGTGGCCCTGCGATCGCCTACGGTGGTCACCGTCACCCGGGTTCCGGCGTCTCCATTGTCGCATTCGATCTTGATTCGATGGCGCGGGTACCTGACCTTGCTCCACTGCCCGAACAGCCCGTTGGCAATGTCCTGGACGGCCTCAGCGGTGCGCTCATCGACCACCCGAAAGCTGAATGGCGGCAGCCCGAGGACTTGCTCCGCAGTGGCGAAGACCTCTCGAGGCGGCGCGAAGACCACCGCCTCCCAGCGGTCGCTGCGACGCTTTCCCAAGTAGAGCACAGAGCCAGTTTAAGACTGTGAGGGGCTGGGAGCCGTGCCTTCAGGTGAGCAGCGGCCGACGCCGCAGCATCCATGACTCCAGCCGGTGTGCGGGGACGTCAAGTGGACCCATCATGGGGGCCACCATCAACCCGCTGTGAGAGGCAAGCCGACCTCCCCAGCGGGTCTTGAAGAGGGCGTAGCCGTGCGCCGGGTCGCTGCGGTCGAAGTTGCGCGGAACCCCCCACATGTCGTACTCGGTGCACCCGCGCTGGATGCCCCACTGGATCATCGTCCAGTGCAGTGCGTAGCTGGCCCGAACGTCCGGCCTGCCCGTGGAGGTGCCCCCGTACAGGTAGATCAGGCGCGGGCCACAGGCGGTTCCGACCGCGCCTGCCAGGTCGTCGCCGTCAAGGCCCGCCAGGAACACCCAGGCTCCCAGCTCCTCGACCGCCGCCTCGTAGTACGAGAGGGGCCGGCTTTGGAACTCCTGGCGGCCTACGGTCTGGAGATGGAGTTCATAGAAACGGGCCACGTCCCGGGGATCACGTCCGATGGAGACCTCCACCTTCGCCCGTTCTGAGATGTGGATGTTGCGTCGGGTTGAGGCGGGCAGGGCGGCCAGGGCGGCTGGCGCGGAGGCGGGGAGCTCGACCAGCCAAGTTCGCCGGTGCTGGATGTCGAAGTGAGCCGGACGCAGCCGCAGGTTCCGCCGCAGGGTTCGAGCCTCCGTGGCGTCCAGATCCCACTCCGGGTCCAGTCGGAGCACCAGGACCCGTCGTCGCAGGAGCTCGAGCCGGGCGCGGGACAAGAGCCGCTCGGCGGCCCTGAGATCAGCCGGCATGGGAAGGGCGGGTCCGCGCGGGGCGTACGCCCAGCCGATGCCCCCGGGCAGCAGCCTTCGATACAGGATCTGAATCGCGGCCCGCCAGCCGCCCTCCTCCTCCGCTATCAGGCGCAGCACCTGCCAACCCGAACGACGACGCAGCTCACCCCAACCCCAAGTCTGCATCAGGATGCCGCCGCAGGAGCCGGCCACAAACATGTCCCAGGCAGCTCTGTCGGCGGAGCCCGCCAGGCGCACCGCGGTCTCAGAGGAGAGGTCGTCGGGGGCGGTGGGCATGCCGGGATTATGCCGATCCGGGGCCGGCCGGCTCGGCAAAAACAGCGTACACTGAATTGGCTATGCGCCCTGTGGCGATCGTGAGCGCGGCTCTCGGAGCCGGAGGCTTCGCCCTGGGGGCCCAGCTCCCAGTTCTAGCGGCCAGCGTGGGGCCGCCAACAGCGCCGGCCATGACTCATCAGCTGGCGCTCCCCGCCGCGCTGGGATTCCTGGCCGACCCCACTCTGGTGTTCGGCCTGCTCTTATTGGCGCTGCTCGGGATCGGGGTGGAGCTGGTCCACCCCGGAGCCCTGGTGCCCGGCATCGTTGGGCTGTTGGCCGGAGTTGCCGCGGTCGTGGGCCTGGTGGCCCTGCCCCTCAACCCGATCGGGTTGGTGGTGGTGGCGGCAGCGGTGGGGCTGTTCATCTTGGACATCTCGGTTCCCAGTCACGGGACTGTGAGTTTGCTCGGGATCGCGGCGGCGATCGGCGGCGGCTGGCTCCTTTTCCGTAGTCCGGGAGTCAACCTGATCGCGCTGCTGGGGCTGCCGTTGGGAATGGGGGCGCTCTGGGTGAGCGCCAGCGGGCGGGCGCTGGCGGTCCGCCACCGGCCATTTCCGCAGACCCCCAACGAACTGCTCGGGATGACCGGTGTGATCCGGGAGCGAGCCGCTCCCGTCGGCCTCGCCGAGGTCGGTGGCGAGCTCTGGAGGGCGGTCGCCCGGGACGACTCGGCCCTGGAGGTCGGCAGCGAGATCGAGGTGCTGGCCCAGGACGGGTTCACCCTCATCGTCAGGTTGACCGGGCTACCGGTGCCGTCTCTTTCATTCCGCCCGGCTCAGGCCGTCGGCGGGGATCGGTAACCAGGAGGAATTTCGCGATGACTGCGGCTCTAGTAGCGGTGGTGGTGGTGGTCGTGGTGCTGGCACTCCTGATCTTGATCGCGTTCGCCACCGGCTTTCGGGTGATCAACGAGTACGAACGGGGCGTGGTGCTCCGCCTGGGTCGGCTGATTGATGTCAAGGGGCCCGGGCCGCGGCTCATAATTCCCTTCGGATTTGATCGGATGGTGAAGGTGGACCTTCGAGTCATGGTCCACGAGGTTCCGGCCCAGGACGTCATCACCAGCGACAACGTCACTGTGCGCGTGACCGCGGTGGTCTTCTTCCGGGTGGTGGACGCCCGCGACTCCTACGTCAAGGTGCGCGACTACATGAACACCATCTCCAAGACCGCCCAGACCACCCTGCGTTCCATCCTGGGCCAGTCCACCCTCGACGAACTCCTCAGCCAGCGGGAGCAGGTGAACGCCAAACTGCAGGCCGTGATCGATGAGCAGACGGAGCCCTGGGGAGTCAAGGTGACCGCGGTGGAGGTCAAGGATGTGGACCTGCCCCAGTCCATGCAGCGCGCGATGGCGCTGCAGGCCGAGGCCGAGCGCGAGAAGCGGGCCAAGATCATCAGGGCTCAGGGGGAGTTCCAGGCCGCGCAGACCCTGGCGGACGCGGCCAAGGTGATTGGCACCCAGCCCGCCACCTTGCAGTTGCGCTACCTGCAGACCCTCTCTGAGATCGGAGCCGATCAGAACACCGTGGTGGTGTTTCCGGTGCCGCTGGACATGTTCGAGCCCTTCTTGCAACTCAGGCGGCAGGAGACGGCCAAGAACGGCCACAAGGTCGGAGCGGCCGACGCTCCCGCCCTGGCCAGCCGGCCGTCCCCCGGCAGCGGAACGGGGGACCCGGTCAGCTGACCCTCTCTGACGAGACGGACGGGGTCGAGCCTGTGCCCGGCTCGTCCGGGAGATTTTTGCTGCTCGGGTCAGGTGAATTCGAGGAATGGGCCGGCGAGGCCGAACTGGAGGCGCTCGCCGGCGCCGCTGGAGATGGGTCGGTGGTGGTGCTCGCCACCGCCAGCGCGCCCGAGGGAGAAGCCGTCTTCCGGCGCTGGAACTCTCAAGGGCTGGCCCACTACGAGCGACTCGGCCGGCTGGCGGTGGCGCTGCCGGTGCGCACGCGCGAGGACGCCCAGGTAGCGGCAAATGCCGATCAAGTCCGGCGGGCCAGCATGGTGTTTTTCTCCGGGGGCAACCCCTCCTACCTGCGTCAGACCCTGGTCGGGACTTCGCTGCTGGCGGCGATCGGTGATCTGCTGCGCCAGGGCGGCGTGTTCGGGGGGTGTAGCGCCGGGGCCATGGTGGCCGGGGCCATAACCCCGGGCGCCCAGCGCGGCCGCCTCCCTTCCGGCCAGGGCCTCGGCCTGTTACCACAAGAGGTGTTCGGAGTGCACTGGGATGCGGCTCTGATGCGGCCCTGGCGACGCCTGGTGGCGGCCCGAACCCCGGCCGGCTGCCGTTTCCTGGGCATCGCGGAGAGGACCGCTATCTGTGGCAGCAGCCGCGGCTGGAGGGTCCATGGCCGCGGCCAGGTCGATGTGCGCCACCTGGGCGAGGCCCACGCGTACAGCGACGGAGAGATCATTCCAGGGCTCGAGGCGGAGCACCCGGCCAACCCCTGAGGGGCGCGGGCCGGCGGCGATGTTTCACGTGAAACATCTGGCCCCACCTATACTTGGGCCATGCCCCGCCCACGCGTTCTGACCGTCTGTAACCAGAAGGGCGGGGTGGGCAAGACCACAACCGCGATCAATCTCGGCGCCGCGCTCGCCGAGCGCGACCTGAGAGTCCTCCTGGTCGACTGCGACCCCCAGGCGAACGCCACTTCGGGCCTCGGAATCAACTCCAAGAACCTGCCCTCGTCGATCTACGACGTGGTCGTGCTGGGCCAGCCGCTGGCTGAGGTGACGGTACCCCTCGAGCACATTCCCGGGATGACGCTGGTGCCCTCCACCGTCGGGCTGGCGGGGGCCGAGCTGGAACTGGCGGAGCTGCCCCTGCGTGAATCTCGCCTTCGACTGGCTCTGGATGGTCTGGCCGACTACGACTACGTCCTCCTCGACACGCCGCCATCTTTGGGGCTCCTCACCGTGAACTGCCTGGTCGCGGCAGACTCCATGCTGATCCCGCTCCAGTGTGAGTACTACGCACTGGAGGGGCTGGCGCTGCTCACCCACACCCAATCGCTGGTCCGCCAGTCGCTCAACCCCGCTCTCCGCCTCGCCGGAATCGTGCTCACCCTCTTCGACCCCAGAACCGTGCTCAGCTCCCAGGTGGTGGCCGAAGTCCGCCGCCAATTCGGCGAGCAGGCCTTCAGCACCGTGATCCCGCGTTCGGTCCGGGTCAGCGAGGCTCCCAGCCACGGCCTGCCCATCACTCAGTACGATCCGACCGGACGGGGGGCCATCGCCTACCGCGCGCTGGCCGAGGAACTGCTGATGCGCGACAGCCTGGTGGCCGCTTGAGCAAGCATCGCGGGCTGGGACGCGGCCTCGAGCAGCTGATCCCTCCCGGGGCAGCCACCCTCAGCTCGGTTTTGAGTGGGCCGTCGGTTCGCGAGATCCCGGTGGCCTCCATCTCCCCCAACCCGCTGCAGCCGCGCAGTCAGTTCGATGACGCCTCCCTGCAGGAGCTCTCCCGATCCATCATCGAGTACGGCGTTCTCCAGCCGCTGGTGGTCGAGCCGGCCCAGGACGGGTATCACCTGGTGGCCGGGGAGCGCAGGCTGCGCGCTTCGCAGCTGGCCGGGCTGGCCACCGTCCCCGCCGTGATCCGCCCGGCGGGTCCGGACCGGGCCCGGCTGGAGATGGCCCTGGTGGAGAACCTGCAACGTCGCGACATCTCTCCCCTCGACGAGGCGCGCGCCTTCAACCGGCTTTGCGATGAGTTCGGCCTGACCCAGGAGGCGGTGGCCCAACAACTCGGGCGCAGCCGATCGGCCGTGGCCAACACGATCCGCCTGCTCCAGGCCACCCCGGAGGTGCAACTCGCCCTGGCGGAGGAGCGCGTCTCGGCCGCCCACGTGCGCGCCCTGCTGGCGATCTCGGAACCACTGCTCCAGACCAAGACCCTGGCGCACGTGGTCGCCCGCCATCTGTCCGTCCGCGACACCGAGCGCCTGGTGGCCAGGCTGGCCCTGCGGGCGCCGGCCAAGCGGGCGCCCGCCCCGTCCCCCGAGGTGCAGGCCCTGGAGGCAGCGCTAGCCCAGCGCCTGAGCACCCGGGTGAAGATCACCCCCAGGGCCGGCGGCCGGGGCCGGATCGTGATCGACTACTTCTCAGCCGACGAACTGGACGGGCTCTGCGAGCTGTTCGGGGTCAACCTCTAGGCG
>DATKSV010000114.1:0-7223 GCA_035531535.1 Candidatus Nanopelagicaceae bacterium | reverse complement strand
AGAGTGCACGGTTCGGGACCGTGAGGTCGGCGGTTCGAATCCGCCCTTCCCGACCATAGCCTCTTTTGGTCCCGGTTTTTTAGATCAGCCGGGCCGTTTTGATGGCTCCGCCGGTGGATTTGACACCCTATTTGACACCCTGTCCTTCTGGGACGGCCATTGCCAAAAGGCTGCGGACCTCTCTGGCGGCGTCCCCGCAGATAGAGTCGGAAACGCCCGAGTAGCGATCCAGCGTCGTTGCCACGGTAGCTTTGCCCAATCGGCCCGGAGCCAGCCGAGGACTGACTCCATCGCGGAGCGTGAGAGCGGCCGCAGTGCGCCTGGCGGTATGGGAGGGCTCATGCCCCGACCCCACTCAGCCCGGTAGCGTAGACACTGAACGCCTACCCCGACGACGATCCCGCTGCTGGCTGAGCCTGCCCTCGAATTCGAGCTCGGGTCCCCGTAGACCCATCCGAATTGACCACCCGTACAGGGGCGTCATCGCAGCCCTTGGACCTGTATCTGCGATCTCGGCGCCATTCATGGGTGGCCTACACGAGGCCTTCGACTTCGCGGTCGCCGCCTGTCTCGTCGCCGCGGTCGCCTCCTGGCTGCGCGGAGGCAAGTTCCACTACGAAGACCGCCTGCCTTCGCCCGCGGCGGTGGCGGAGCCCATCAACGGACAGGCGGCGACACCGCAACTGGCAGGCGACAAATCCTCCAACCAATCGACCTCCGACAGTCCGAGCCCAGGGCCCGGCGGCTAGGCACGCCCACGACCCGTCGCCCGGGCTGGAACCTATAGGCGGCCGCTATCGTCTCTGAAATGGATGATGGGAGCCGAATCCTGATGCGGGTCCTGGCTTTGGGTATCCGCCGCGGGCAACGCCTTACCAGCTGCACTGAGGTGCTGGCGGCTCAATCACGCTGGGGCCCACTCCAACTGAGCGCCGGTCGCCCCACATGACCACCGCGCGACCGGTCGTCACCATCTCTGCCGCGTACGGCACCGGCAGCGAAGCGATCGGGCGGCGCGTCGCCGATGCGCTCGACCTTGCCTTCCTCGACCGGGCAATCCCGGCCGCGGTGGCGGCTGAGTTACTGACAGCTTTTGCCGACGTCGCCTCTTTGGAGAGTCATCCGGCCCACGGTCTGGGCCAGTGGCTGACCGTGTTCGCGCCGTTGGGATCAGCCTGGCTGGGGGTGCCGGAACCCCAAGGTCCCTGGCAGACAGAGAGTGAATACCTGGATCACACCGAGTCGGTGATGCGGCGAGCCGCTGGCCGGGGCGTGGTCATCATGGGACGGGGCGCGTCGATTGTCCTTCGCCACCACCCGGGGGCGCTGCACGTGCGCCTGGACGGGCCACCGGAGCGAAGACTCGCACAAGCGATCGCCACAGGCGGCCTGGACCCGACGGCAGCCGCCAAGGCCCAGCGCCAGACCGACTCGGCAAGGCGTCACTATGTGCGCCACTTCTACCATCTGGACGTGACGGCCCCCAGCCTGTACCACCTCTACCTGGACGCCACCGCCATCTCGCCGAGCACTTGCGCCGCTGTGATCGTGAGGGCGGCTCGAGACCGCGCTGAACCTTCGCCTACCTCAGGCCCAGAGGCCAGCGGTCGGGCCGAACAATAGGCGCGACGCCCCCTCACCCAGACCAAGGTGGGGCCCGCGTCGCCCGGGTCGCACCCGTGCTCTCGCCAGGCACCGAGGGCGAGGAGTTGGATTGCACCGGCGGCCTGGTGTTAGACGAGCCCGGCCACCTCTTGGCGACCAGAGGGCGGCGCGGCCGGGGATCCGGTCGCAGTCGTGGCGGATTCCAGCCCCGGTTGTAGTCAACCCGCAGCCCCGCCACTCCTGGCAGTCGCCCGCCCAAATCCCTGGCCGAGAGCGGCCAGCCCCAAGACCACGCCCGCCGCGATCGCTGCCGCGGCCATGGCCGCTCCCGCCGACCACGCCTGGGCGACCACCCCGGCCCCCGCCGTGCCGACGGCTAGGCTCACGTTGAAAGCCGAGTTGACCCAACTGGTGGCCTCCATGGTGGCCATTGGCGCCGCCCGGTCGGCGATCAGGTAGGCGCAGACGATGGCGGGAGAGACGCACAGTCCGGCCCCCGCCAGAACCACGAGCATCATGAGCAGGTCGCCGGTCGAGAGCGCCGCCAGCAGTACCAGGGCAGAGCAGGTGCCCACCAGGGCGAGCGCCTGCTGAGATGGCGAACCCGGCCAGCTCCGGCGGCCGAAGACCAGGCCCGAAGTCACACTCCCGACCGCCAGGACGGCGTCCGGCAGGCCGGCCAGGGTGGTGCCGGCTGCCGCCAGCACCACCGCCACAGCAGCGATCCCCAGCGACCCCAGCAGAAGGCCCAGAGCGACCATCGGAGCCAGCCCCAGCAGGAAAATCCAGCTCCGCCACAGGGGCACATGGCGCCCGCTGCTCGGGCCTGGCCGAACGATCGCGGTGGCGGATCGGGGAACCAGCGACCCCAGCACTGCGGCCGCTCCCAGCAGGGTCAGCGACGACCCCACCCCCACCGTGTCGGCCCCCAACCATGCCACCCCGGGAGCCGCCAGCAAGGGTCCGATCAGAAAGATTAGGTCCTCGCTGACCACGTCGAACGAGTAGGCACGAGCGAGCAGGGCCTGGTCGCCCTGGGCCAGGCGCCGCCAACTGGCGCGCATCAGCGGTCCAACCGGAGGCGGCGTGGACCCGGCAAGGAGCAGCAGCGGGACCAGAAGCGCGAGGGGAGCATCAGCAGCCAGGATCACTCCGAGGAGCGCGATCACCAGGGAGGCCCCCATCACGCCCAGGGCCCAACGCGCTGCGAGGCGATCGGCCAGGCGTGCCCGCACGGGCCCGAGCAGGCCGGCGGTGAGCCCGTAGGCGGCCAGCGCGGCGCCCGCCTCGGCGTACGAGTGTCGGCGCTCCACCAGGAGCAGGAGCATGGCCAAGGGCAGAACGCCATACATGAGCCGCGCGAGCGATGTCCAGGCGACCAAACCGGCGGCGCCCGGAAGGGCCAGCAATTGGTGATAGGCGTGGTGGCTAGTAGGCATGTGTCCCTCAGGGGTGGGCGGCTCGCCCTGCGCCAGCCACTCGGCTGGACGCAGACCTCAGATACCTCAGCGCAGCCGCTGCTCCGCACTCCCGCCCGGACGGCGTCGATGGGAGCCGCGAACTGTGGCTCGGGCGGGGCGGCCAAAGCCTGGCCGCGTGCCCGCGCGCGGCGCGAGGGGGACTACATGGCGACGATCGTACCAGGCCCCCGATGGGCCCGGCAGCACGCCCTGGTGGCGATGCGGCCGGCGCAGGGCCAAGGAGGTTGAGACCGCCAACTGAAGGGCTGCCCCGCCCGGGCCCAAGTGGCGAGGGACTGGTTGGCGGCTGGGCCCATGTCGGGCCGCACCCGACCCGGGCTCAGGGACTGGCTGGGGCCGCACTCCGCTAAAGGGAGGCCACGGCCATCTCCAGGATGGAGCGATCAACCGCGCCGGTGATCAGGATGTGGGCATCCGGGTCGGTCTCTAAGCCGCCGAAGCGCTGGCGCGGGGCCAGCGCATTGCCAAATCCCCCTCTCGGGATACCGCCATCCGGAATCGCCCCACACCGGGACCCACCTCGGTGACCCACCACGGCGCCGCGATCGACGCATCCACGCCATGAGTGCGGGGCAGCGACTCTCTGGCCCGGTCGCCGTTGCCCGGTTCCGGAGCCCACCTGGTGGCGCTGACTAACCGACGCAGGAAGCGCAGGGCCAGTTCCCGGTGGGAATCCAGCCACTGCTGGGTGGCGGCGATCGCCCCTCCGCGGTAGGGTCCGGCCACCTCGCCGACACCCGCCCCGTCATGGAGGCCCACCTGATGGGCCCTCAGCGCCAGGCCCCGCTGCGGATGGTCGCGTCGGCCCCGGCTCGATAGCGCCCCCTCCAAACGGCCGGCTGCTCCACCCTGGGCGACGACCTCGTGGTCGACTTGGCGGGCGAGCCCGCCCCGCTCCGCTCGTAGTCATCAGCCCCAGGCCCTGGTCCATGCCGCTGACCACGACGACCGGCAACGTCGCCGCCAGGGCGTTGCCCCGGTTGAGTCGGTAGGTCAAATCCTCAATCCTCCTGCCACCGCTGCCGCGCCGGTGCCCACCCCCCGAACCTCGCCCTGGCCGGGCCCCCCGCCAATATCGACGCACCACCCACCCCGGCGCCGCCCTTCCAGGGTGCGGTCCGATCTCACCGCGGATCTCGGGCCGGTGGGGCCAACCCGCCCTCGTTCACGTGTAACCGCTTTGCGACTTCGAAATGGAGAAGGTTGGCCGGGCACGCGCTACGCTGGCCCGACCCCCATGCACCTAGAACTCGGACAACCCCATCTGCGTTCGCAGGACCGGCCGACTCCAGCTGACCTGGATGGCGTGCTGGGCCCCCTGTTCGAACAGGCCACGACGCCCATGGTCGCGATCGGGATGGACCACCTGATCCAGCGAGCCAACGCCGCCTTCTGCCAGTTGGTGGGCAGGTCCATGGCGGAGCTGCCGGGCACTCACATCCTCGACATCACCCATCCCGATGACCGCCCCGCCAGCCGGGCCGTGATACGCCGCAGCCGCCGCGGCCAGATCGTCACCGGCCTGGTGAAGCGCTACCTGCAGCCCGGCGGAGACCCGGTCTGGGTGCGGATCACGACTTCAATCCTTCGCGACTGCGACGACCGGCCGGTGTGCGCCTTGACCCAGGCCGAGAACGTCACGGCGGAGCGGGACCTGCGCCATCGCCTGCAGCAGACGGAGCGCCTCCGCACCGCCCTGGCGGAGAGCAACGAGGCCATGCTCCGAGCCACCTCAGCCGCGGGCCTCTGGCAGGAGGCCTGCCGGATCGCGGTCCAGCACGGCGGGCTGCAGATGGCCTGGCTGGGCGTCGTGGGCGACGACGGGTGGGTGGCGCCGAGCGCCATCTGGGGCGAGGACGACGGCTACCTGCTTCACCTCAGGACCTCCACCCGTGCCGACGTCCCTGAGGGGCGGGGACCGGTCGGGATCGCGGCCCGCAGCCGGCATCCCGCAGTGTTTCAGGATATCGAGACGGAGCCGAGATTCCGACCCTGGCTGGAGCCGGCCCGCCGGGTCGGTTTCCGTGGGGTCGCGTGCTTCCCCTTGGTACGGGCCAAGCGGGTCCGGGGCATGCTCACGGTTTACTCCGACGAGGCCCAGTTCTTCGACGATGAGGCGCTCAACCTCCTGGCCCGGCTGGCCGCCAATGTGGAGTTCACCTGGGAGACCCTCGATGATCGCGCGGAGCAGGCCCGGGCCGCCCACGAGACCAAGGCCCTAGCCGACCGCTTCCGCCACCTCTTCGAGCGCACCGGGGTCGCCAGCGCAACCCTGACCGGCGATCTCAAATTGACCCAGGTCAACTCGGCGCTGGCCGAGCTGGTGGGGCTCCGCGCCGAGGAGTTGGTGGGTACCACCCTGCTCGATTTGGTGCCTCCGGGGGAGCGTCGCCAGCTCATCCGCCACCACCGCGAGTTGCAGCGGCACCCGGAGAAGGGAATGGCCAGATTCGAGCATCGGCTGCTCACCCAATCGGGTGAACTCCGGTGGCTGCTGGCGTCCAGCACCATCATGCCGGAGCTGGACTCCCGGGCCGCCGGGATTTTCTGGCAGGCCCAGGACATCACCCGCGAGCGCCGAGCTGAGGAGGCGGCCACCCGCCGGTCCGGCCAGCAGGCCGCCATCGCCGAGTTCGGCCAGTATGCGCTCGCCGTGCGCGATGTCGGCCTGCTCCTCCAGCGAGCCAGCGTGCTTCTGGCCCAGCACTTGGAGGTGCCCAAGGCATCGGTCTTGCGCTGGAACAGCACCCATGACTCCTTCCGGTTTATCGCCGGGGTCGGTTGGGAGCCGGGAGTCGTCGGCAACGCCCTGATTCCCGGCGGGCAACGGTCCCTGGCCGGATTAACGATCAGGTCGGCGGAGGCAGTGCTGGTGTCGGACTTCACGACCGAGCAGCGCTTCCATGAAGGAGACCTCCAGCAGATCTACGGGATCCGGGCGGGGCTGGCGGTGCCGATCGTCGCCGGCGACCGGCCATATGGAGTGCTGGAGGCATTCACCATCGACCGCCACGAGTTCAACGACGACGACAGCCACTTCGCGCAGGGCCTGGCCCACGTCCTGGGCACCGCCATCACCCGCCAGGAGGATGACGCCACCCTCCAGCAGCAGGCCTGGCATGACACGCTCACGGGCCTGCCCAACCGGGTGTTGCTGCTCGATCGGATTCCAGCGGCCCTGGGCCGGGCCCGGCGGGGCGACCAGCTGGCGGCCCTGCTGTCCGTCGACCTCGACCGGCTCAAGGTGGTCAACGACAGCCTCGGCCATGCCGCCGGCGACGAGGTGCTGCGGACCGTGGCGCAGCGTCTGCAGCGCCTGATCCGGCCCAGCGACACCATCGCTCGAGTGGGCGCCGACGAGTTCGCGGCTCTGGCCGAGGACCTAGGGTCGTCAGAGATGGCGATGCTCATGGCAGACAGGCTGGTCAAGGCGGTGGAGGCTCCCATCCTCGTGCGCGGCCAAGAGGTGGTGATCACCGCCAGCGTCGGGGTTCGCACCACCGCCACGGCCGCTCTGGACGCCGACGAGCTCGTCCGCGACGCCGACATCGCCATGTACCACGCGAAGGCGGCCGGTGGCCGCCGCGCGGTCGAGTTCACCTCGGCCATGGGGGGGATCTTCGGGGATCGGGTCAAGCTGGAGGCCGACCTGCACCGAGCCCTGGCGAACCACGAGTTCGTGGTCTACTACCAGCCGGTTGTGGGCCTCGAGCGAGGTCAGATCCTGGGGGCCGAGGCGCTCCTGCGCTGGGACCATCCCGAGCGCGGGCTGGTCCCACCCGCCGATTTCATTCCGCTGGCGGAGGAGACCGGGATCATAGTGGACATCGGCGCCTGGGTCCTTGGGGAAGCATGTGCCGCCTGCGCACGGTGGTCCCGGCTGCTGCCGGAGTCCCAGCCCCTGGTGTCGGTGAACCTCTCCACCCGCCAGCTGCTCGACCCCAAGGTGGTGGAGATGGTGGCCGCGGCGCTGCGCCAGGAGCCGCTGTCCCCGGACCTGCTCTGCATGGAGATCACTGAGACGGCCCTCTTGGCGGATTCGCTGGCGGCGGTCTCAGCCCTGGATGAGATCCGCACCCTGGGGGTGCAGCTGGCGCTGGACGACTTCGGCACCGGCTACTCCTCGGTGGCGCATCT
>DATKSV010000113.1:0-5866 GCA_035531535.1 Candidatus Nanopelagicaceae bacterium | reverse complement strand
CTTCAAAATCGATGGGGGGCGCCTAAGGCGTCCCCGGAGGGATCGTTCCCCTCGCCTCCCGCCACTTCAAATTTGCCTTATTCGGCGCCTCGAGCGCTGTCTTCGCCTGCTCGCGGAAGGCGAGTTGACGGCAACGGGAGTCGGCGCCGCCTGCTCGCCCCGACCCGTCCGCCGCACCAGACCCCGAGGCGGTGGCGGTAGACACCTTGCGCGGTCACCCGGACCAGACCGGACCCACAACCGCCGAGGAGCTCGTCCGCTTGACCTCACTACCTCGCAAGCTAATCGAGGTCGCCGTGGCCCGGCTGGAAGGCGAAGGAGTCGCACTGCGGGGGAGGTTCGACCCGACCCCTGCGATTCGGGCCAACACCATCGAGTTCGTTGACGGTCTCCCGGGGCCGGTTTCGCCCCCGGCCCGCGGCGCGGTGGGATCCAGCCCGGTCTAAGGGTTGGCCACCCCGATGCCGCTCCTCGGAGCCGAGAATATTCTGCCCGACCAGGGCGCACGGAGCGGCCGGAACATCTGTTCCCGCGACTTGCTATGATTCGTCGGTGGCATCCTCATCGTCCTCTTCTCAGCTCGAGGGCACAACAAATCGGTCCAGGTGCCAGGCGGCAGCGATGCCCGCTGCCACTGGGGTCGGCGCAGCGCCCGTCTGGGATTGGGCCTCCCGAGCTGCGTTGGCGTGAGCGAAGATGGCGACGCATTCGCCGCTAGTGCCGCCGTAGCCAAGCGCACGGCGGCGCTGCTGCGGGACGCTCGCTCGGTCCAGCGCCGGCTCGATACCCTAGCGGCCACGGCGATGGCCATGGAGGATCCCAGCCTGGACCGCATTGCGGAGGCCCGAGAGGCGGTGCAGCGTCTCGTCTTGGAGCTGGGCTATCGCGAGCGTGGTGAGCAGCGAAGAGCCAAGGCTGCGGTCCGCGGGATCCGCTAACCGGGCCTTCCCGGTTGCTAAGGCTCCTCGTGCTGGGGAACGGGAACATCAGCCAAGCTGGTCTCGCCCCTCGGCTGGAGCGTCTTCGGGCCATCCGCGATTCGCCGCAGGGCACGCGTGCTACTCCGGCAGGTCATTCCGCCTGACTTCGACCCTACTCATCCGGGACCGCGCCGATGAGGGCAGGGCTAGGCGGCCCTCGGCGCGCACTCAATCCCAAGTGGCCCGTGCGGGCCTAGTGAGCTGGCTGCGACCTCCAATCCAGCCTGGCTGGCCAGGAAGCGGAATTCCGTAAGGGAACTGGTCCTGCCCCCAAGCAGCACCATCTCTATGGTCAACTCCGGGGAGTAGCCGTCGGCGGTGACCCCACCGAGCACCACGACCCTTCCGTGGGCCGGGAGTGCAGCCGCGCAGCGGCGAAGGATCGCGACGGTCTCCCGCTTCGGCCAGTCATTCAGGACATGTCGGAGCAGGTAGAGATCTGCGCCGGCCGGCAGGGCATCGAAGAAGGACTGCCCGACGATCGTGACCCGGTCCAAGACGCCAGCCTGCTCGAACGTGGCCGCGGAGCGCGCCACCGTGGCCGGCAGGTCCACCAGGGTTCCCCGCGCATTCCCGTGGCGGAGGAGGAGCTGGGCGAGGAAGGTGCCGGTGCCGCCGCCCACGTCGACCACGGACCGGATCGCCTCCCAGCCCTGAGACGGCTCGATGTCCACATCGGGCAGCCCGTGGCCATCGGGACCCATAAGGGAATCAAAGCTGGACCTGAGCTTGGGGTTGGTCGCCAGGTCCTCCCAGAAGGGCAGGCCGAACTTCGTTTGGTAGCCGGGGCTCCCGGTCCGCACGTAGACGGGCAGAGTCTCCCAGCTGCCCGCCATCCGACCTCCGATGCCGTCGAGATCAAGGAACAAGGAGGGATCGCGGAGCCTCTCCGCTGCCGCATTGAGGGCGAACCGCCCTGGCTTGGGTTCGAGGAAGACCCCTCTGCGGACGAGATACGTGAGCACCCCGTGGAGCGCATAGAGGTCAGACCCGGTTACGGTTGACAGCCCCTCGATCCGGTCCACTCCGGCGGCGATTTGGTCGGCAATTCGGAGCGTCACCGCGACCGGGATGCACCAGGGGGCGGCCAGGTCGGCCAGCGCCTCGAGGTCGACGTCACCTCGGGGAGCGTTCATGCCCCAACTGTAGGTGCCGCACCCCGCGGGCGGTGCCGAGTGTTCGGGTTGGCACGACCACTTGGGCGGATGGGCAAGCCATGCCTGAGCTCGCTGGGGTCTCGCGGTGGCTGGGTCAAAAACTCAGCGGCCCGGGGGGTGAGGGTCGGATCCCGGCCAATCCGGATGCGGTCCGCGTCCGTGTTCGTCCCATCGCTGATGTGCCCGCGGACTACCGCAGGCACTGCCAACGCTCGGATGAGGTGCAGCTCTGGCTTCCCTTGGGAGCGGCTCCAAGGCGAAGCCACGGAGACCAGGACGCTGACGACCCTGCCAGCGTTGGCCAGATCGTGCCGCACATGATCGAGGAGGCGAGGTGCCACTCGGGTCAATTCGAAATCGCCCGGGAACTCCTCGACGGCCGCGCCGGCTCCTGTGGGATCTGGCTCGGCCGTCGTCACAGCCCCTCGCCAGAGTTCTCTCTCATCAGCAGGATAGGCCGCCAAATGCGGGCGTATCGTGGTGGGCATGCCAAGGGGCCGTCATCGAGGGCACGCCGGGCGCCGCGCCGGGTGCTGTGGCCTCGAGGCTCTTGCCTGCTGCCTTCTGGTGACCGCCGCCGCGGCGATGGTGATGGCGGCGGTGGCTGCGCTCGTCGTCTGGCTGCTGTAACCCCAACGTCCGGCTGCCACCGGCCGCTCTTGCCGACCCATCTGAAGTGAGGGGAGAACAGGGCGGATGATCAAGGACATCAACGGTGTCGAGGTCTACAGCTCGCTAGGCGAGATCCTCGATCCCAGCCACACCGCGCTGCTAGTGATCGACATGCAGAACGACTTCTGTGACGAGCGTGGCTGGTGGTCCGAGCAGGGACGGAGCGTAGCTCAAGTCCGTGGATCATCCCGAGGGTGCGGGGCGTAATCCAGGCCGGCCGCCAAGCCGGGTGCACGCTCGTTTCCGTGGAGCAGATCACCCTTCCCGACATTCTGAGTGATCCGCCCGGGTGGCTCTACTGTCAAGACCCGGGACGGTCGGCGCAGGACCGACTACGCGCTGGAGGGCAGCTGGGGCCAGCTGACAATCGCGGAGATGGGCAGGCTGGATTCGGAGGTGGTGGTGCGCAAACAACGCCCCGGCGCGTTTCACCGCACTAATCTGGATCTCATCCTGCAGGCGCGCGGCATCCAGGCTGTGGCCATCGCCGGGACGGTGACCCAAGGCTGTGTGCTGGCGACGGCGTATGAGGCATCCTTTCGCAACTACTACACAGTCGTGGTTGGAGACGCGGTGACGAGCCACGACCAGGAGCTGCACGCCACCGCGTTGCGGCTGATCGGGGCGCGCTACGACGTAGTCGATGCCGCTGCGGTGGAGGAGCTTTGGCGGCAGCCCCGCGGCGGGGCCGGGCCCGGCAGGCCCGGTGCGCACTCCCGGGACGAGTAAAGGGGGCAAGGTACCCGCTGATGGACGCCCTCTGGACTTGGCTTGACGCTGCGAGCGGGCCCTTAGAATGGGCATAGGGTCAGCGGCCGCGGGGCAGGTGAGGGGAGGTGCGCCAGCAGGTGCCGGCACCTTGTCGACCGCTGCTCAACTCGGCCTTTCCTGCTGGCAGCGCAGCGGAGGGATGCACCTGTGCAGAGTGACGACCAGGGACCTAGCGGGCAGAGCAGCGATCCGAGCCCGACCACGGCCGAGGTCGCAAGCCTGGGAGTGGCGGAGCTGCGACGGCGCTTCGAAGCCGGAGAGACGAGCTCGGTGGAGGTGGTCAACAGGCTGCTCGAGCGGATCGAGGCCGTGGATCGGA
This sequence comes from Candidatus Nanopelagicaceae bacterium, assembly GCA_035531535.1. GTDB lineage: Bacteria > Chloroflexota > Dormibacteria > Aeolococcales > Bog-877 > AG-12. The sequence continues at coordinate 1,967 of DATKSV010000113.1, read as the reverse complement.
ATGGGCCCAAGCTGCGGTCGGTGCTGGCCGTGGCGGACGACGCCCTCGAGACTGCGGCACAGCTCGACCAGGAGCGCGCCAACGGAAGGGTGAGGAGTCCACTCCATGGGATCCCCGTCCTGGTCAAGGACAACATCGACACCGCCGGCGGAGCCCTCACCACCGCGGGATCGCTGGCCCTGGCGACTGGCAGGCCGGCCGCTGACGCGTGGGTGATCCGCCAGCTGCGCTCGGCCGGCGCTGTGGTATTGGGCAAGACCAACCTTTCCGAATGGGCCAACTTCAGATCCGAGCACAGCTCGAGCGGCTGGAGTGGCTGTGGCGGCCAAACCCGCAACCCTTATGTGCTCGACCGCAGTCCTAGCGGGTCCAGTTCCGGCTCAGGGGTGGCGGTGGCGGCTGGGCTGGCTCCGCTGGCCCTCGGCACCGAGACCGACGGGTCAATACTCTCCCCCGCCTCGGTATCGGGAGTAGTGGGGATCAAACCCACGGTGGGCCGGGTCAGCCGGGGCGGGGTGGTGCCCATCTCCTCCACTCAGGACACGGTCGGACCCATGGCAAGGTCGGTTGCGGATGCTGCCGAACTGCTGGAGGTGATCTCCGGCCCAGACCCCGCCGACGCCGCAACCAGGGTCCGGCGGGGAGGCAGGTTCGAACTGGCCCGGCCCCTTAGTGCGGCGGGACTGAAGGGTATGAGGCTGGGGGTGGCCCGGTCCGAGTTCTTCGGCCACAGCAGCGCCATGGATCGCCTGGTCGAGGAGGCGCTGGCGGTTCTTGCCGACGCCGGCGCCGTCCTGGTCGACCCGGCCAATATCCCAACCTCCACCGCCCTGCGTGAGAGCCGTGACGAGTTCACGGTGCTACTGACAGAGTTCAAGGTGGGAGTGGAGGCCTACCTTCGGGCCAGGCATGCGACGGACCCCAGCGTCCCCGAGTCACTGGCGGAGCTGATCCGCTTCAATTCGGACCATGCGGAGCAGGAGCTTCCCTGGTTCGGACAGGACATCTTCGTCGAGGCCGAGAAGACCTCGGGACTCCAGGATCCCGCCTACAGGCGCGCCCGGGCGCGCGGTCTGAGGCGGTCGAGGGCGCAGGGTATCGATGCCGCACTGATCGAGCACCGGGTCAGCGCCCTGCTGGTCCCGACCAATTCCCCGGCATGGAGCATCGATCTGGTCAATGGAGACTCCAGTTCAACCGCCTACGGACCCAGAATCGCCGCCCTGGCCGGGTATCCTGCCATCACCCTCCCGCTCGGGCTGGTGAGTGGGCTGCCGGTGGGAATCTCCCTGATCGGAGCGGCCTGGGAGGAGCGCCACCTGATCGAGGTGGCGGCGGCGGTGGAGACCACCCTTCAGGTGGCGATACGCCCGGCCTTCCTGGCCGAAGTCGAGCCATGAGGGCGGGGCTCCGCATTCGGTAATCCAGCCGCGGGTGCAGGCCCCCTCAGCTGGCCGGATCCGGGCCGTTCTGCCTAGTGTAGTGTCTCAGTTTTGGGCGGATAGTTGCTGGAGGGCTACTCGCCCGCGCCGGACCTTCTCCAGAATCTCCTCGGCGGTGGCGGTCCAGACGAACGAGTGAGGACTGGCATTGTTAGCGCTCAGGTAGGCCTCGATGGCGGCTATCAAGCTGGGGACAGAGTGGAAGACGCCGCGACGAATGGCCTTGTCGTCCAAGTTCCGGAACCATCGCTCCACCAGATTCAGCCAGGAGCTTGAGGTCGGAGTGAAATGGAGGTGGAAGCGCTGGTGCTGGCTCAGCCAGAGTTCGACTGCGTCGTGCTTGTGAGTGGCGTAGTTGTCGAGAATCATGTGGATCTGCAGGCCTTTTGGGACTTCTCGGTCGACCCGGCGTAGAAACTTGAGGAACTCGGCGTGGCGATGTCGGGGAAGGCACTCTCTGATCACCTTGCCGTCGAGCACGTTGAGCGCCGCAAACAGCGTCGTGGTGCCGTGCCGCTTGTAGTC
>DATKSV010000112.1:0-13872 GCA_035531535.1 Candidatus Nanopelagicaceae bacterium | reverse complement strand
GTCACCCCGGCAACCGCTGGGTGAAGTCGCTGCGCAGCACCTTCGAGCAGATCTCCCCGGTTTTGGCGGCTGGCCTCAAGCACTGACGGCTGCCGCCGCGGCGCCGGTACCGCCCGGGCTCGTGGATCCAGCCTAGGCCGCTCCGGCGGGCGCCTTGCCCTCAGGCCAGTACTGTTCTTCCAGGATCTCCGAGTCGGCCAGGCCGCGGCGGCGCATCACGGACCTGGCGGTGGCAATCATGCCGGGGTGGCCACAGAGGTAGACAAGTCCCGTCTTGGGGCCGATCCCGAACTGGTCTGAGTACTTTCGGAGCACGTCCTCAGCCCGTCCGGTCTCCCCTTGCCAGCTGGGGTCATCCCAGGGTCGGCTGACCGTGGGGAGATACTTGAAGCCGGACAACTCGGCCTCCAGATCAAACATCTCCTGCTGGTATCCGAATTCGTGGGAGTAGCTCGCGCCCTGGATCAGCATGATTCGCGGCGACGCCGTACCTTGGCGGCCGGGGAGGGTTAGCTGGCGCAGGATGCTGGCGAAGGGGGCGATGCCGGTCACGGTCGCCAGGAAAAGATGAGCCCGGTTTAGGTCCAGCCCCTGGCGCAGGAAGAGCCCCTTGGGGCGCCTGCGCATCAGCAGTCGGTCGCCGCTCCCGAGGCGGTGCAGGTGGGGTGTGAGGGCCCCTCCGGGAATCATCTCGATGAAGAACTCCAGCTCCGCCTCCTCCGGCGCTGAGACGATCGAGTAGGGGCGTTCCAGCACCTTGCCGTCGAGGTCGACGCCCAAGGTGGCGTATTGCCCGGGGCGGAATGTGAAGGGAGCCTCGGGCCGGACCCGGATGGTCCACAGCTCGGCCGCGAGGTCGCGGCGCTCGGTGATCAGGCAGGAGTCGTATTTGTCTGAAAGTGGGCTCGACACTGGTGCTGGGGGTCTCCACACAAGCTCCGGTTGGGGCCAGTTTACCCAGGCCCGGGCACGCTCTCGGGTCCGATTGAGATTGCCGCTGCCCGGGAAGGCTGTTGGAAGGCTGTTGATAGAATCGCCAGGCCCCACTGCCACCCCGCTCAAGGAGCACTTTTCACCAGATGCCCGCCCGGACCCTGATCATCGTCGAGTCGCCCAGCAAGGCCAGAACCCTGAGCAAGTTCCTGGGCACCAAGTACGACGTCAAGGCGTCGATGGGGCATGTGGTTGACCTGCCCCGCTCCAAGCTCGGGATCGACGTGGAGCAGGACTTCGCCCCTGACTACACGGTCATCAAGGGAAAGGAGAAGCAGCTGGCCGAGCTCAAGACCGCGGCCAAGAAGTCGGGCCGGGTTCTGCTGGCAGCGGACCCTGACCGGGAGGGCGAGGCCATCGCCTGGCACATAGCCAACCAGTTGAAGCTGCTGGACCCCGAGCGGATCGTCTTCCGGGAGGTCACCCAGGCGGCGGTGGAGGCCTCGCTACAACAGCCCCGGCCGATCGACCGCAACCTGGTGGACGCCTACCAGGCCCGCCGAGCCATCGACCGCCTGCTCGGCTACAAGCTGAGCCCTTTGCTCTGGCGGAAGATCCGCAAGGGCCTCTCTGCCGGGCGGGTGCAGTCGGTGGCGCTGCGACTGGTGTGCGATCGCGAGGATGAGATCGACGCCTTCGTTCCCCGGGAGAGCTGGACTCTGGATGCGGTGCTCGCGACTCGTGCAAAGGCCCAGTTCACAGCCCGCTACCAGGGCAAGGGAGACGCTCCCAAGCGGCGCCGTGGGGCTGCGGCCACTGCGGCCGACGACGACGACGACCGCAGTGGGCTGAGTGACGAGGCGGCGACCCAGCAGGTGCTGGCGGAGTTGGAGGGTGCCGAATTTCAGGTTGCCTCGGTGGAGCGGCGGCGGGTGCGGCGCAACCCACCCCAGCCCTACACCACCAGCACCATGCAGCAGGATGCCTCCTCACAGTTGCGTTTCAGCCCCACCAAGACCATGAGGGTGGCTCAGCAGCTCTACGAGGGAGTCGACCTGGGGCCGGCGGGCGCCACCGGTCTGATCACCTACATGCGCACCGACTCGGTCAGGGTTAGTCAGGCCGCGATCGAGCAGGCTAGGGACTACCTCAGCGCCACCTTCGGCAAGCCGTACCTGGGCGCGACCGGAGCGGGCAAGCGCTCGAGCAAGAGCGCGGTGCCCTCTCAGGACGCCCACGAGGCGGTGCGGCCCACCGCGGCGGAGCGCTCCCCGGAGGCGGTGGCGGAGTTCTTGACTGCGGACCAGCTGCGCCTGTATCGGCTGGTCTGGCGCCGCTTCATGGCCAGCCAGATGAGTCCCGCCGAGTTCGATTCCACCAGAGTTGAGGTGACGGCTGCCGGCCATCGGTTCCGCGCCACCGGCAGTCAGCTGGTCTTCGACGGATTCCTCAAGGTGAGTGGCAGCGACGATCGCCAGGACGAGCTCCTGCCCGCAGTCGCCGCGGGCGACCCGCTGGCTTTGCTGGAGCTTCATCCGGAGCAGCACTTCAGCCAGCCTCCGGCCCGCTATACGGAGGCGAGTCTGGTCAAGGAGATGGAGGAGAGAGGCATCGGTCGTCCCAGCACCTATGCCCCCACTGTGGAGTTGATCCAGACCAGGGTGTACGTCCGGCAGCTGGAGCGCCGCCTCCACCCCGCTCCCCTCGGCCGCGCCGTCAACGAGGCTCTCACCACCCAGTTCCCGGCAGTGGTGGACTTCGGCTTCACAGCTGAGCTGGAGAAGCGGCTGGACGCCGTGGAGACAGGGGAGGCCGCCTGGGTGCCGGTGGTCCGATCCTGGTACGAGCCGTTCGCCAAGGTGCTGGATGAGGCCCAGGAGAGCATGCCCCGGGTCAAGATCCAAGCCCAGTTAGCTGGTGGCGACTGCCCGCGCTGCGGAGCGGAACTGGTGGTTCGCAGCGGCCGCTTCGGAGACTTTGTCGGTTGCAGCCGGTACCCCGAGTGCGACTACATCCAGGGCAAGGAGGACAAGCTCCCCCCTGAGGAGATTGGTGAGGCCTGCCCACTGTGTGGCAAGCCCCTGGTCCGACGCAGCAGCCGCCGGGGTCCTTTCATCGGCTGCTCCGCTTATCCGAAGTGCCGATACGTGCGCTCGGAGGCGGCGCCCGACGGAGCTGCCAGACCGGCCCGCCCGGCGGCCGAGCCGGTCGGCGAAAAGTGCCCGGAGTGCGGTCAGGACCTGGTCAAGCGGATGGGCCGCTTCGGTCCCTTCGTGTCCTGCTCCGGGTATCCCAAGTGCCGCTACCGGCCTCCCCGCGCCTCGACCGAGACGGAGGGGGATTCGGTGGCCGCGGCCGCGCCCGTCGCCGCGCGCCCGCCGGTTCGCCGCAAGCCCATCCGGAAGCGGACTGACCGTCAGCCCGTGGCCTGAGCGGCGGCTGGGCAGCGGGCCAGCGGTAGAATCTGAGCCTCGTGGCTTCCCATCAGAGCGTGGCCCCGCACGCCACCACCATCCTGGCGGTCCAGCGGGGATCCGAGATCGCTGTCGCTGGCGACGGCCAGGTGACCGTCGGCGACGTGGTGATGAAGCACCGCGCCAGCAAGGTCCGTCGTCTCTATCACGACCAGATCGTGGTGGGGTTCGCGGGCTCGGTGGCGGATGCGTTCACCCTATTCGACAAGTTCGAGCGGCAGCTCGATCAGCATCAGGGCAACCTCTTGCGGTCGGCCGTGGAACTGGGCAAGGAGTGGCGCACCGACAGGTACCTGCGCCACCTGGACGCCATGCTGGTGGTCGCCGGGCAGGGCCAGATGTTGCTGCTGAGCGGGGATGGCGACGTGATTGAACCAGATGACGGGATCGGTGCCATCGGTAGTGGCGGTCCCTATGCCCACGCCGCGGCCCGGGCGATGCTGTTGTACACCGAGCTCGGGGCCGCGGAGGTGGCCCGGCGCGCACTTGAGATCGCAGCTTCGATTTGCATCTACACCAACGACCAGATCATGGTGGAGACAGTGAACGTGGCCCAGGAGGATCATGGTGCTGGAGTCTGACCTCAAGCCAGCCGAGATCGTGAGCTCTTTGGACCGCTTCATCGTGGGCCAGACCGAGGCGAAGCGGGCGATGGCGATTGCGCTTCGCAACCGGGTGCGGCGCATGCAGGTGGCGCCCGAGAGCCGGCGCGACATCGTGCCCAGCAACATTTTGCTGATCGGGCCCACCGGAGTGGGCAAGACCGAGATCGCCCGCCGACTGGCGCAGATGACAAATTCGCCGTTCATCAAGGTTGAGGCGACCAAGTTCACCGAGGTCGGCTATGTGGGCCGGGACGTGGAGTCGATCATCCGCGACCTCCTCGAGCAGACCATCACCCGCATGCAGAGCCAGCGCGTCGCCGAGGTGGAGGCGGAGGCAAGCCAGCGGGCCGAGTCCCGGATTGTGGACCGGCTGCTGGAGGCGGACAGCGTGGCAGCCAAGCCGGCCCCGGAGGAGGCAAGCGAGGCGGAGGCACCAGTGCCGGTTCTCGACCAGGAGCAGCAGCGCCTGGCCGCGCGCCGGCAGCGGACTCGGCGACGCCAACTGGCACGGAAGCTGGCGTCGCGGAAGCTCGACGATCGCCTGATCGAGATCGAGGTGGAGGAGGCATACTCGGCGCCGGTGGAGGTGTTCTCCGGCACCGGCTACGAGGAGATCGGATGGTCGCTGTCTGATTTCTTCAGCCAGCTCGCGCCTCCTCGTCGCCGCCTCCGGCGGATGAGTGTGGCGGACGCCCGCCATACCCTGACCCAAGAGGAGACCGAGCGGCTGGTGGACATGGAGCGGGTCTACGACGACTCAATCCGCCTGGTCGAGGAGAACGGCATCGTCTTCATCGACGAGGTGGACAAGATCGCCGGGCCCTACGTGGAGGCGCATGGCCCCGACGTCAGCGGGGCCGGGGTCCAGCGCGACCTGCTCCCCATCATCGAGGGGTCGACGGTGAGCACGCGCTACGGTTCGGTCAGCACCGAGCACATCCTGTTCGTGGCCGCCGGCGCTTTCAGCTCGGCCCGGCCGTCCGATCTGATCCCAGAGTTCCAGGGCCGCTTCCCGATCCGGGTCGAACTAAAGCCTCTGGCTGAGGCGGATCTGCGCCGGATCCTGACCGAGCCGAGCAATTCTCTGACCAATCAGTACCGGGCCCTCCTGGCCACCGAGGAGGTTGAGCTGGAGTTCTCCGACGAGGGCATTGATGAGCTCGCCCACCAGGCCTTTCTGGTCAATGAGCGGGACGAGAATATCGGTGCCCGCCGGCTCTTCACGGTGATGGAGAGGGTGCTCCAGGAGATTTCCTTCTCGGCCGAGGAGTTCAAGGGCCAGAAGGTGGTCATCGACCGAGAGTCGGTGCGCCAGCGCCTGGGTGATCTGATCCGCGACGATGATCTCCGCCGCTACGTGCTCTGAACTACCCCGTACCGCTCAGGCGTCGAACTTGAATGTGAACGGAATCGAATTGGTCACCGCCCGGAAGCCAAGCCGCTCCAGGATGGGGCGGCTGGTGGGGAGCGCCTCCACTTCGACAACGGCGAACCCGCGGCCCAGCGCCATCTCAGCCCTGAGGGCCACCAGGGCGCGGTAGACGCCGCGGTGTCTCCATTCGGGGGTGGTGGACCCCGCCCAGAGGGTTGCGAACCGGGTGCCCAGCAAGAACTCAACTCGCGCGCTTCCGACCAGCTCGCCGCGCGCCTCGGCCAGCAGCACCACCGCTCGCTCGGGGCTGGCCTGCACTGCGAGCCTGGCCTGTTCGGCCGAGCTTGCGTGGTCGGTCCCGAAGGCAGCTCTCTGCTGGTCCCGCAGTCGCTCGAAATCCGCCCTGGAGCTGGCGGGCCGGGCGGTGGCATCTTCGGGCAGACGGCACCGAGGCACCGCGTCGGCCCGGGCCACCATCACCGTCTCCTGGTCTCCCGGGCGGAGGCCATGGCTCAGCAGCAGCGCTGCCAGGGGCTGGTCATGGCTGAAGGTTTTCCACTCGAAGTCCTGGCCGAGCGATCGGAAATGCTCAACCTGCTCCAGGATCAGCCGTTCGAGATCCGACTCCGCAACCTTTTGATGGCCACGCAGGAGCACCAAACCCGCGGAATCGGATCCGGTGACGCGCAACAGGGGGCCGAGTTCCTCGACCAACGTTCCCGAGGTGGTGCCCAGGGCAGCTGGGCTCCTCAGCTCCTGATCGTGCATCTGGAGCAGCTCGGTGGCCTCCCAGGGCTGGGGCGGGTCGTCGGAAATCACGAGCGCAGTTTAGTGCCCCCTGGGATTGGGATAAGATTGGGGCGGTAGTCAAATTCGCATGCCCACTGGACGTTGCCGGGGATCCCCACCTGGGCCCGGCGGCGGGAGATGGCGGGCAGAGGTTCAACGCAAGTGGAGGCGCACCATGCCCGTGACCACGCTCACTGAGCTGCTCCAGAACGGGGTTCACTTCGGCCACCAGACCAGCCGATGGAATCCCAAGATGCGGCCCTATATCTTCGCCAGCCGAGGCGGTATCCACATCCTGGACGTGTCCCAGACGGTCGACCTGCTCGCCGAATCCTGCAGCTTTGCCCATGACACGGTCGCGCAGGGCGGCCAGATCCTGTTCGTGGGGACCAAGAAGCAGGCTCACGACACGATCGAGGAGGAGTGCGCCCGCTCGCACCAGCCCTACGTCGTAAACCGCTGGATGGGGGGCATGCTGACCAACTTCGAGGTGGTGAAGTTGCAGCTGAAGCGGCTGGCGGAGCTCTCCGACCAGAAGGAGCGCGACGGATTCGCGGGCATGATCAAGAAGGAGCAGCGCCACCACGAGGATGATCTCGAGCGGTTGCAGCGCAACTTTGGCGGCATCACCAACATGAAGCGACTGCCGGCCGCGATGTTCGTGGTTGATCCCCACAAGGAGCGGCTGGCGGTCACCGAGGCCAACAAGCTGGAGATCCCGATCATCGCGATCACTGATAGCAACTGCAATCCAGATGAGATCAGCCATGTGATCCCGGGCAACGACGACGCCATCCGGAGTGTGCGGCTGATCGTCTCCCGGCTGACCGACGCGATTATCTCGGGGCTGGACCAGCGCCGCCAGATCGAGGTGGCGCAGACCCAAGCAGCCGCTGAGAAGGCCGCCCAGTTGAGGGTTGCCCAAGAGGCAGAGGCGGCGGCCAAGGCAGCGGCAGAGGCTGCAGCCCAGGAGGAGGCCACCGCCGCCGGAACGGCTGCCCCGGGGGAGCCGGTGGACGAGCAGGGGGCAACTCAGTGACTCAGTCTGTGACGGCGGATTTGGTGCGCCAATTGCGAGAGCAGACGGGAGCTGGCATCATGGCCTGCAAGCAGGCGTTGGTGGAGGCGGGCGGCGAGTTCGACCGGGCTCGCGACGTGCTCCGCACCAAGGGTCTGGCTTCAGCCGAGAAGCGCAAGGGCCGCGAGACCAGGGAGGGATTGGTGGACTCCTACATCCATCCCGGCGGTCGGATCGGGGTTCTCCTAGAGGTCAATTGCGAGAGCGACTTCGTCGCCATGACTGACGTCTTCAAGGCGCTCGTGCATGACCTAGCCCTGCAGGTCGCGAATTCCTCCCCGCGCTGGGTGCGGCGTGAGGACGTGCCCGCGGCCGAGCTGGACCGCGAACGCGCCATCTACCAGGAACAGGCTCTGGCGGAGGGCAAGGCAACCGACCGCCTCGAGCAGATTGTCGAGGGCCGCCTGCGCAAGTTCTATGAGACCTTCTGCCTTTACGATCAGCCCTTCCTCCGCGACGAGGGCGGCAAGGCGCGCCGGGTCGAGCAGGTCATCCAGGAGGCGATCTCCACCACTGGCGAGAACATCGGGGTGGCTAGGTTCACCCGCTACCAGCTGGGAGAGCGGCTTGAGGCTGATGAGCCTGATGGCGCTTGAGCCGGCGCCATCGGCGGGGCCCTACGCCGCTGCCATAGAGCGGCCAGCGCCTCGCTATGGGCGGGTCGTGGTCAAGCTGAGTGGCGAGGCTCTGGTCGGTGACGGCGAGTTCGGGATCGACCCCGAGGTCTTGGACCAGGTCGCGGTCGAGATCAAGGGCGCTCACGAACTGGGGACCCAGATTGCGGTCATGATGGGCGGCGGCAACATCTTCCGCGGCCTGGCGGGAGCACGGCGGGGGATGAATCGGGTCACCGCCGACCTGATGGGCATGCTCGGGACTGTGATCAACAGTCTGGCTCTGCGCGACGCACTCGAGGCTCACGGGATGCCGACTCGGGTTCAGACCGCAATCGAGATGCACCAGGTCGCCGAGCCCTACATCAGGGGGCGTGCCATCCGCCATCTGGAGAAGGGCCGGGTGGTGGTGTTCTGTGCCGGTTCGGGTAACCCCTTCTTCACCACCGACACGCCCGCCGCCCTCCGGGCGGCTGAAATCGGTGCCGACATCCTGATCAAGGCGACCAGGGTCGACGGCATCTACAGCGCCGACCCTGAGGTTGACCCCGGTGCCAAGCGGTTCGACACCATCTCGTACATGGACGTTCTCAACCTAGGGCTCCAGGTGATGGACAACACCGCGATCACGCTTTGCATGGACAACCGCCTGCCCCTGCTGGTGCTGAATCTGTTCACCCCCGGCAATCTGGCGGCGGCCGTCGCGGGCGAGCCGATCGGGACTCTGGTCACAGAGGACCGGAACGCCAGGTGAGCGAGGACCTGCTCCGGGCTGCGGAGGGTCGCATGGCCAAGAGCGTGGAGGCCTTCCAGCGCGAGTTGGCGACGATCCGGACGGGTCGGGCCAATCCCTCTCTCATCGAGCACGTCCTGGTGGAAGCCTACGATTCCCATGTCCCGATCAACCAGGTGGCCAGCATCTCGGCCCCCGACCCTCACATGATCGTGATCCAGCCCTGGGACAGGAACACCATCCAAGCCATCGAGCGCGCCCTTCAGCGCGGTGAGATGGGGCTCAACCCGAGCAATGACGGCCAGCTGATCAGGGTCCCGGTGCCACCGCTCAATGAGGAAAGGCGCAAGGAGTTCGTGCGCATGGTCAAGCAGCGGGCCGAGGATGCCCGAGTGGCGATTCGCAACGTCCGCCGCGAGGACATGGAGCAGCTGCGGCGGCTGGAGCATGATGCGGAGATCTCCGAGGACCAGTCCCAGCGGGCCCAGGCCCAACTCCAGAAGATCACCGATCGCTTCGTGGAGCAGATCGAGGAGGTGGCGCGACGAAAGGAAGCCGAACTTCTGGAGGTGTGAGCAGACCTGGTGGCGCGCTGGCCGGTGGCGCCGGGGCGCCCGGGTCACACCCCGGGCCGGGGCCGACGGCCTGATGATATCCCCGGCCGGAGCCGCTTGGTCTGCAGCCGTTTCGTCCCTTGATTCAGGCGCCGGGCCGCCAGCCCGAGCGGTCCATTGTCCGGCCGGTCGTCCGCCCGGGCCAGCCCCGACGCCGGGCTACGAGCCGCGGCTTGCCGTAATGGAGCCCGGCGCTGGCCGTGAGCGCCACCTTGGCTAAGGCCCATTCAGCCCTGCCGGCCCACATCGGGATCATCATGGACGGCAACGGGCGGTGGGCTCGGCAGCGAGGGCTGCGTCGCAGTGCCGGGCACCGTGCCGGCATTCGCGCGATCCGCCAGGTGATGGCGGCCGCCGACCAGGCGGGCGTGCACTGCCTAACCCTCTACGCGTTCTCCACCGAGAACTGGTCCCGCCCTCGCTATGAGGTGGCTACCCTCATGAGGCTGTTTGAGGAGACCCTCCAGGAGGAGGTGGATGAGCTCCACCGCAACGGGGTCAGGATCCGGGTCATCGGGCGTCGAGAACAGCTCTCGAGCCGACTGCGTCGGCTGGTGGCGGAGGCCGAGAGCGTCACGGCCGAGAACCAAAGCGGGGTCCTCAGCGTCGCCATCAACTACGGGGGGCGGGCCGAGATCGTGGATGCCGTAAAGAGCCTGGCGCGCCAGGGCGTCGATCTGAGCCAGGTCGACGAGCTTGCGCTCAACGGCGCCCTCTACACGGCCGGGCTGCCGGATCCTGACCTCATAATCCGGACCGCCGGGGAGATGCGCACCAGTAACTTCCTGATCTGGCAGGCCGCCTACGCCGAGCTCTACGTCACCCAGACTCTCTGGCCCGACTTCGCCGCCGCCGACCTGCGCGCGGCCCTGGCCGACTACGCCGCCCGAGTTCGCCGATTTGGAGGCATCCCCGAGCAGGGGTGAAATGCCCTGATGCTGCCCCCTGTTGAGATTCCGGCTAGGGAGTCCGGCGCGGCTCAGGCCACCCGTGGCAAAGCAGAGTCCGCACCGCCCGGGTCAACCCACGTGCCTGGGCATGGCCCATCGCCTGCGAGCCCGGGCCGGTCTCGAGATTGTACCCGTGGCGGGGCCGCCCGACTGGCCGGATTTCAGGCTGGGCTGGAGGAGTCGGTGGCGGAGCCCGGGCCGGCTCCGGGACGCGCGCCCCGGGCCGGGGCCGGAGCTGACATGTCATGAAGCTGGTGGTACGCACGGCCAGCGGCCTGTTCCTGCTCGCGGTGCTGCTGGCGGCCCTGTTCCTCGGGGTGGCTTTCTTGGCCGCTCTGGTGGGCCTTCTGATGGCCCTAGCGCTCTATGAGTACCGGTTGCTGTGGCGCGGCCAGGGCCTTCAGCCATACCTGCTGGTGATGGCCCCGCTGGCGGCCTTCTGGTTGTTCAGGTACGCCTACCCGCAGATTCCGGTGGCATCCGTTGGCCTCTTGGCGGCGGCTCTGGCCGGACTCACCATCTCCCTTGGTCGGCCCCATTCGCAGCGGCCCATTGCCAGTTGGGCGGTGGCCGTGGGGGGGGCGGTCTGGCTTGGTTACCTGCCCGGCTGCGTGCTGCTTCTCTACCTGTCCGCGGGGTCCCCCGGGCGCGCCGTGGCTCTGGTTTTGCTGACGGCTGGGATCTCGGTCATGGGTGACACCGGCGCTTACCTGGTGGGGTCGTGGATCGGACGCCACCCCTTCATGCCTGCGATCAGCCCCAAGAAGACCTGGGAGGGAGCTGCGGTTGGTTGGCTGCTTCCAACCCTGGTTGCGGGCACACTGTTTCCCATGGTGCTACCGCGGCTCGATCATCTTGTCGCCTATGCCGTGGCGGCGGCGGCGGCAGCGGCGGCGATCGCAGGTGACCTCGCGGAGTCGCAGCTCAAGCGCGAGGTCGGGGTCAAGGACTCAGGTACTCTGATACCTGGTCATGGCGGGATTCTGGATCGGGTCGACAGTCTGCTCTTCGTGGGAGCCGTCGTGTACTCACTGCTGGGAATCGCCCATGCCTTCTGACCACTGCCGCGGGACCAACCTGGTCGAGTCCACGTGAGTCGACCAGGGGAGCGGGTCTGATGCGTAGCCGGGTGGTCCTGATCGGAGCCACCGGCTCGATCGGGCGCCAGGCTCTGGATGTCATCGCCAGATTTCCCGAGGAGTTTGAACTGGTGGGAGCGGTGGTCGGCCACCGCGCCGAGGTCCTGGTGGAGGCTCTGGCCCCATACCCGTCGGCCCAGGCGGTGGTGGTTGCTCCCGAGGGCCCAGTCCCCTCGGGTATGGCCGTGGGAGTCGGCGCCGCCTGCGAGCTCGCCAGTATGCCCGGAGCCGACGTGATCGTGGTCGGCGGTGGAGGGGCGAGCGCGCTGCTGCCCACCCTGGCGGCCTGCGAGGCTGGTCATCTGGTGGCGGTTGCGACCAAGGAGGTGCTGGTGATGGCGGGTGAGCTGGTCACCCGAACCGCCCATGATCATGGCGCCCGCATCATCCCGGTCGACAGCGAACACAGCGCCATCTGGCAGTGTCTGCGGGGCGAGGATCCCCAGAGCGTGGCTCGCCTTATCCTCACGGCCAGCGGGGGGCCATTTCGGACCACTCCGCTGGAGCAGATGGCGCGGGCCACCCCGGCGCAGGCGCTCGCTCACCCCAATTGGCGGATGGGACCCAAGGTCACCATCGACAGCGCCACCATGATGAACAAGGGGCTGGAGGTGATCGAGGCGCACTTCCTCTTTGAGGTGCCCTACTCCCAGATCGAGGTCGTGATTCATCCTCAGAGCGCGATTCACTCCGCCGTGGAGTTCTGGGACGGTACCATCATCGCCCAGCTGGGGGTGCCCGATATGCGCGGCCCGATTGCCCTGGCCATGGCAGATGGGCGTCGCCTGCGCGGGGTTCTGCCCCCCTTGAGCCTGGCCCAAGTCGGCCGGCTTGACTTTGAGAGAGCCGACCTCACCCGTTTTCCCGCCCTCCGGGTGGCCCGCGAGGCCGGCATGCGTGGGGGAGCACTGCCCGCAGCCATGAATGCCGCCAACGAGGTGTCGGTGGCCGCGTTCCTCGATGGCAGCATCCAGTTCGGCGACATCCCCAGCCTGGTGGAGTCGGTGGTCCGAGCCTTCGTCCCCCCGGCCGAGCTCGACCTGAGGGCGGTCCTGAACGCCGACCGATGGGCGCGGGAGGCAGCCCTGGCAGCGGTGACGGAGCTGGCGCCCAACCGGCTGGTGAGCCCGCCGGCGGTTGCCCGGTGAATGGCTTCGCGCTGACCTGGCAGACTGTGGGCGGCATCATTCTGATGCTGGTCCTGGTGGTCTCCATCCACGAGTTCGGGCACTTCCTGGTGGCCAAGCGGGCGGGCATCCAGGTGGACGAATTCTCGATCGGATTCGGGCCCAGACTGCTCCGGTGGAAGCCTGGTGAGACCACCTATTCACTCCGCCTGCTGCCCCTGGGTGGCTACGTCCGGATGGCCGGGATGACCGGCATGGAGAAGCCCGAGGAGAGCGGCGGCGAGCGGGGATTCATCAGGGCCAGCTCCGGCCGGCGGGCAGCCGTCCTGGTCGCGGGAGGCCTCATGAATCTGATCCTGGCCGGGGCCATCTTCTCTGGCATCGCGGCATTCGGAGGCCCGGCCCCGAAAACTCAGAGCGGGGGGGGGATGGCCGCCGCGGGCGTTCCCAACGGCTACCAGCTGGTCGGGGTTGCAGGCGAGCGCACCACCTCCCTGACCAGGATCCGGGACCTGATCCAGGCCGATAAGGGCGAGCCCTTGCAGGTGTCGGTCCAACCCTGGGCCGGTGGTCGAGTGCGCTCATACACGGTCACCCCGCAACTGCATTGGGTGCGACTCTCAGCGTCACCGAGGATCCCTCTGGAGGCCGAGATTGTGGCCCTCAACGGGCAGCCGGTGCCGCATGCCGACCCCAGCACCATGGCGGGACTCTTCGCCGGCACCGCTCCGCTGTCGGTCACCTACCTGGCCGGCACCAAGCGGGTCACCGTGGAGGTGCCCCGCGCCGACTTTCAGGTGGAGTGGCTGGTGGGCTATCTGGGCTCGGCCGGCAATCCGCTGCTGGCGTCTCTGGGAGGGCCGCCGCTGCCCTGGTACCAGGCTCTGGCGGTGGGCTTCTATGCTGTACCCACTCAGATCGGGGCCACCTTTGTGAACCTGTGGACCCTGATCTCACCCCACCACAATCCCAACCTCAGGCTGACCGGGCCGGTGGGCATCGCCGAGGAGACCTCGATCGCGACCCAGATCTCCGCGTCTGTCTACCTCACCCTGATGGCGCTGATCAGCCTCAACCTCGGCCTTTTCAACCTGCTGCCGATCCCGTTCCTGGACGGTGGCCGGCTGGTGTTCGTGATCCTGGAGTGGATCCGCCGGAGGCGGGTCAAGCCCCAGGTGGAAGCGGCGGTTCACGCGGTTGGGTTAGCCTTGATAGTGATGCTCTTCATATATGTGACCTTCGGCGACGTGACCCACCTGACCCGATGATCGAGCGCCGCCGGACCCGTCCCATCAAGGTCGGCTCAGTCGTGATCGGAGGCGCCGCGCCGATCAGCGTGCAGACCATGACCAAGACTCCCACAGAGGATGCCAGGGCCACTCTGGAGCAGATCAGCCGCGCCGCCGATGCCGGTGCCGACATCATCCGGGTCACCTGTGACACA
>DATKSV010000111.1:0-2189 GCA_035531535.1 Candidatus Nanopelagicaceae bacterium | reverse complement strand
CTACGGTCACGAGCGCCGCGCCAACATGCTCCATGGTCTGACCATGACCGTGGCGGTCTTGCTGATGGCGGCATCTCTGGGCCTGCGTTGGTGGGCCGGGTTCGGACTTCATCCCCTGGCGTTGGGGATCTCGACTACGGGCTTGGTGGTGGCGATGGCGGGGATGTACGTAGGCGGCCATCTCACCTTCGCGATGGGGACCATGGTGAATCGGAGCGCCTTTCTCAGCGGCCCCGCGGACTTCGTTTCGCTGGGGGCTTCCGGA
Source organism: Candidatus Nanopelagicaceae bacterium (assembly GCA_035531535.1). Taxonomy (GTDB): domain Bacteria; phylum Chloroflexota; class Dormibacteria; order Aeolococcales; family Bog-877; genus AG-12. The sequence continues at coordinate 1,924 of DATKSV010000111.1, read as the reverse complement.
GACTTTCCCGAAGGGGCCCTGCGCCGCGTCGACGCCGGCGGCCTGCCGGTTGTGGTGATCAGGCGCGGCGGCCAGCTCCACGCGATGGGTGCTGTCTGCTCGCATGCGGGCGGCCCGCTGGAGCTGGGCGACCTGGACGGAACCGTGATCACCTGTCCCTGGCACGGGTCCAGGTTCGACATCAGGAGTGGCCGTGTCCGGTGTGGGCCGGCCACCTTCGGCCAGCCCCGGCTGATCGTGAGGGAGGCCCGTGGCTTGGCGGAGGCCAAGCTCGAGTACCCGCTGCAGTGAGTGATGAAGAAGGAGGTGTTGCGATGTCCGTGACTGAGAGGTCCGGAGCCACCGCCGAGGTATCGGCGGTTGGAGCTGGCGTGACCATCGACGTGGGGATGCGCCACTGGTATGACTCGTGCCCGTGCTGTCTCAGTGCGGCTTACCCCGAGGTCAAGCGCATCCTGGATGAAGAGGGTTGGGCTCAACCGGACGACGGTGGCGGAGCGCCCGACCATTCAGGGTAGGCGGCCGATGTGAGTACCGAAAGCGCGTCCATCACCACCGTGAACGGGCCGATGCAGTTGGTGCGGGCCGGCCAGTCCCTGTGGCTGGACAATTTGAGCCGCAAGCTCTTGGCGACCGGAGCTTTGAGCTGGTACGTGCGAGAGTTCGGGCTCTCGGGCCTCACCTCCAATCCCACCATCCTCGCCCAGGCGATGACGGCCGGCAAGGAATACGACGCCACTCTCAGGACCCTGGTCGGGCAGGGCGTCACGGACTCCCAGGACCTGGTCTATGGCGCCGTCTTGGAGGACCTGGTGGCTGCGGCGCACGCCTTCCTTCCGGCCTGGGAGTCGACCAGCGGGGTGGACGGCTACGTCTCGTTGGAGGTGCCCCCAGATCTCGCCTATGAGGCTGATGAGAGCGTCAGCTGGGGTGTGCGACTGAGGCAGCAGGCGAAGCTGCCGAACCTCCTGGTGAAGGTCCCCGGAACCGCGCCCGGGCTGACCGCGGTCGAGGAGCTGGTGACGGCCGGGGTTGGGGTCAACGTGACCCTGCTTTTCTCGGAGACCCACTACCTGCGGGCGGCGGAGGCGTACATGCGAGCGCTGGAACGGCGGCTCAAAGAGAACTCCAGCCTCGCCATCCCATCGGTGGCATCGCTGTTCGTGTCGCGCTGGGACGCAGCTGCCAATCCCCTGCTGCCCGTCGAGCTGCACAACCAGCTGGGAATCGCGGTCGCGCAGAAGGCGTACGGCGCGTATCGCGCCCTGCTGGCCAGTGATCGCTGGCGGGCGCTTGCCGCGGCCGGCGCCCGGCCCCAGCGCCTGCTGTGGGCGTCCACCTCGGCCAAGGACCCGGTACTGCCCGACTCCTTTTACGTGACCTCTCTGGCCGCACCAGACACGATTGACACCATGCCGGAGGCCACCCTGATCAGCTTCGGGAAACACGGGAAGGTGGACGCTCTGCTGCAACCGGACCAAGGCTCAGCCGAGCGGTTGATCGCCACCCTGGCCGCTCACGGATTGGACGTCGAGGCCCTGGGGGAGTCCCTCCAAAGCCAGGGGGCTAGACGGTTCAGCGCCGACTGGGCCGCCCTTCTCGACGCGGTGCAGAGCAAGACCCGACGGCTGACCGGGCTGGCGCTCAGATGACGGCTGAGGAACGAGTCGTCAAGACGGGGGGCGCACGTCCCCCCAGCACCGGTTGGGCTGAGAGAAGGAACCGGGAATGAGGGATTAGTCATTGGATAAATACGAGCCGCTGGAAGCCGGCGCCGAGGTGGGACGGCACGACGACCGCCAGCCGGTGCCCGACGCGGAGACCGAAGCGGGCGACTCCGCCTGCTGGGCGCACCTGCTCTGCCCCGAGTGCGGCAGTGTCCTGGTGGAGGGCCACCGCCCGGAGTGTCCGGTGGCCGGGCCGG
>DATKSV010000110.1:0-5919 GCA_035531535.1 Candidatus Nanopelagicaceae bacterium | reverse complement strand
GCCAAGCTGCTCGGCAAGCCGCCGCTCGCGCCACTCGTCAAGGCCGGGCAACGACGATGAAAGCTTCCCGCACGCCCAATAGACCTCGACGCCCGTGACCTCCCTTCCCAACCGCTTGGAGAGGCGCTTGGCGGCACGCAGCTCGGCATCGGACGGGAAGGGCCGGCCGCGAAGGTCGACGCCGGGCAGGTCCTGGAGAGCATTGGAATCTAGCCCGCCGGGGACCATCTTGAATCCGTCGCGGTTCCGTGGAAGCATTCCAAGCAGCTCACGGATTTGACCGCGCGACAGGGTGATCTCCCCGCCGACCCTAACCTGATCGCCGCTTCCCCCTGGGCACAGCCGCTCAGGATTGATATTGAGATCGCCCAAGAGCGCCCTGAGCGCTACCAACTCTCCGATTTCGAGCAGGCGGCGGCGGCCCTTTTCCAGCAAGCCCACCGTGTCTTGGTTCCAGGGCACTGAACTGACCCGCATCAGCCTCGCGATCTCTTCCTGGGTCAGTCCCTGTTCCAGTCGTATCTGCCGCAGGGCGGCTCCGATCACCGCGCCGAGCCAGGGGGGATTCGCCGCCATGGCCGAATGCTACACCAGGTCGCGTCCGAGCCGACATTGGACGTGATACGCTGCTGGCGTCCGGACTAATCGCGGACGCCAATTTCAAGGGAGGTCATTTCCGTGGAGCCAGAACTCGTAGACGTCGATGCAGCGGCTCGTCTTTTGGGAATCGGCAGAACCGCCCTCTACGCCCTGCTGCGGCAGGGCGAGATACCGGTCATCAAGATCGGCCGCTCAACCCGCGTCTCGGTCGTGTCCCTGCGCGATTTCATCGAGCGCAAGGAGGCCGAGGCGATGGGTCTCGACTCCATTAGTCCGGTCTGATGGGCCTTCAAGACCCTGAAGCTGAGGCCGCCGTGCTGGGCTCACTGTTGCTCGATCCGGCCCGCATCGATCAGGTCAGCGGCCAACTCCAGACCGAGGATTTTGGCCTCCCCGCCCACGGCCGCATTTACGCCGCCATGCTCGGCATCCAAGCCCGGGCGGGGGCCATCGACTCCATCACCCTGGCGGCCGAGCTCGAGCGCCGCGGTGAACTCAAGTCCATCGGTGGGCGGCCACGGCTGGCTCAACTCCAAGAGGGAGTGCCCACAGCCCGCAACCTGGAGCACTACGCCGAGATCGTCCACGACCTGGCTGCTCGCCGCCGCCTGGCAACCCAACTCGATTGCTTGGCGGTCGCCGCCAATGACCCGAGCACCCCACTCGCTGACATCGAACGCAGGGCGCGTGAGGTTTCTGACGCCGTTACCTCCCCTATAGGGCCGTCAGAAAGAAAACTGCGCTTTCTGACTGCGCTCGAACTGGCCGCTGAGGCGGACTCGAAGGTGGAGTGGGTGGTGAGGGGGCTGGCCGCCAGGGGTGGCATCACCGAGCTGGCCGGGCCGCCCAAGACCAGCGGCAAGACGACCTTTTGCCTCCGTCTGGCGCGCAGCGTCATCGAGGGTCATCCCTTCCTGGGCCTGGAGACCCGGAAGGGCCCGGTCGTGTACTTGACCGAGGAGCGCCGCCCCAGTTTTTTGGCCGCGCTCGGGCGAGCGGGACTGGCGGGTAACCGGGATTTGCACGTGCTGACCTTCAGCCGGAGCCACGGCATCGCCTGGCCCCAGGTGGTGGCGGCGGCCATCGCCCTGGCCGAGAAGGTCGGGGCCTGCCTGCTGGTGGTCGACACCCTGCATCGCTGGGCCGGCATCAGCGGCGATTCCGAGAATGAATCGGGCGCCGCGGTGGTGGCCATGCAGCCACTTCACGCCGCCGCCGCCGCGGGCCTGGCCGTGATCGCTGACCGCCATGAGCGCAAGTCGGGCGGGGAAGTGGGACAGGCCGCCCGGGGATCAAGTGCCTATACGGGCGAGGTCGACATCGCCGGCAGCCTGCGGCGCTGGCCTGGCGGCCGCCCCAACTTGCGCGAGCTGCAAATGGTGGGGCGCTTCGACGATGTTCCCGAGCGCCTGCTCTTCGAACTCGATTCGCTTTCCGGGACCTACCGCCTGGCCGATGGCGCCGAGGTAGAACGCGAGCGCCTGCTCGGCGTCATCCCCGGCAGCGAGGCCGAGGCCGCCACCGAGCCCGAGATCTCGCAGCGGCTGGGGAGAACCCGCGCCACCGTTCGTGACCACTTGAGCGCCCTGCTCGAAGCGGGAGCCATCCATCGCGCGGGGGGCGGCAAGAGGGGCGATCCGTACCGCTACTGGCGGCCGCAAAAGCTTTCTGACGGCCCCATAGGGAAGGTAACGGCGTCAGAAACCCAGCCACTGCCGCTCGCAGCCCAGCCCGTCCAGCCCAACGGCAAGCACCCGGTGGGAGTCTCGCGGTGAGGATGGTCTCTACCTCTTTATTGCACCTGCACCCGCTGGCCGAGATCGTGCCCCGGATGCCCGCCGATCAGTGGCGGGCATTTGTCGCCGATATCGCCACTCGCGGCGTCGTCAGCGCCCTCCAGCTTTCCCCCGATGGCCGCACCGTGGTCGATGGCCGGCACCGCCTTTTGGCCGCGCAGGAACTCGGGCTCAAGACCCTGCCGGTGGAGCAGGCCCGGCTGGGCGAGCTGAGCGAGGAGGAATGGATGGTGCGCGCCGCCCTCCTGCGCCGTCACCTCTCCGATGATCAGCGCGCCGTTCTCGCCGCCCGCTTCGCCGATCGGCTCTCCCAAGAGCGCCAGGGCGAGCGCGCCACGACCGCCGCTCAGGCGCGCTGGTCGCCCGATGCTTGGGGGTCGGTAGTGACCCCCAAGCATGAAGGGGAAGGAGAGCGGCCGCGCAGCCGGGAGTGGGCGGCGGAGGCCTTTGGGGTCCCCACCCGCAAGGTGCGCACGGCGGCCGCGCTGCAGGTGGTCGATCCAACCCTGGGCGAGCGCGTCCTGGCTGGCGAGATGAGGCTCAAGGAAGCCGAGAAGGCGTGGCAGCGGCAGCACAACCTGAAGGCTCTGGCGGACGCGCCCCAGCCCGCGCCCGGAGAGCTGGGCCGCATCCTCTGCGGCGACTTCCGCCAGCTCGGCGCCCAGATCGCCGATGAATCGGTCGACCTCGTCTTCACCGACCCGCCCTACATGGAGTCCGCGCTGCCCCTCTGGCGCGAGCTGGCGAGCCTGGGCCGCAGGGTTCTAAAGCCGGGCGGATTCCTCATTACCTACACCGGCCATCTCTGCCTGCCGCAGGTGTGCGAGGCCCTGGGATCCGAGCTCGACTACTACTGGCTGGCGATCATCCCCTTCAGGGGCCAGCGGCCCAGCGTCCACGTGCGCCAGGTCCGCAGCGGATACCGGGGCGTGCTCATCTACGTCAAAGAGCCGATCGCCAATCGGCCCTGGTTCTCAGATGTGGTAGAGGCCGACCGCAAGGGCGACAAGCGCTTCCACGACTGGGGGCAGTCGGTGGGACCGGCGCGCTACTTCGTGAGCCACTTCTCCGCTCCCGGCGAGCTTGTGCTCGATCCCTTCTGCGGCGCCGGTGCCTTTCCGGTGGCGGCGGTGCTGGAGGGACGCCGGGCGCTGGGTATGGAGCTGGATCCTGATCATGCCGAGGTGGCCGCAAAGCGCGTCGGGCTGGCCGAGCAGGAGTATCGCCGGAAGCGAGATGGCGACCCGCTCCAAAAGCCTTTTGGTGCAGGTGAGGGTGATGGCACCGAGCAATAGAACGCCGAGGGTAGCCATCTACGCCCGGGTCAGCACCCGCGACAAGGACCAAGACCCCACTACCCAGCTTCTGCCGCTCCGCGACTACGCCCTGGCCCAGGGCTGGGAGGCATCCGGCGAGTACGTGGATCAGGCTCCGGCTGGGGATCTGGCCGCCCGGGAAGCCTGGCGGGAGCTGCTGAAGGAAGCCAGCCGCCGCAAGGTGGACGTGATCCTGGTCTTCCGCATCGACCGGGCCTTCCGCTCTGTGCTGCATGCGGCCCAGACCTTCGAGCGGCTGCGCGGCTGGGGGGTGGGGCTTCGCTCCTACTCCGAGCCCTGGCTCGACACCACCTCTCCCTTCGGAGAAGCCCTCTTCCACATCACGGCCGCCTACGCCCAGCTGGAGCGAGCGGTGCTGGCTGAGCGGGTGAGGGCGGGCATGGACAGAGTCCGCCGCGAGGGCAAGCCGATCGGGCGGCCACGGGTGGAGACGAGGCCCGGATTCCGCCGCCGCTGGGCCGAGGTCAGCGCCCGGGTGGCGGGGGGCGAACTGTCGCGGCGCAGGGCGGCCAAGGAGCTGGGGGTCGGCATAGCAACTGTGGCGAGACTCCTCGCGGCGGAGGGTGGCCCGGGGCCGTTCGAGGAAGCAGGAGGGCCCATTCTGGGGGACGGCGGCGACGCCGCGGCATGACCCAAACTCGCCGCCACCTCCTCCAATCTCGCCGGATTCGATCTAGGATCGCCCGTCCTATGGCGCCCCCCGTCCGCCCAAGTCCGCCCGCGTTCGAAGGCTGCCGTGCCGCCTCGCGGTGGTTCGGCCCGGGGGCCCGGCGGTGAGCCGAAGAGGCAACGGTGAGGGCAGCGTCTTCCAGATCAAGAGTGGGCGCAAGGAGGGAGCCTGGGCGGGTGCCCTGAGCCTGCCCGGTGGGCGCCGCAAGATCCTCTACGGCAAGACCCGCGAGGAGGCTGGACGCAAGCTCGCCGCCATGCTGCGGGAGCACCACCTGGGGGTCCTGCCCAAGGCCGGGAACCTCAGCGTTCGTGAGTACCTCAGCTCCTGGCTGGAGGCCAAGGAAGACACCGTCCGGCCCTCCACCATGCAGCGCTACCGGCAGATCGTGGTCAACGATTTGATCCCGATCCTGGGCAAGATCCGCCTGGAGCGCCTGAGCGCGGGTGAGGTGGAGTACATGATGCGGGCCAAGCGGGCGGCCGGGCAGTCCCCGAGGACGGTCCACCACCTGCGGGCGGTGCTGCGAACCGCTTTGAATCACGCCCGGCGTCAGGAGCTCATCTTCAAGAACGCGGCCGAGCTGGCCCAGCCGCCCAGGGTTCCTCACACTCCGGTGGAGCCCCTGGACCCCGAGCAGGCGGGAAAGCTCCTGGAGGCGGTGAGGGATGACCGGCTCAGCGCCCTCTATTCGGTGGCCCTGGCCTTGGGTCTGCGCCCGGGGGAGATCCTGGGTCTCAAGTGGGAGGCCGTGGACCTCACCCTCGGGACCATGCACGTGGTCCACGGGCTCCAGCGCATCAACGGGAAGTTGAGACTGGTCGAAGTAAAGACCCGAGGCTCCCATCGCACCCTGCACCTGCCCGCCAGCATCCTCGCCGAGCTGCGCGAGCATCGGCAGAGGCAGATCAAAGAGCAGCTCGCCGCCGAGTACTGGGAGGAGAGAGGGTTCGTCTTCACCACCGAGCATGGCTTGCCCCTGGATGGCGACCGCCTGCGTCGGCATTTCCTGGTGCTGCTGGCAAAGGCCGGGTTACCCCACATGCGCTTCTATGACTTGCGCCACTCCTGCGCCAGCCTGCTGCTGGCCCAGGGGGTGCCGCTGCGCTCGATCATGGAGCTGCTGGGCCACTCCAGCATCGCGCTCACCGCGAACACCTACACCCACCTCTTGCCCGCCCTGCAGCGGGAGACGGCGTCGGCCTGGGACCGGCTGGCGGCCGGTTTCGGCCAGCCCCGGTAACCCTCCACCCTCCTCACTTGGAGTTCCCGCGGCACCCGTTGCTATCCACGTTGCTATCCACGGGGTCAAAAAGCCGATGTCTGGCGTAACGACCGTTACTGACAGGAAGCGATTTTGAGTTCAAATCGGGGCTGGTGGGCCGGGAGGGAGTCGAACCCCCACAGCTTTCGCGGCGGTTTTACAGACCGTTGGGCTCAACCACATGCCCTTTGCCGACCCAGCCCCGAAACCCGACTGGATTTGGTGTCTCCATATCGTAACTGCCGCCATGCT
>DATKSV010000109.1:0-21122 GCA_035531535.1 Candidatus Nanopelagicaceae bacterium | reverse complement strand
GTCAGGACGTGGGCGTCAGTGGGCTCTCCGACGTTCCCGAAGGCGCCGCATCCGGCCAGCAGGGCGGTCGCCATCAGTGCCACCAACAAACTGGCCCAGGGTGCCCCGGCGGCGCGTCCGGTGGGTCGGCGGGGACGACCTGGCAGCATTGGTTCAGGATAGCGGGCCGTGGCCGGCCGCCGCCGACCGGGGCGGCGATGGTGCAACATGGGCAAGTTGAGTCCTCTACCTTTGGGTCTGCCTCGGACCGCTCGGCAGCGGGCGCTGGCGGCGGTGGCCACGCTGCGGGCAGAGTACCCGGCCGCCTGCGCCCTGACTCATTCCAATCCGCTGGAGCTGCTGGTGGCCACGATTCTCTCGGCGCAGACCACCGATGCCCGGGTCAACCAGGTGACCCCGGCGCTGTTCGCCCGGATGCCGACCGCCTGCGACTACGCCAAGGCAGATCCCGAGGAGCTGGAGGTGATCATCCATTCGACCGGATTCTTCCGGGCCAAGGCGCGCTCCCTGATCGGGATGGGCGCGGTGCTGTGCCAGGAGTTCCAGGGCCAGGTCCCACCAACGATGGCGGACTTGACCAGGCTGCCGGGGGTGGGGAGAAAGACCGCCAACGTGGTGCTGGGAGTTGGGTTTGGGATTCCCGGCTTTCCCGTGGACACCCACGTCGCCCGGCTCAGCAACCGGCTCGGCCTGGTCAAGACCCAGGACCCCGTCAAAATCGAGGCCGCCGTCTGCCGGATGGTGCCGGCTGGGGATTGGACCGATTTCAGCCTCCGCCTGATCACCCATGGGCGGGTGGTCTGCGCCGCCCGGAGGCCCCGCTGTGAGATATGTGGGCTCGCCCCCTGGTGCCCTTCGTCAACCGTCGCACCCACTCGGGGGGCGAAGCCCTGACTCCCGGTCAGGCCATCTGACGCACCTGGCGGGCGCCGACCGATGAGGCTGCCCCATGTCGCCCGGTTTCGCCGCGCCCGGTGAGGAACGGAACAGGTCCGAAGCGGGCGCCCCGGTGGGCTAACGATCCTCGAAGTGGGGCTCGCGGCGCTCGCGAAAGGCCGCCCAGCCCTCGGCCGCGTCCTGGCTGGACATCGACTCGGCTTGGGCGGCGCTCTCGCAGGCGAGAGTGGCCTCGAAGCTGGCGCCGGCCTCTGCCAAAGACAGAGTGCGTTTCAGATCGACCACCACCGGCCTGGGCAGGGACGCGATCGAAGTCGCCCACTCCAGGGTCACCGCGGCCAGCTCGGCTCCGGCCACGACTCGGTTGGCAAGGCCCAGTTCGAAGGCGCGCTGCGCCGACACTGGCTGGCCCAGCAGCAGGAGCTCCCGCGCCGCCGAGGTTCCCGCGATCCGGGTGAGCAACCAGGAGCAGCCACCGCCTGGGTGGATGCCGAGTCGCAGGAATGGAGCGGCGAGCCGGGCGTCGTCGGCGAGGACCCGGAGGTCGCAGCTGAGGGCCAGGTTGAGGCCGGCTCCGATCGCCGGTCCGTTCACGGCCGCGATCGTGGGCAGCGGCAGGTCGCGCAGGTCCAGGAAGGCTCGATAGTAGTCCGCGAGCAGAGCGCGGCGCTGCGCGGGCGTCTCGGCTCCGGCTGCCAGCGCACCCAGATCGGCCCCGGCGCAGAAGGCGGCTCCCGCGCCGGTTACGATCAGGGCGCGGATCGATGAGTCCGCGCGAGCCCCAGCCGCCGCCTCACGGAGGGCTCTGGCCAGGTCGGCGGTGAGAGCGTTGCGCTGCTGAGGGCGGTTCAGAGTGAGCCGGAGAACGCCGCCCGAGAGGCGCTCCTGGACCAGCATTTCGGAGTCTTGGTCGGCGGTTGAGTCCATAGCAGGCAGAATAGGGCCCCGAGGTCCTCGACGGGCGGGCAAGGAGGCTACCTCGGGGTCCTAAATAAGCGTTTCCCACGGTTGAAACCACGCTGCGGTCGGTTTACAGTGGCTGGGAGCCGGGCCGGTGCCCCGGTGATGTCGTCTAGCTGCAGCCGGACCTCTCCGGCTGCGGAGGTATCTGGTGAACCAACCGGCGCCCTATCTGCACTGGGGCTTCATCCTGATCTCGCTGCCCAACCTGGCAGTGATCCTCTTCATGATCGTGCTCTTTGCCGCGGCGATCTTCGTGCCCTTCCCGGGGCGTGCCCGCCGTCGGCGCAGCTACCAGGACCGCGACCATGACCGCTGAGCCTCAGCCCGGCGGGATTGATCCGGATGAGACCAGCCGCAGTTGGACGGTCTTCCTGCGCCGGTTGATTCAGCGCGAACTTCCCATCGAGCATCTGCTCCCGGACCGGGAGCCCGCTTACGTGGGCTCCTGGGTCTACATCTTCGGGGTGGTCGCCATCGCGTCTTTGGTCCTGGTGGTGGCCAGCGGGGTGGTGCTGGCTTTCTTCGGCCCCCAGTGGTGGCACGTATCACCCCAGGGCCTCTTCTTCAACAGCGTCCACTTCTGGAGCGTGCAGATGTTCTTCATCTTCATGGTCCTCCATCTCTGGGGCCAGTACTTTGCCCAGGGCTGGCGCGACGGGCGGGCCGCCACCTGGATGGTGGGGGTGGTCATCTTCCTGATCGCTATCGTGACCGCATTCACCGGCTACGTCTCGCAGTCCAACTTCGACTCCCAATGGATCGCGGTGAATGCCAAGGACGCCATCAACGCCACCGGTGCGGGCGCCTTCTTCAACGTGCTCAACTTTGGCCAGATGTATGGCCTCCACGTCCTGCTCTTTCCCGTCCTGGTGGTCGGGTTGGTCGCCTTCCACGTGGTCCTGGTGCGGATGAGAGGGGTGGTCAAACCACCTGACGAGGCCGCCTCATGAAGCGATCCAAGATCGACCAAGCCACCTATTACCGAGGCGTGCCCACTGCTCCCTACGACCTGGTCAAGGAGATCTCAGTCGCGCTGGTCGTGATCTTGGTGGCGGTTCTCGCGCTCGCGTTCGTGCTCGCCTCGCCAGACGTTCCTCCTGTCACCATCCAGACCTGGGCCCACGCCGCCCCGCTCGACTTCATGCAGACCGCCACCGCGGAGCTGCAGGGAAGCACGATCAGCGCTGACTACGGGCCGCCCTACAACATCGATGCCGATGGCCTGGACCAGAAGGAGGCCTCTGCCGAGGGGACCTCGGTGCAGACATTGGGCCCGCTGGCACCACAGCTATGGGCCGGAGTCCACCAGCCGGTGGAGGCGCCCCAGGATTATGTGATCGTTCCCCTGAAGCTCGCCAGCGTAGGCAGGCCCGCCTTGGTCGCCGCGCTCGGCCAGTACCAGCAGGCCCCCGTCAGCCAGCAGCAGGCGTGGCTCACCTCCTACGCCGCGGCTCTCCAGCACGCCCGGGTGAACCACCAGCTGGTGGTGGTGAAGACGGGTGCTTACGGGCCGGTCAACGTGATGATGCAGGCGCTGCTCGCTGACGCCAGGGCTGGAGCCCTGGACTCGCTCCTGATGCACAGCGGCAAGTTCTATGACGTCAACTACACCGAACCGTTGCTTTTCATGGGGGATGGCGGTTACCTGCCCGGTTTGGCCGCGGCTCAGAACCTAACCGGCAGCCAATGGGGGATGATGAACGAGACGGGCCGGTATCCGGGCCAGTCCTGGCTCTGGCTCTTCACCCTCTGGTACCAGATCCCGCCCTATAGCAGTGCCGGCAACGCCGACCTGCTGGTCGTGCTCACCGTGGGCCTGCTGACCACATTGCTGCTGCTGGTGCCCTTCATTCCGGGGCTCCGCGACCTGCCGCGCTGGTTGGGGCTGCACCGGCTGGTGTGGCGCGAGCACTACCGGTTGATCAAGGAAAGCTCCCGGCCAACCAAGGTGTAGGCGACCGAGATCCCCGCTCCCGGGACGGCGGTGGGTCCGTTGCTATACTCCGGGCCGCTGATGGCTTTGCGCCTGACAAGCCCCGAGGGAGCGTCGCTGGTGGTGGCGGCACGAGTTGCAGGCGGGCTCCCGAGAGACCTGTCCACTAGTGAGCGGAGGTGGCCGATTGCCTGAGGGCCGCGTGGCCGGGATCAAGGTGGTGGTGCTGGCTGCCGGGCGGGGCACCAGGATGGCCTCGGCCCGCTCCAAAGTGATGCACGAGGTGGGCGGGCTGCCCATGATCGAGCACCTCCTGCGCCTGGCCCGCGAGGTGGGCGCAGGGGACCCGGTGGTGGTCGCGTCGCCCGCGCAGACAGACCTCCTGACCTATCTTCAGGGGCGGGCCGAGGTGGCCCTGCAGGCGAGCCCCACCGGGACCGGGGGAGCCTTCCTCGCCGCCATCCCGCTATTGCCCCGCACTGCCCCAGTGCTGGTGCTGGCCGGAGATATGCCCCTGTTGCGCGCGGCAAGCCTGGAGCGGCTGGCAGAGGCGTTTCGCGACAGCTCGGCGGGCGCGTCCGTGCTCACCTCGACCATGGCTGATCCAACCGGCTTCGGCCGCATATCGAGGCGGCCTGACGGAACACTGCGGGCGATCGTGGAGGAGGCGGACGGTCCGGCCGTGGCTGGGCCGGCCGAGGTCAACTTGGGCGCCTACGTCTTCGATCTGCCGGCAGTGGAGCGGGCCCTGCGCGGGCTCCCCACTGACAACGCCCAGGGTGAGCTCTACCTGAGCTGGGCCCCGCAGGCGATGGAGGCCGGCGCGGTCACCGTCGCAGCTCAGGACCAGCTCGAAGGGCTCCAGGTCAATGACCGAGTTCAGTTGGCCGCCGTGGAGGCGGTGATGCGAACGAGGACCCTGCGTCGCCTGATGCTTTCGGGAGTGACCGTGGTCGACCCTGGAGCCACCTGGGTGGACTGTGACGTCCGGGTCGGGGTCGACACCGTGATCCATCCTGGAACCGTGCTGGGGGGCCAGACCACGATCGGATCCGAGTGTGTGCTGGGTCCGTTCGCGGAACTGCACGATTGCGAAGTCGGGGACCGCTGCCAGGTCGGACGCTCCCATCTCCGCGGCTGTAAGCTGGACCCCGGGGTTGACGTGGGGCCCTTCAACCGAGTGCGGCATGGGTCTGAGCTGGGTCCTGACAGCCATCTGGGCACCTTCAACGAGGTGGTCCGAAGCCGAGTTGGGGCGGGGTCCCAGATACCTCACCTCAGCTATGTCGGCGACTCGGAGCTGGGGGAGGACGTCAACGTCGGCGCCGGCAGCATCACCGCCAACTGGGACGGGGAGAGGAAGCATCGCACCGTGATCGAGGATGGAGCCAGGCTGGGCAGCGACACCATCTTGGTGGCACCGATTAGGGTGGGCAGCCGCGGCTACACGGCCGCGGGATCGGTGGTTACCAGCGACGTGCCCGCGGGCGCTCTGGCGGTGGCGCGGGCTCCCCAGCGAAATATCCTGGGCTGGGTCGCCAGGCGCCGGCCCCGGGCACGACCGGTCGCTGAAGTTCGTGGGGAGGGGGAAGAATGAGGGGTTCCGACGGGCCGCTGATGCTCCTGTGCGGCACCGCCAACCCTGAGCTGGGTCGGCGGATCTCCGAGGAGGTGGGCGTTCCCTTGGCGCCGATGGAGATAACCCGGTTCGCCGACGGCGAGTTCGATGTGCGCATCGGGGAGTCCGTGCGCGGACACGACGTGTTCGTGATTCAGCCCACCTCGCCGCCGGTCAATGACAACTACATGGAGCTGTTCGTGATCCTCGACGCGCTCCGGCGCGCCAGCGCCTCTCGCATAAACGCGGTCTTGCCCTACTACGGCTACCAGCGCAAGGAGAAGAAGACCCGGGCCCGCGATCCGATCTCAGCCAAACTGATGGCCAACTTTCTCCAGGTTGCCGGAGCCGAGCGCATGATCGTCCTCGACCTCCACGCGGAGGCCATTCAGGGTTTCTTCGACATCCCGGTCGATGCCCTCACCGCCAGCAAGATCCTGGCCACTCACATTCGGGCTCGACATGGGCGCGAGCCGATCGTGGTGGTCTCGCCGGACGTGGGGGGCACCGCTCGAGCCCGGGCCATCGCCCGACTCCTGGAGTCCCCTCTGGCGATCATCGACAAGCGGCGTCCTCGGGACGATGACATCGAGGTGCTCAACGTGATCGGCGACGTGCGTGACAGCCGCTGCGTGGTGGTCGATGATCTCATCTCCACCGCTTCCACCCTGGCTGGCGCCGCCAAGGCGCTGCGGGACGAGGGGGCGGTTTCTGTCGATGTGCTGGCCACCCACGGAGTGCTCAGCGCCGGCGCCCTGCAGCGGGTGGCGGACGCCTTCGTCGATGAGGTGGTGGTCACGGACAGCATCCCGCTCTCGCCAGAGGCCGCCAAGAACCCCAAGGTCGCCCAGGTCTCGGTGGCCCCGCTGATCGCCGAGGCGATCGTCAGGATCCATGAAGGCCGGAGCGTCTCGGCCCTGTTCCGCTGAGTCCGGCCGACTGTTAGACTGCGAACGAACGATGGGCCCTGGCTCACTCGAAGGTCGAATAGGTCACTTCCCGGTCGGAGCCTTCCCGAACCAAGTCGCGGGAGGTGGAAGATGACTCCCTTGAGCCGACCCAAGGGGGGAGCGCGGCATGCCCGCGCCTCGACCTCGCCAGCGGTCAGGGCTGGCTCGTGACCGGCTGGCTGATCGCGGTTCTGGTCACGGCATTGGTACTGGCCGCCGCCTCGGCGACGGCCGAGACGTCGCTCACCTCGGTCAGCCGCATCCGAGTTCGGGCTCAGCGCGACGAAGGAGACCGCCGCGCGGCCATGATCGACCGGTTGCACTCCGACCCCGGCGGCTACCTCGGGACCATCCTGGTGGCCAACACCCTGGCGCTGGTGCTGGCCTCAACGTCAGCCACTCTGCTGGCGGCTCAGCGCTTTGGCAATGGGGGCGCCTTCTGGTCGGCTCTGCTGCTGGCGCTGTTGGTGCTTCTCTTCTGCGAGATTGGGCCCAAGGCCTATGCCCTCCAGCACAATGAACAGGTGGCTCGGGCGTTGGTCGGCCCGGTCACCGTGGCGACCCGGATACTCGGGCCTCTGGTGCACGTGCTGACCTGGATCACATCCCTCTTGACCCGTCTGCTCCCTGGTAAGGGAGCGCGGCGGACCCCCTTCCTGACTGAGGAGGAGCTCAAGGCGGTGGTCTCGGCCAGCTCCCAGGAAGGGGTGGTGGAGGAGGAGGAGAGGGAGATGATCCACGGGGTTTTGGAGATGACAGACAAGCCCGTGCGGGAGGTGATGGTGCCGCGGGTGCAGATGGTCGCTCTGGCCACCGATGCCTCCCTTGAGGAGGCGATTGCCACCGTGCTCGAGCATGGCCACAGCCGCATCCCTGTGTATGAGGAGACGATAGACAACATAACCGGGGTGGTCTATGCCAAGGACCTCCTGCGGGCCCGGGTCCTGGGGGGCCCGGCGCCCGCAAGTGTGGCCGTGCTGGCCCGCCCGGCAACGTTCGTGCCCGAGGCCAAGCGACTTGGCGAGCTCCTCCAGGAGATGCAGCTGGCCAAGATCCACCTGGTGGTCGTGGTCGACGAGTACGGCGGGACCGCCGGTCTGGTGACGATCGAGGACGTCTTGGAGGAGATCGTGGGGCCGATCCGCGATGAGTACGACCTAGCCGAGCAAGAGGAGATCCAGCTGCTCTCCCCGTCGGTGGCGATGCTGACGGCGTCAGCCAGCCTGGATGACGTGAACGACCTGCTGCACCTCCATCTTGAAGGGGAGGACTTCGACTCGGTGGGCGGCCTGGTCTACTCCTTGTTGGGTCGGATTCCATCCGTGGGTGACGTGGTCGACGCCGGCGACGGGGTCAGCATCACGGTCGAGTCCATTCATCGCCGGGCGATTCAGACTGTGCGTCTGACCCGGGACCGTCCCTTCGAAGTGGAGGAGAGCGCCTCCACCGATGCTCAGGCCGCGGCCGCGCTCTCTCCCAAGCCGTAGGCTTTTGCCCGCCAGCTTCGCGGACGAGGGTCTGGTGCTCCGCCGGCGCACCTTTGGGGACGCCGACAGGATCCTGGTGGTGCTGACCCGAGACCATGGCAAGCTGAGTGTGCTGGCCCGCGGTGTGCGCCGGGCGAAGGCTCGCAACGGGGCTGGCCTGGACCTGCTGGCACGCTCGCAGATGATGCTGATCCCCGGCCGCAACCTGGCGGTGCTGGCCCAGGCCCGCCAGTTGGGGGGCTCGCCGGCCGCCATCGATCTGGTCAGACTGGCCTGTGCTGGAGTCCTGGCCGAGCTGGTCGACGCCACCCTTGAGGATGGCCATCCCGACGCCCGGGTCTACGACATCTTGGCGGAGGCGGCAGCCCGCCTGGCCAGCCCCGGCCGCGATCCCAGGTTGGATCTGGCCCTGGCGGCCTTCAGCCTGGCCGCGGTCGGAGGCTATCTACCCGACCTCAACCGCTGCGTCAGCTGCGGCGAGGCGCTCCAGGACCGCGCCGGAATGTTCGTCCCCAGTCTCGGCGGCGTGGTCCAGGGCGGGTGCGTCCCGGGGCCGGACCTGGCCGTGCCGTGCGCCGCGGTGACCTTGCGGGTGTTACGTCGGATGGCGGCTGCGGATGAGGCAACGGTCGTCCGCCTACGCTGGACCGCTGAGCTCCGTGACCAAGTTGAGACGATCCTGGTCGCCCATCTCGAGCATCATCTGGACCGGCCCTTGAAGTCGGCCCGGGTGCTGGCCGAAATTAGCTGAGCTAGCCGGCAGGTCAGTTGGGCTTGAGGTTCGATGTGCCAGCCACGAGCAGGTCGGGCCGGTGGTGCCAACGGTCGAAGAAGCGCCGGAAGTTAAGCCGGCTC
This sequence comes from Candidatus Nanopelagicaceae bacterium, assembly GCA_035531535.1. Taxonomy (GTDB): domain Bacteria; phylum Chloroflexota; class Dormibacteria; order Aeolococcales; family Bog-877; genus AG-12. The sequence goes on along the minus strand of DATKSV010000109.1, from coordinate 12,419 downwards.
AGCCGCTCCCGCTCGTCCGGATCGGTGTCCTCCCAGAGGCGGTGCTGGTGCATCACCATTGGCAAGTCGGGCAGGCGGCGCTGGCTGAGCCCCGATGCCCGGAGACTGAAGCACAGGTTGAAGTCGAGCATCCGGTAGAAGCGGAAGCGCTCATCGAGCAGACCCAGTTCGCTGAACCGGTGGCGTCTCAAGGCCAGGCAGTAGCCGTCGATGGCGTCGACATCTAGCTCCTCGGAGTCGAAGAACTCGCGCATGTCCGAACTGCGAGCCCCCCACCGGCCCACGGCGCCAACGGTGGGGTCCTGCAGTGCCGCCAGGATGGGGGCCGCGTAATCGCCCTCGGCCTCAACCCCTGTGTCCAAGATCAGCAAAGCCTCACCCACCGCAGCTCGCACCGTGACGTTGCGGGCGGTGCCCTCTCCCAGCCGATGGTCGGCTCGGAAGACCCTGATCTGGGCATGCTCCACGGCGGCACGCTGCAGCAGCCGAGAGGTCTGTTCGTCAGCATCGTTGTCGACCACCAGGATTTCAATCTGATGGTTACCGGCGTGCGCCAGCAGGCTGTCCAGGCAGCGGCTAACGTCGGCCGGGTATCCCTCCACCACCAGGCTTACCGAGAGCTCCAACTGGTCCGTCTCCGGGCGGCGGTCGGGAACCTCCAGTGGTGAGGAGATGAGCCCGCGGCGTCGGTCGAGTGCGGTCGCCCGCCGGTAGCTGGTGCGTCCTGGCGAGTCCTCCGGCACCACCTTGAGGCCTACTAGCGAGCTCCGCTCCTGGTCGGCTTGGGGGAAATTCCGTGCCGCCCGCGAGCGTTCGCGAGACCGGGCCACCGACTCCCATCCGCCCGGCTCTGGCGCCGGGGCGGGGGCCATGTCAAGTCCCAGGCCCAAGAGCTGGTCGCTGCGTCTAAGGCCCAGTGCTCGGGTGGCGGGCGTGAGGCGCTGATCCCTGGCGTACGCGAAGAGATCGGCCAGCGCCCGGGGCAGGTCCAGGTCAGCCTCCAGGTCGGCGCGCACGCGTTGAAACAGCTGCTCGGCGGCTCGTTCGTCGGCGGTTCCCCCGTCGGAGGCAGCCAGATGGCGCAGGCGCTGTAGGCCCCGCTCGGCGGCTGCCAGCGCCAGCAAGGTGAAGTTGAGCCGGCTGCGATAGCGCACCGTGGCGCAGAGGAACCGGAACGAGAGCGGGTCGAAGCCCCTCTCCTGGAGGTCATCCAATGTGTAGACGTTGCCGGATGACTTGGCCATCTTGATGCCATCGGCCAGAAGGTGCTGCCCGTGGACCCAAAGTTGCACGAACTGGCGTCCCGTCGCACCCTGGCTCTGAGCCAGCTCGTCCTCGTGGTGGGGGAAGATGTTGTCGACGCCGCCGGTGTGAATGTCGAGCTGCTCCCCAAGGTAGGTCATCGACATGGCCGAACACTCGATGTGCCAGCCCGGGAACCCGCTCCCGAAGGGGCTCTCCCAGACCATCAGCTGGCGGTCGGGGTCGGCCTCTCTCCAGAGGGTGAAGTCGGCCTGATGGCGTTTGGCCGGATCGGGTTCTGCGCCGACCCCCACCAGCAGTTGGGCCAGGGAGTTGCGCGAGAGCGCCCCATAGCTGGAATAGGCGGTGGTGTCGAAGTAGACGCTGCCGCCGGCCCGGTAGGCGAGGCCCCGTTCGAGCAGTTTGGCGATCAGGTCAAGCATCTGGGGGACGTGGTCGGTGGCGCGGGGGAAGATATCGGCCGGCTCTATCCCGAGCCTGGCCTCCGCCTCGTGGAACTCCTGCTCGAACTCGCCCGCGATTTGGCGGGGAGAGCGTCCCGCTGCCAGGGCGGCGGCGATCACCTTGTCGCCGCCGCGCTCGGCCATCTCCTGGCGCATGTGGCCGACGTCGGTGATGTTTTTGACATGGCGCACCTCCCAGCTCTGGGCCTTGGCGATGCGCTTGATCCAGTCCGCCATCAGGTAGGTGCGCAGGTTGCCAATGTGAACTGACCGATAGACGGTGGGGCCGCAGCTGTACATCGACAGGTGCCCGGGCCGCAGCGGCGTGACCTCCTGGACCTGACGGGAAAGGGTGTCGTAGAGTCGGAGCACGAAACCGATGCTACCAGTGCCCGTTCGACGGGCCCCCAACCAGGTTCGGCATGACCCACGCGGGCCGGGGGCAGCTCGGGCGGGCGGTTCTGGCCCGCGCCAGCCGCAGATAGAATTAGCGAATTCGCACGAATTCAGGTTCCCCCGCGCTCGGGGTGGGAGCCGCTGGAGGTCCTGATGGCTGAGATCGCCGCCAACCGGCTGGAGACCCTGGTCTCGCTGTGCAAACGGCGGGGCTTCGTGTTCCAGAGCAGTGAGATCTATGGTGGCATCAACGCCGTCTATGACTTCGGCCCCTTGGGGGTGCGGTTGCGGCGGCGGATCCGGGACCTCTGGTGGCGGGAGATGGTGGACCTGCGCGACGACGTCGAGGGCCTGGAGGCGGCGATCCTGATGAACCCGACCGTCTGGCAGGCGTCCGGCCACCTGGCCAACTTCAGCGACCCGCTGGTGGACTGCCTCGGCGAGTGCCACCAACGCTGGCGCGCTGACCACCTCCAGGGTGACCGGTGCCCCAACTGCGGCGGGCCGCTCAGCGCGGTGCGTCAATTCAACCTGATGTTCAAGACCTTCATCGGCCCGGTGGAGGACGAGAGTGCGGTGGTCTATCTGCGTCCCGAGACGGCCCAGGGGATATTTGTCAACTTCAAGAACGTGCTGGGCACCTCCCGGCAGAGGATGCCCTTCGGAATCGCCCAGATCGGGCGCAGCTTCCGCAACGAGATCTCGACCGGCAACTTCGTCTTCCGGCTCCGGGAGCTGGAGATGATGGAGCTGGAGTGGTTCTGCACCCCCGGTGAGGATGCCCGCTGGTTCGACTACTGGTGCGCGGAGCGCATCCGTTGGCACCAGAGCCTGGGGCTCAAGGCGGAGCACCTGCGTCTGAGGCCCCACGGCGAGGGGGAGAAGGCGCACTATGCGCTCGCCTCCAGTGACATCGAGTACCTCTACCCCTGGGGCTGGGCGGAGTTGGAAGGCATCGCCCGCCGCGGTGACTACGATCTGCGCCGCCATCAGGAGGTCAGCGGCAAGGACCTCCAGTACACCGACCCGGCCACCGGGCAGCGCTTCCTGCCCTTCGTGGTGGAGCCGTCGGTGGGCGTGGACCGGACCTTCCTGGCCCTGCTGCTCGAGGCCTACGACGAGGAGGAGGTGCGGGGTGAGACCCGGGTGGTGCTGCACCTGAGCCCCCAGGTTGCGCCCTTCCAGGTTGCCGTGCTGCCGCTCTCCAACAAGCCCGAGCTGACCGAGGTCGCCCGGAGGGTGGAGCAGGAGTTGCGTCGCCGGTTCGCCACCGAGTACGACTACACCCAGTCGATCGGGAAGCGCTACCGGCGCCAGGACGAGATCGGCACCCCCTTGGCGGTAACCGTCGATTTCGACACGCTGGAGGACCACGCGGTCACGATTCGCGACCGTGACTCCATGGCGCAGGTGCGGGTGCCGCTGGAACACCTGGAGTCCATGTGCGCGGAGCGGCTGGGTCAGTGATCCCCGGTCGCCACGGCAGTCGAGCCCGGCGGAACTCGCCAGCCGCGCTGGCCTTGGTGCCTTCAATTCGTGGGAGGGCATGACCGTGGCCGGGCGAGGAGTCTTGGTCACGGGAGCCTCCCGAGGCATCGGGCGCGCCACCGCCCTCGCGTTTGCGGCCCAGGGGGACCGGGTGGCGGTCCACCACCGGGATTCGGAGCCGCTCGCCCAGGAGTTGGTCGCTGAACTGGCAGGGAGCGGGCATCTGGTCGTGGGTGGAGATCTCGCCGACCCGGACACGGCACGCCAGGTGGTCGAGTCCGCGGTGGCCGGCCTGGGGGCGGTGGATGTGCTTGTGAACAACGCGGGGACGAGCCTGCTCCACGATCTCACGGAGATGGACTTCGACAGCTGGCGGGCGGCCTTTGATCGCACCATTGCGGTCAATCTCAGCGCCGCCGCCTACGTCACCTACTTCGTGGCCCGCCAGATGCTGGGTAGGGGTGGGCGGATCGTGAACGTCTCCTCGCGCGGGGCCTTTCGGGGGGAGCCAGGCCAGCCCGGCTACGGGGCCAGCAAGGCCGGCCTCAATGCCTTCGGACAGTCGCTGGCATTGGCGCTGGGGTCACATGGCATCTCCGTCGCCACGGTCGCTCCGGGCTGGGTCGCGACCGACATGTCGAATGAGGAGATGAAACGTCCGCGAGGGGCCGAGATCCGATCTCAGAGTCCATTCAACCGGATTGCCCAGCCCGAGGAGGTGGCGGCCGCAATCGTGTTTTTGGCCTCCGACCAAGCGGCCTTTGCCAGCGGCTCGATCCTGGACATCAACGGGGCGTCCTATCTGCGCACCTGACCGGCTGCCGGCTCAGGTCCAGTCCCGGAGGGCGCCCCGGATCGCGGCCGGAGTGGGCGCCACCTGCAACATGCCGCCCCCCCCGACGTGTTCCATGATGTAGTCGGGATCCTTCAGCTGGTGCCCGGTCAAGATGGCTACCACATCGGCCTCTGACTCGATGTCGCCCGACTCCCGCAGCTTCCTGACCCCGGCCAGAGTGGCCGCCGACGCCGGCTCACAGCCGATCCCTCCCTGGGCCAGTTCCGCCTTGGCGGCTCGAATCTCCTGGTCGGTCACGGCCTCGGTCATCCCCTCGGTCTGCGCCAGCGCCCGCGCCGCCTTCGGCCAGTTGGCGGGGTTGCCAATCCTTATCGCGGTGGCCCGAGTGGCCGGCTCCGGCACGGGCGAGATTTGATCGCTCCGAGTGCGCCACATCTGGTGAAAAGGGCTGGCTCCTGCGGCCTGCACCACCACCAGGCGCGGCATCCTGGTGATGAGGTTGAGCGCGAAAAGCTCCGCCAGCGCCTTGCCCACGGCCGAAACGTTGCCGAGGTTGCCCCCGGGCAGCACGATGTAGTCGGGGGGCTGCCAGCCGCGCTGCTCTAGGAGTTGGAGCACGACTGTCTTCTGCCCCTCCAGGCGGAAGGGGTTTATGGAGTTGACCAGGTACAAGCCCAACTCCCCGGACATCTGACGCAGCAGCCTGAACGCCTGATCGAAGTTGGCCCCAGTCTCGACGACCTGGGCCCCGAAGTCGATGGCCTGGGCCAGCTTGGCCCCGGAAACCGCGCCCTGGGGCACGAAGACCAGGGACCTCATCCCGGCGCGGGCCGCGTAGGCGGCCATCGACGACGAAGTGTTGCCGGTGGAGGCGCAGGCCACGACCCCAATTCCCAGTCGGAGCGCCTCGGTGATGCACACTGTCATGCCCAAGTCCTTGAACGACCCGGTGGGATTGGCGCCCTGATGCTTGACGGAGAGGGTCCTGACACCCGCCCACTGGGCAGCCCTGGGAGCGTCGATCAGGGGGGTGTTGCCTTCCCCAAGAGAGACGAGCAGCGCCCTGTCATCAAACAGCGGCAGGAGCTCGCGAAAGCGCCAAACCCCGCTGCCTTCGCGGCCAGGGCTGGGTCCCAGGCGCTGCTGCCAGAGCCGAGGCCACTCCGGGGCCTGGACCGAGGGGAAGTCATAGGTCAGCTCCAGCAGCCCCTGACAGTTGGGGCAGGCGTAGCTGGTGGTGCTCCGGGGTTGCTCGGAGCCGCAGGCTGAATTCAAGCAGCGCAGGTGGGAAATGGCCATGCGACGCCCTACAGCGCGAACTCCTCGTGGATGGCGCCCACCGCCGCGGGCAGGTCGGATGCCTGCACCGCCGCCGACACGCTCAGCTCGGAGGATCCCTGGGAGATCGCCCTAACGTTGATCCCGTGGCTCCCGAGAGCGCCAAACAACCGGGCGGCTATTCCAGGCGTCCCCTTCATGGCCTCTCCCACGGCCACCACGATACCCACTTTGGGGGTCACCTCGATGGCGAGGAGCGGGCTACCGGCGAGGCCGCGCTCTTTCTCCAGCCGCCGCTGCACCCGGGCGGCCTCCCGGCTCCCGACCGCGAAGCAGAGCACGTTCTCGGCCGATGACTGGGTCACGATCAAGGTTGTGACCCGCTCCGCCTCCAGGGCATTGAAGGTCGCCGCTGCCAGCCTGGTGAAGGGGAAGCCGTCCGCGCCGCTGACTGTGAAGAGGTGAGCTTCAGCGGTGTGGGCGACCGCCCGCACCCCGGGTCTACCGGCCGCGGTGTGGGCGATTCGGGTGCCGCGCTGCTCGGGCCGAAAGCTGTTCTTGATCCACACCGGGATCCCGGTTCGCAGGGGCAGCTCAATGGACTTGGAGTGGAGCACCTTGGCGCCGAAGAAGGAGAGCTCGATGGCCTCCCGATAAGAGACCTCGGGGAGCACATGGGCGGAGGCGACGAGCCGGGGATCGGCGGTCAGGATGCCGTCGACATCGGTCCAGATCCAGATCTCGTCGGCTGGCAGAAGCGCACCCAAGATGGTGGCGCTGTAGTCTGAGCCGCCCCGGCCCAGGGTGGTGCAGAGGCCGTCCTCCGTGGCCGCTCGGAATCCGGTCACGACAGGCGTGATCGCATCCCTAAGTCGAGGGCCGAGACCGTCCGCGATCCGCTGGCGGCTGGGCTCGAGAAGAGGCGACGCGTTGCCGAAGTGATCGTCGGTCACGATCAGCTGGGTGGCGTCGATCGCCTCAGCGGCCAGCCCCACTCCGCGCAGGGTCGCGGCCACGATGGTCGCCGCCAGGAGCTCCCCCAGGCTGGAGAGCGAGTCCAAGGACCGGGGGGTCACCTCGTTGACCAGCGAGAAGCCTGAGCAGAAGTCGGTGAAGGTGCTGCTGGCGGTGGCGACGGCAGCCTCCGCCAAGGTGAGCTCCTCGCCCGACAGAAGCTCCCGGCAAGTTTGCAGATGCTTTTCGTGTAGCCGCTCTCCCAGTCGCTGCCAGATCTCGGTCTCGTGCCGGCTGGCGGCACCGGCGGCGCGGACCAGGTCCTCGGTGACACCCGCCATGGCTGAGACCACGACCACCACCTGGCCTACAGCGGCCTGGCGCCGCACCAGCTGGGCCACGTGGGCGATCCGCTCGGCGCTTCCAAGGGATGTGCCGCCGAACTTGAAGACGTCAAGTCGGGGGCGCGACGTCGAATTCACGGCTGCCCCCCCGGCTTGGGGATGCTGGCCAGCCCGCCCAGGTTCGCCGCTCGCAGCACCCGGCTCTGGCTGGCCACACCCGCCGCCCTGAAGCGCTCCCGGAGGAGCTGAGCGATGGCATCTCCCGAGCGGCGTGCGATCGCGGTCACGGACGACCCCGCTCCGCTCAGGAATACGCCCAGGAGATCCGGATGGTCGAGCTCCAGACACTGGGAAAGGCCGGGGATTAGACCAGCTCGCTGAGGCTGATGAAGGCGGTCTTCGAACAGCTGGGGCCAAAGGTCGAATTCCCCCGAGAACACGCAGGCTGCCAGCAGCGCCACGCGCTGTAGGTTCTGGACCACATCGGCCCGCGGGTAGCCCTCAGGGAGGGCGGCGCGGGCAAGGTCAGTTGGCATGGGTTGTTGGGGGGTGACCACCACGAACAGCAGGTCGGTTGGAACGTCGATCCTCCGGCTCACCACCTGCGAGCCGATCTCAGCCGCCACCACAAGCCCTCCGAGGAGAGCGGCGGCCACGTTGTCGGGGTGGCCCTCAATGGAGGTCGCCAGCGCCAGCAGCCTCGGCGCGTCCAAGGGCACCTCTGCCAGCTGCTGGCCGATCAGGAGTCCGGCCACGATGGCGGCGGCGCTGGAGCCAAGTCCGACTCCGATCGGGATGCCACTATCGACCCGGAGCCTAAGCCCATCCACTGGGGTGCCAGTCTGGGAGCAGAAATCGGCGATGGCGCGGCAGATCAAATTCGACCCATCGGTCGGCACCGCCTCTGCATCCGGCCCGCGGTAGTCGACCTCGAACTCCCCCCCCGCCAATGGTTCTGCCTCGACGGTGAGGTGGAGATCGAGGGCGACGGCCGCGCAGTCGAATGCCGGCCCAAGGTTGGCTGATGTGGCCGGCACCGTGGCTCGCGCTGCGGCACGGCTCATAGCGGCCGGGTGGAGGTGGGCGACTGGGCCCCGCCAGCTTGGGGTGCGGAAGAGATTCTGCCGGCTGGGCCAACCGGACCCTGCGGCTGCCTCCGGAGGCCCAGTTGACTACCCGACCCGCGCGGGCCGCAGGTCATGCGGGCACGGCCAGTCGTTCCAAGCTGGCCTCGAAAGCGGCCAGCTTGGGGGCCACAGCGGGTCCCAATGGGAGATCCGCCACCAGGGCGTCGGTGGTCTTCAGGCCATTGCCTGTGATGCAGAGCACGGTAGTCTCGCCACTCTTGATTCGGCCGTCTCGGATCAGCTTGCCAGCGGCCGCCACGGTGACCCCGGCTGCAGTCTCACCGAAGATTCCCTCCGTCTCGGCCAGCACCCTGATGCCCCTGATTATCTCCTGGTCGGTGGCGTCCTCCGCGAAGCCGTGACTGGCGGCGATCACCTGGAGAGCCCGGTAGCCGTCGGCCGGGTTCCCGATAGCCAGGGAATGGCAGATTGTGGCTGGCTGCTGGGGCACGATCTCAAGCACCCCCTGTTGGGCCGCGGTGGTGATGGGCGAGCAGCCAGCGGCCTGAGCGCCGAAGATCCGCACCGGACTCTCCGGCACCAGACCCAGCTCCACCAGCTCGGAGAAGCCCTTGGCGATCCGGGTGATCTGGGCGCCACCGGCCATCGGCACCACCACGTTGTCAGGAAGCTTCCACCCCAGCTGCTCGGCGATCTCGTAGGCGACTGTCTTGGAACCTTCGGCATAGTAGTTGCGCAAGTTGACGTTGACCAACCCCCAGTGCCGCGTCTCTGCGATCTCCGCGCAAAGCCGGTTCACCTGGTCGTAGGTGCCGTCAACGCGGACCAGGTGGGCGCCGTACACCGCAGTTGCCAGCAGCTTGGCCGGCTCGAGGTCCGAGGGCACGAAGATCCAGGCTTCCAGCCCGAGCCGCGCCGCTTGGGCAGCCACCGAATTGGCCAGGTTGCCGGTCGAGGCACAGCCCACCACTTCGAAGCCGAAGGCTTTGGCCTGGGCGAGCGCGACCGCCACCACGCGGTCCTTGAAGGAGAGTGTGGGAAAGCAGACTGAGTCATTCTTGAGATAGAGGCCATCGATCCCCAGCCGTCCGGCCAGCGTGGGCGCCTCCAGCAGGGGTGTGAACCCCACCGGCAGGCCGGATCGGTGCTCGGGCGCGACCGGCAGCAGTTCGGCGTAGCGCCAAATGTTATGAGGCCGACTCTCGATGGTGGCACGGTCGATGAGGCGCCCGATGGAGCTCAGGTCGTAGCTCATCTCCAGGGGGCTGAAGCACTCCTCACAGATGGTGAGCGGCCCATTGCCGAAGTAGCGTCGACATTGGGGGCACTGCAGTTGAAAAAGTTGGCTCATGGCCTTGATAGCTCCTCTGATGTGACAGGTGGGTTTCGATCCGTTCCGCTGGGTGCGCGAACCAGGAGGCGCACCGGGAAGTCGATCGGGGGAGCTAGCGCAAGTGCGCTAGAGCCGGAGTAGCGTGTCCCCCGAGGCACGCTGTCGCATTCGGCTGCTGGCCACCGTCGGCCGCGCGCTCATCACTGAGCGGGCCGACCCGGGCCGATGGCCAAACGCAAAGGAGGTCTCCCAAGAGATGTCTCCCAACAGCGGTGCCGATTCCACGATTGCACACTTTACCGCACCTAGGGTGATTCTGGCTCGGTCCGGCGGCGCCGGGACCATTCCTGGCAAACTCAAGCTCTTGTGAGGACCTTACGAGTCGGGGTGTTGGGGGCTACTGGGGCGGTCGGGCAGCGCCTGGTGGCAATGCTCGAGGGCCACCCCTGGTTCCATCTGGCCGAGGTGGTAGCTTCCGGCCGCTCGGCTGGAAGGCTGTACTCGAGCGCCGCCAACTGGCGGCTGGAGTCACCCCTGCCGGCGGCCGCCGGGGAGCTGGTGGTCAAGGACCTGGACCAGGAGTTGGAGTGCGATCTCCTGCTCTCGGCGCTGGACGCTTCGGTCGCGGGAGCGGCGGAGGAGACGTATGCCAGGGCCGGTTTCCCGGTGATCAGCAACAGCCGCAACCACCGCATGGACGAGGACGTCCCCCTGCTGATCCCTGAGGTCAATTGGGAGCACGCGGCGGCAATTCCCGGGCAGCGCCACCGGCGCGGCTTCGGTTCCGGCTTTATGGTCACCAATCCCAACTGTTCGACGATCGGCCTGGTGATGGCACTCAAGCCTCTGCAGGATGCCTTCGGGGTGGCGGCGGTCCAGGTGGTCACCATGCAGGCCATCTCCGGGGCGGGGCTGGACGGGGTTTCGGCCGGAGCCATCCAGGACAACGTCATCCCCTACATCGGGGGTGAGGAGGAGAAGCTCGAAGCCGAGCCCCGGAAGATCTTGGGCGCCTTTGACGGGTCCGAATTTGTGGCCGCGGAGATGACCGTGAGCGCTCAGTGCAACCGGGTGCCAGTGCTGGATGGGCACACCGAGTCCGTCTCGGTCCGGCTGGCCAGGACCGCATCCCAGGGGGAGGTGGAGGAGGCCCTTCGCGGCTTCACCGCCGAGCCGCAACGGCTCGGTTTGCCGAGTGCCCCGTCCCGGCCGATCCTGCTTAGTTCCGAACGCGACCGACCGCAGCCTCGCCTGGACCGCAACGCCGGCTCGGGCATGACGGTGGTGGTGGGAGGGGTCAGACCCTGCCCGGTGCAGGACTGGAAGTTCACGGTGCTCTCCCACAACATGGTGCGCGGAGCGGCTGGCGCGGCCCTCCTGAACGCCGAACTTCTGGCCGCCAAGGGATTCATCACCGCTCCTGGTTGAGGGCTCCGCAGGCGCCGCGGTCGCGGTCCCCGAGGAAGCGCGAACCGCCAGACGCCCGCCCCCCGGGACGGGGCTTGACTAAGTCAGCTCAGCTACCAGCGGGGCGTGGTCGCTGGGGCGCATTCCGCCCCTTTCCTCTCGATCCACCCAAACCCGGTCGAGCCGCGCGGCCAGCGCCGGGGCCGCCAACAGGAAGTCGATCCGCATTCCCAGGCCACGGCGGAAGAAACCCTGCCGATAGTCCCAGAATGTGAACCCGGGTTGGCTGGAGTCCCGGCCGGCAAGGTCCTGTAGCCCGGTCGCCAGGATGGCGTCGAGGGCGTCCCTTTCCGGTTGGCTGACGTGGGTGGCGCCGGCGAAGGCGGCGGGGTCGTAAACATCCCTGTCGCTCGGGGCGACGTTGAAGTCTCCGCCGATCAGGAGCAGCGGGTGGCCGCCGGCCTGGTTATCCAGCAGACGTTCTCGCATGGCCGCCATCCAGCGCAGCTTGTAGTCAAAGTAGGGGTGGCCGACCTCCCTGCCGTTCGGGACATAGACGCTGGCCACCCGCATCCCATCGCAGCTGGCGTCCAGGTAACGGGCCTCAGCCATCCCGCTGGGGGCCGGCACAGCGAGGCCAGTGGCGATCTCGGCCGGAGTCTGCCGGGACACGATAGCGACCCCATTCCACCTGCCCTCCCCGTGATGAGCGCTAAAGTACCCCAACTCGGCGAATGCGGCGGTCGGGAAGGCCTGGTCTGAGCACTTGGTCTCCTGCAGGAGCAGGATGTCAGGGTCATGCCGCCTAATCCAGTCCAGCACCCGCGGCAGTCGTGCCGCCAGCGAGTTGACGTTCCAGGTGGCGACCCGCATGCAGGGCATCATAGACGCCAGCGCCGCCTCTACGTGGGCACTTGCGGAAGGGCATGAAAATAACATCCCAGCTCCTTCTTGCTCCGACTGGCGACGGCGCCAGAGGGGCCGGGAGGCGCTGGCCAGACGCTGGTCCGACAGGGGCCAGCCTCTGGCCCTGGGCGGCGTCGGATCAACTTGAGGGAGGTCACCCCAGCTGCTTCGCTGTCGCCCCGAGGCGACCCCGCGCCAAGCCAACGAGTGTTGTCAATCGCGCCCGGTCGCTTAGCATGAATGGTCATTGCTGCAAGCCCTGAGCAAAAGGGGGGCAAACGGGGTTGGGGGTCTGGCCACGACCGGGGCAGGCGGTCCGCGCCGAGCGCCCTGGCACCTCGCCCTGGGGGCGCCGCCCAGCTGACATCGACCCTCGGCCCGGCGCGGATCCTGGGGCCGGAAGTAGTCAACCGCCGTTGTCCCGAATTTTGGCGACGTCCAGATCCGGTGGAACCGGGCCTTGACCTCCAGCGGGGGACCGGTTCTTACGCCGCCCTCCATCGCCCCCACAGACGGTGTGCCGCGTACCAGCGCCCGCTCCGGGGCCGCGCCGCAGTCGCTGTCTCAGGATGCGGTCTTCGGCTCGCTCAAGAGTTCCAGGCGAGGCCTCACGGTCTCTGAGGCCCGGGTTCGTCTGACTTCATCAGGGGCGAACGTCCTCCCCTCCGTCAATCGGCGGTCACTGGCCTCGGAGCTGGCGGCCCAGTTCCAGAACATGTTCGT